>DATHLT010000001.1:0-6352 GCA_035487855.1 Solirubrobacteraceae bacterium
TCGAGGACGCCCACCCCGACGCCGGCCCGCGCCTGCGCGAGCTCGCCGCGACCGACGCACAGGGAACGAGCGTGCTCGTCGGCGAGGACCTCCAGCCGCTCGCACTGCCACCGCGCTTCTTCCTCTCCGCCGAGGCCGAGCAGATCGCCGAGCTGCTCGACGCCAACCCCACCGCGGGCTGGCTGATCGTCGCAGGCGCGCTGCCGGAACGGTTTCTACGCAGCCTCGGGCACGCGTTGCACAAGCGCCGTCGCGAGCTGGCGCTGCTCGTCGTCGACGCCACCAGGGTGTTCCTCGCACAACGCGGCCCCGCCTGGTATCGCCGTCAGGGCGTCCGCCTCCACGTCCTGCAGCCGATCGAGCTGCAGGCGATCACCGTCAACCCGGTGGCACCCCAATCGCACAGCTTCGACTCGCTGGAGCTGCGCGAACTGCTCACGCAGGCGATCGCAGACGTGCCGATCTTCGACGTGCTGCACGGCGATTACCCGGGCGCGAGCCGGGCGACAACGGCCGTTTGACGCACATTGGCGGGTCGCGTTATCCGAATGCGCGATCTCACAATTGGAAACAGTTTGCTCGATCGCCTTGACTTGCAGGCCTGGGCTGCCTACAAAAGATAGGGTAGTGCTGATAGCTGGGCGCTGATCGTTTGCCCTTTCCCTGGGGCGGCCCTGGTTGTCGTGACTGGTGACGGCTCTTGGTTGCCTCAGTTTCTACGACTGGGAGATCAGCATGATCAAAGGTATAGAGACTGCCGATGCAGGTAGTTCTACGATCCAAATTGGGGGTTGACATGAAGAGACTTATGCTCTTGGGCATGACGCTCGTGGCAATGTGCGCGATGGGCCTTTTGGCGACTTCAGCCTTCGCGGTGTTACCCGACGTCTCAATCACGTTAGGCGCGGCCTACCCGCTGAATCTAAACTTCTCAAGCACCACCACGAAAACGAAGCTCGAAACTGTCGCTGGCGCTGTGCTCAGCGGCGAAGGCCTGAGCACGTCATACGGACTCGGTGCATTAAGTGCGTTAGGGACGTTCCGCGCGACCTTCCTAAAAGTAGTAAAAGGCACGGAAAAATGCCTTAACACGGGCATTGAAGCAAACGGTGAAGTGCTGACGGAAGGGTCATTCCACATCGTCTACACCAGCTTAGCCGGCTCGAGCTTCGGCTTACGGCTTGGGGTCCTGTACTTACCAACGGAACTTACGGCAGCAAACAATAACGAAATCGACTGCCCAGCGAGCGGCTCAAAAATCAGAGTCAAGGGCTCGGTGATCGGGACCCTCAATCTCGAAGGTACTACCGAAACAACTCAGCTTACTAGCCTAAAGGGCGTTCTGAACGGCTCGCTCGGTAAACAGGAATTCCGTGCGTTCTACAACCTAGCAGGAATTGGGCAATTCGCGCAGCTCTTATCCAGCCTCAGCGGCGCGCCCTTCAAAGAATCCAACCAAGTAGCCTCAGGCGAACCACAAGCTACGTCGGAAAGCGGGAAGATGTTCACGATCGCCCCCAGGTGATCGGTGTTGTGGCTGCCATGGATAGGCGCCTCGACGTAGTCGTGCTGAAATGCCCGCAGGTTCAAAGTGGGGCGCGGGATCGACGTGATCCCGCGCCCCACGCGCCTGTGGGGATGCCCGGACAGCTACAGCTGCCGTGAGCCCCCAGGACCTTGTACCTCTCCTAGCACGCCAGCCGCAAGGTTGTCGAAGAGCAGCGATAGACACGCCCACGACGTGGCGCAGTGAGAGACATCGCAGCCGGAGTAGCGCGGTTTAGTGGAATTGGGCTGAGGTCTCGACTACGTTCGCGGGATGTCCGCCCACGATTCGGCGAACCCCCCGGCGAGCCGGGGCCGCCCGCCGCGCGCCGAGCTGCGTATCCCCGCCACGCGCTTGCGCGAAGACGACACCCGCGCGCGTCGCTCATCGCACGTCTGGAGCATGCCGCGGAGCACGCCTGCTTGGGGTGCGATCGTCGCCACGGTCGTGTACATCGCGTTGACCTGTTGGTGGTTGACGCAGGATCGCAGCATCCCTGTCTATGACGCCGGCGATCACCTGACGCTCGTTCTCCTCTACCACAGCATGCTTGCGGGCGGAAATCTCCTCGGCCCGCTCACCAGTGAAGGGATCTACCCGACTGTCGGGCACGTCGTGGGTGCGCTCGCGATGTTCGTCGGCGGCGTGAATGTGGCGTCGCCGATCATCGCTGAGAACGTCGTGTTCGTCCCGTTGCTCGCGCTCGGGTGCTACCAAACAGGGCGACTCCTCTTCGGGCCGTTGGCCGGAATGCTCGCCGTCGTGTTCGCGCTCGGATCGCCGCTGCTGATGTCGATGTTCCACGTCGAGATGCTCGACGGCCCGCTCACCGCTGCGGCTGCCGTCTCGGTTTGGCTCATCCTCGCGAGCGAGGACTTCGGCCGCCCGGGTGTCGCCGGGCTCGCCGGCCTGACGGTTGGGCTCGGCCTGAACGTGAAGTCGCAGTTCCCGCTGTTCGTCATCGGTCTGATCGTGATCGTGCTGGCGCACGGCGGGTGGCGCAACAAGCGCGGCTTCCTCATCTTCTGCGTGGTCGCGTTCGTGGTCGGCGCTCCGTGGTACCTGGTTCACATCACGGAATTGGGGAGGCTGTCCGATCTTGGCGGGGTAGCGTCCTACACCCCAACGGGGACCCAATCGGCAACTCTCTCTGCGGAAAGCCTGGCGTTTTACTTCTGGAGCGTGCTCGACTCCCAGCTGCTGGCACCACTCTTCGTGCTCGCGGCAGTGGGCACTGTCTGGACGCTGCTCGCCGTCGTGCGCGGACACGATAAGCAGGGAGCCCGGCTTGAGTTCCTTGTGGGCGGCTGCGCTGCATTCATCGCGATTACGCTTGTCCCTCACCACGATATCCGCTACGGCCTGCCGTTGCTCGCCTTCTCATCGGTCATCGGCACTGGGTGGATCGTATCTCTGCCGCGTACAGCGAGCCTCGCCCTCGCCACACTGCTGATAGTTGTAGTAGTTGCAGATACGCTGGGGGTCACGTTTGGCGTTGGTGATGATGTGAGCGTGACTCTGCCCGTGAAGCTGGCCGGCAGCAACCAGGTCGCCGTGTACTCGACGAGCGGCTTCCTCGTCGGTGCGCCCAGTCGTGACGGCGACGTGCCCGCACTGCTAGAAGCGCTGAGGCGCGGAGGGGTACGGACAGTCACCTGGAGCGTCAGGCAGAGTGAGGCGCCTGACTTCTCGCTGGAAGGGCTAGCGCCACTGTCTGTAATTGCCAGGCTCAATTGGGTGTCTACTGCAAAGGTCGAATTCAGTCGCTCGGCTCGGGTGGCGACACTGATTCACGAACCTGTGACAGCAGGCAGCCCTCCTGCGTGTCGTCGTTTGAGTGACGGCACGGGCGTGTGGATCGTCCGCTACGACGCCCTGGCTGCGAAACTTGCGCTCTACTGCCCTTCACGTCATCCGCAGTTCTACGACGCCTCCGGCATCGGCTGACCAGCAGGCCGCGGGACGTCATGTTCATCGAGCTTCCCAATCTCGCGCTGCACGGGTATCGATGCGACGCGTGACAGCCGCGCTGGTCGGGGGATTGACGCTGCTGGCAATCACGATCGGCTTGATATTGGCGCACGCGCCGATGACGGTCGCCGGGTCGGACAGGCCCGCTGGTCAGCCGGAAGAGCCGATTGCGGCCAGCCACGAATACAACAGCTATTGCCAGGGAGGCGAAACGCTGCCGTCGGGCACGTCGGCGCTGCGCGTCTGGCTCGACACCATCTATGGCCCGCGCGTCGAGGTTGCGGTGAGCTCGCAAGGGCGCCGTATCACCAGCGGGGAGCGGCACTCGGGGTGGGTGGGCGGGTCGGTGACGATCCCCGTGAAACCACTACGGCGCACGGTGTCCGGCGTGACAGTCTGCGTGTCGTTTCGGGTACGGGACGAAACGGTCACCGTACAAGGCAATGCAACGCCCGTCGCGAGCGCTACACGAGAAGACGGTCAGCCGCTCCCGGGACGCATGTGGATCGAATACCTGCACCCGGGCGAACGCTCATGGGCGTCACTGCTGGCGTCAACGGCGCGTCGCATGGGTCTGGGTCGCGCCGCAGCCGGAATCTGGGTCGTGTTTCTCGCCATCGGCCTCGCCGCGGCTGTGATCGTCCTGGCTGCAGGGCTCGTGGTCAAGGAATTGCCGTGAGCGAGACATGAGGCTCGTGCGGCGAATCCCGCGAGCCGCTTGGATCTGCGGACTCATCGCGTGTCTGAACGCCGTCTGCTGGTCGCTTGTGACACCGGCGTTTCAGGTCACCGACGAGCCGGCTCATTTTGCCTACGTCAAGCAGCTCGCCGAAACCGGCCGCCTGCCGTCGTCGAGCTCCCAGGAAACCGCAGCCGAAGAGGGCGCTGTCCTGCGCGCGCTGCATCAGGGCGCGGTTCGTCTGCGTCCTCAGAACCAGACGATCGCAACCCAAGCCGAACAGGAGGCTCTCGAACGCGAACTGGCCGCGACGCCGCACGAAACAGGGAGCCCCGAGGCAGGCGTCGCCGCCTCGCAGCCACCGCTCTACTATGCGCTCGAGGCGATCCCCTACACCTTGGCGAGCAGCGGCACGGTGCTCGATCGACTGCAGTTGATGAGGCTCATGTCCGCGTTGTTCGCCGGCCTGACCGCGATCTTCGCGTTTCTGTTCACACGCGAGACGCTCCCGGGAGAGCCATGGGCGTGGACCGTCGGTGGCCTGTCAGTCGCGCTTGCGCCGCTTCTCGGGTTCATGTCGGGCGCTGTGAACCCCGACTCGCTGCTGTTCGCGGTCTCCGCGGCGACCTTCTACTGCCTCGCGCGCGCATTTCGGCGCGGCCTCGACACCGGTGGTGCGGTGGCGATCGGTGTGGTGACAGCGATCGGCCTGGTGACCAAGCTGAACTTCGTCGGCCTCGTGCCTGGGATCCTCCTCGGCCTGATCATCCTGAGCATCCGCGCTCGGCGCGCCTCTGGCAGCTCCGCCTGGCGCCCGCTCGCGCTTGCGCTCGCGCTCGGCTTCAGCCCCGTCGTCGTGTACGCGGTGATCAACGCGCTGTCCGGCGATGCCCTGCTGGGACAGGTATCGTGGCGCGCGAGCTCAATCCAGTCAGTGCCGGCGGAGATCAACTACATCTGGCAGCTCTATCTGCCACGACTGCCGGGGACCGTCAACGACTTCCCGGGGCTGTTCACGACGCGACAGTTCTGGTTCGACGGCTACGTCGGCCTGTACGGCTGGCTCGACACGACCTTCCCGAGCTGGGTCTACAGCATCGCGCTGATCCCCACCGCGGCGATCGCGCTGCTCTGCGGGCGCGCCCTCGTAGGAGCGCGCGCCGCGCTGCGCAGCCGCGCCGCCGAGCTCGCCGTGTACGCGACCGCTGCCGTCGGCGTGATGGCACTCGTGGGCGCTGCCTCCTACACCGTCTTCCCCGAAGTCGATGCCGAATATGCCCAGGCGCGCTACCTGCTGCCGATGCTCGCGCTGTTCGCAGCGGCACTCGCCCTCGCCGCGCGCGGCGCGGGACGGCGTTGGGGGCCGACCGTGGGAACGCTGATCGTCGTGCTGTTCCTGGCCCACGACATCGTGAGCCAGATGCTCGTCGCGGCGCGCTTCTACGGATGATTGATCCACTGTCGCGTGGACGGCCGTGGCTAGTGGGAGACGCCGCCGATGCGATTCCTGCGCACGTCTCGGGGGTCGGCGGCGGCGGCGTTGACCGTCGTCCAGCTGTCAGCTAGTAACTGGTCACGATGACCGATGTTCTCGCCGCGACCGCGCGCCCTGTCCGTGAGACGACGGAGGAGGCTGACCCGAAGCTGCTGTCGGTGATCATCCCCTGCCTGAACGAGGCCGAGAACATCGTGCAGTGCGTCAGATCTGCCCGCAATGCGATGAATCTCGCCGGTATCGACGGCGAGGTGATCGTCGCCGACAACGGCTCCGAAGACGGGAGCGCAAAGCTGGCGCAGACGGCGGGGGCCTACGTCGTCCACGAGCTCCGGCGCGGCTACGGCAGCGCCTACATGGCCGGGTTCGCGGCTGCCTCCGGCACCTACGTGCTGATGGCCGACGCCGACCTCACCTACGACTTCAACGAGATCCCCAACTTCCTGCGCGAGTTGCAGGACGGAGGGGACATGGTGATCGGCAACCGCATGCAGCACATCCATCCCGGCGCGATGCCCTGGCACCACCGCTACATCGGCAACCCGCTGCTCTCCGGGCTGCTCAACGTCCTGTTCCGCACAGGAGTCAGCGACGCTCACTGCGGGATGCGCGCGTTCCGGCGCGATCAGCTCGAAGCGCTCCAGCTGCGCACCACCGGCAT
>DATHLT010000002.1:0-27698 GCA_035487855.1 Solirubrobacteraceae bacterium
CTCGTGCTTTGATCACGAATCGGCCCGGAACACGTACACGACGCCCTGCCCGAGATCCTTGTTCACCGCTCGGTCGGGCGCACCGAGGAAGATCGTATCTGCTGAGAACGCGGCGGACAGGCCGAGTCTGTCTCCTGCGGCGCCACTACTTGCATTCAGCTCGCTGGTCTCGGTGGTGGTTGTCCAGCCATTGGCGGGCTTCACAAACGCGTATCCGGCGCCCTGTTCTGTGTTCTTGCCAGTTGTGTGGCCCGGTGCGCCAGCCACGATCAGCCCACCAGAGATCGCGAGCGCACCGCCGAACTGGTCACCCCTGCCCGGGTCTGAGGCGGTCAACTCGGCAGTCTGAGTGAGCGAGCCATGCCAGCCGGAGGCGGGCTTTACGTACACAAACGCCGCGCCCTGTTCAACATTCCCACCGCCATGGTCGGGCGCGCCCACAACCACGGTGTTCCGCCAGATCGCCACCGTGCGACCGAACAGTTCACCCACTCCGCCCGCTTCGTCGGTCAGCAGGGCAGTCTCGCGGACATTCCTCCAGCCAGTCGCGTGCTTTGTGAAAATGTACGCCACGCCATGTTCCGCGGTCTCGCCAACTCGGTGCACATCAGCCCCAGCGACGACCGTTGAGCCGGAAACCGCCACGGAGATGCCGAGGGCGTCGTTGGCCTGACCATCGGGTGCGGTCAGCTCCGTCAGCTGCTTCGGAGTGCCGGCGTGTACGAGACGCGGCACCGAAAAGACGTCGACAGCGCCCTGCGCAGCGTGTTTGCCGACCTTGCGACCGGGCGCTCCAACCAGCACAGTGTTGCCCGAGATCGCGACTGATTCACCGAAGAATTCGTTCGCCGCACCTCCAGCCGGGGTCAGCTCAGTCGTCGGGCTAGCGCTTCTCCACCCGGACGCGGGCTTGACGTACACGAACACCGCGCCTTGATGTGTGTGCTTGGCGATTTCGCGGAAGGGAGCACCGACAACGATCATGTTGCCCGATATCGCTACCGACCGACCAAATGCTTCTTCGGACTGACCCCTCGGCGCTTTCAAGATCGCCACCTGTCGCGCGTGCGCCCAGCCGGAGGCAAGCTCAGTGAAGACGTAAGCTGCGCCCTGTTCGATGCCCATCGACCCAGCCGTGTGGTTAATCGTGCCGATGACGAGCGTTTGACCCGACACAGCAACTGCTTCGCCAAACTGTTCGCCGCTGCCTCCTGGATGATCCAACAGCTCGCCCCGCTGGACGAATTCGCCGCCCGGCACCGCCGACACGATGCTGTGGCCGAGCAGCGGCAGGCTTTCAATGCGATGACGGACGATCCGTGGAACTGTGGCAGCGGTTGAGCTTGGAAGGCTCGTCGCCAGCACGCACGCGAGGACAGCGGCGGCGATGCCTAGCATCATGAAAAGAGAAGCGGATCGATCTCCGACAGCGCGACCGAGCGACTGCGGCCGTCTTGCGAATGCGGTCATCCAAGCTCGCCTCCACTTAGGGTGCCGACAGCAGATATTCCATCATGGACCATCCGAAACAGACGATAGCAGCTGCACTGCTCCTCAGCTAGATTCGAGGCCAGTGGCAAGCGAGATCACCATTCGCGGCGAGACCATCAGGCTGGGACAGCTGCTCAAGCTCGCGGGGGTAGTCGACAGCGGCAGCGAGGTCAAGGCGATCCTTGCCAGCCAGCCGGTGCTGGTCAACAACGAGCTCGAGACCCGCCGCGGACGCCAACTACACGGCGGCGACCACATCGTCGTCGGCGAGCACCATTTGCTCCTCGTGGCCCGCGTCGAGGCATAGCTCGCCGTGCGTGCCATCACCGTGCTCGCACTCGCTGTAGGCAGCCTTGTGGGCCTTGCGTACTCCGGCGCGCCTGCCAGCGCAGGGTCGCCGGCTACGCCTGCGAGCGCCGGGCCGCGGACAGCGACTGCTGCGCTGGCGCTCGCCGGCAAGGTCGTCGGCATCGACCCCGGCCACAACGGTCATAACTACACCGACCCGAGCTTCGTCAACCACCTCATCTGGAACGGGCGTGAACAGGAGACGTGCGACACGACCGGCACAGAAACAGACGGCGGCTATACCGAGGCACAGTTCAACTTCAACGTCGCCAAGTATCTGGCCGGCGATCTGAGCGCCGACGGCGCTACGGTCGTGCTCACCCGCACCAGCAACGCTGGGGTCGGCCCGTGCGTCACCGAACGCTCGCAGATCATCAACCGCGCGCACGCAAACGTCGCCATCGACATCCACGCCGACGGCGGACCCGCGGACGGCCGTGGCTTCACCGTCCTCGAGCCCATCGCCGATGGCCCCAACGACCGCGTCATCGCTGCCTCCAAGACCTTTGGTCATGTGCTGTTGCAGCGCTACCACCAGCTCACGGGTATGCCCGTGAGCGACTACGACGGGACCGATGGGGTGTCTGACCGCGACAACCTCGCCGGCCTCAACCTCACCACCGTGCCCAAGGTGCTGATCGAGTGCGCCAACATGCGCAACTCCACCGACGCCGCAATGCTAGTGCGCCCATCCTTTCAACGACTCGCCGCGCGCGCATTCGCCGAAGCGATCACCAGCTACATCACAAGCGCGCGATGATCACCGGCGAGGTCGTGGGCACCTTGCTCCCGCCGAGCGGCTCGGAGGTCACCATGATCACCTTCACGCCACGCACGCTCCCAGGCACGCCCACCGTGGCGTCGCCGTGGGCGGTGACCGTGAACAACGCATCCGTTGGCTGTGGTGCACCCGAGCGTTTGACCCACACCTCATACACCCGCTGGGGCGGCGTTTGCGGCATACCCGACACGTCCAGCTGCGCACGGCCGTCGCTCACGTGCAGCAATGCATCCGCGCCACGTGGGGTCGCTTCCGCGCGAATCACACGCGTGCTCGCACCACCGCCGCCTGAGGCAATCGCGATCACCAAGACGGCCACCACCGTCGCCAGCGCTCCCGATGCGAGCAGCGGACGCCAGCGCGGCCACGCCAGCTGCGAACGCCGCGCAAAGTGCGTCCGCGTGGCAGCGATCATGTGGTGGCCGAGCTCTTCCTCGCGGCGCGCGTCCTCGCGCACGCTTGCCATCACGTTGCGCTTCAGCTCCTGCGGTGCGCTCCGTTGTGGAGCAATTGCCGGCAGCACGCTCGCCACAACCTGAAGCGCTGCCACCTCCTCGCGGCAGACAGCGCACGAGTCGAGGTGCCTGCGGAAGGCCTCGTGTTCCTCCTCGGCGAGCGCCCCAAGCACGTAGGGAGCGGCGTTGTCGCCGCATAGCCCCGGATCCATAGGGAAGTCCTCCCCGCTCATTGCACCATCTCCGTGGGATCTCCAAGCGCCATCCGCATCTTCGCCAGCCCAAGCCGCATCCGCCCCTTGATCGTGCCCACCGGTACGTCCAGCATCGACGCTATCTGCACGTGAGTCATACCCCCGAAGTACGCCAACTCGATCACCTTGCTCTGCTCCTCGGGGAGCTCATCCAGCGCGTCGCGGATTTCCCTTGCCTCCTCACGGCGGGCGACGTCCAGCTCCGTACGCTCGGGAGCCGCCACGCGTTCCTCCAAGCCCTCGTCGTTGACGATCCCCTTGTCGCGCACCGTGCGTCGGCGCAGAGCGTCGATTGCGCGGTTGTGCACGATGCCAAGCACCCACGTGCGCACGCTGCCGCGGTTGCGGTCGTAGCGCGCGCGGCTGCGCCACAGCGACAGGAACGCCTCCTGCACGACGTCCTCAGCGAGCGCTCGCTGAGCGCACATGCGATACGCCAGCGAGAAGGCTGCATCCGCGTGGCGGTCATAGATCACCTCGAACGCGTCCGCGCTGCTCCGGTATACGAGCTGCATGAGCTCCTCGTCCGCGAGCACGCGCAACCGCTCGATCGAGCCGCTTCCACCAGATGGGCGCAGGGGGTTGAACATTCCAACCATTCTTACGGCAGCCGCGCGCTTTTGGATCACCGCTGATCAGGCGCCGCTCGGGGCGCCCTCCGCGGAGCTCGCAATCACCGACATCACCCAGCATCGCGCAATGCTCGCCGCGTCTCGCGGTGCTCGATGATCCTGGCAATCAGCACGCTCAGCTCGAACAGCAAATACAGCGGCACAGTCTCCAGCAGCAGCGTGATCGCATCGCCCGGCAGGAACGCTGCCACCGCCCCACACGCGAGCACCGCGTAGCGGCGGTTGTGGCGCAGCTGCTGCGTGGTCACGATCCCCGCACGCGTGGCAGCCAGCACGCCGACAGGCACCTGAAAGACGAGACCCATTGCAAGCAGAACCACCGCGGCGAAGTGGTAGTACTGGCTCGCCTGCACGAGCACGTTGAACTGGCCGCTATTGAAATTCTGGAAGAAGCGCACAGCCGCCGGCAGAACAATGAAGTAGCCAAACATCACCCCCGCCACGAACAAGAACGGGATAGCCAACATCAGCGGCGTGGTCACCCGCCGTTGCTCGGGACTGAACGCCGGCAGCAAGAACCCGTACAGCTCATACAGGATCACCGGCAGCGAGAAGATCATCGCGAAAATGAACGCGATACCGAGCGTGGTCGTGAACGGCTCGCCGATCCCCAACGTCACGGGCTTGTTGCCCTGGGGCGCGGCCGATAGGTGCTTGATTGCTCCGTCCAGCTGCGGCTTTACGTGCGCCAGTGACGCCTTCGTCGCCGCTGACGCACCGCTATCGGGTCGCTCGAGCGTCTGTACCACCGCCTGCAGCTGCACGGCCACCGTGCGCGCACTCTGTTGCACAGTGTAAGTCGATCCGAGCGGCCCGTTACCCGCCTTGACCTGTTTCTGGGTTTGATGGGCAAGCGGCGCGTTCACGATGTTCAACAGCGCCGTGTTCTGCCAGAAGCAGAAGCCGAACGCCACCGCAATCACGGCCAGACAAACGATCAGGCGAGCACGCAGCTCCTCCAGATGGTCGACCACGCTGACGCGGTCCTGATGTCCGATGCTGCCTACAGCGACTGCCATGATCTATCCCATCGTCCTCGTCGGGGTTTCGTGCGCCAACCCGATGGCTGGCGCAGCACTCTTGGTCGGACTCCGCAACGGCGTCCTTGCTATGCGGGGATGCTCTCCCTCACCGGCTGAGCCGCGGGGACAGCCTGAACGGGGGCCACGACAGGCTCGTGCTGTGCGACCAGCGTCGGCTGTGTAACCGGCTGCTGCGTCGCCATGGGCGTGGGTGTAGCCGTGTGCGTGGCCTCGCCACTAATCGCGTCCTTGAAGCCGCGCATGCCATCGCCCAACGACCTGCCCATCTCGGGGAGCCGCTTTGCGCCGAATACCAGCAGTAGAAGAATCAGTAGAAATGCGATGTGGATTGGATTATCAAGTCCCATGATGTTCAGTTCTCCTGAAATAGAGTTCACACGCCCAGCTATGGGCCGATACCTACCTGCTACTACGCGCCATGGCCGCCCGCGGATCACCCAGCGGGCGGCCCCACAAAAGGCCGCTACGCCTTGATCAGCGGCTTTACCTTCGTCAGTACCTGCGCCTTCGTCAGCGGCACGTCAAAGCCGCCGCTGGGCGTGGGGCTCTTGCTGAGCAGCAGGTTAATCGCGGCCGCATGACGCGCCTCGATCTGCACGATGCTTCCTGCCGCGGCCAGCACTTGCTTGCTCTGAATCGACGGTGCAGCACCGTTGTATGCACTCACGCCAGTATTCTCGAGCACTGACGCCAGCGCCAAGAACGAGCTTTGGCTGCTCGCCGGAATCACGAACGTGGGCTTCGCCACCGGCTTACCACCGAGCGATTTGATCGTCGTGGTAATCGCCTCCACGTGGTCGGCCTCCTGTTCGCCGAACATGCTCGCGTAGGACTTCGCTTGACCCTTCAGGCCGATTTCCTTGCCCTTGACGTTGTAGAAGTCGGACTCCAGATACTCCAGCGTGAGTGCAAAGTTGAGGATTTCAACGTCGCCGCCGCCCGTTTCTGCGAGAGCCTGCGAGACAAACGGCGTGACAGCGCCCAAGCCGTACACCGCGCCCGCAGCCATCGCGCCGCGCAGGATGAAGCTCGAACGAGTCAGTCCGCTGACCTCCACGTTCGCTAGCTCCGGATTTGCCAGGCCAGTCTGTGGGGCATCGGTAGATATGTGTGTGGACATTGCTTCAGCTCCTTTTCTCAACCGGCGATCAGGCCAGGAACGGCTTGATTGCCGCCAGCACCATTGACATGTCAGCCGGCTTGGCAAACGCGCCATCCGGTGTGAGCGACTTTTTGACCAACGTCCCCAGGGTCGACGCGTGACGCGCCTCGACCGAGTGGATCGCAAGCGCCGTCGCGAGTACTTCGGGGCTCTGGATGTTGCCTGCCTGACCCAAGTACGCAGACGCACCGAGGTTCTCCACCGTATAAGCCAGGCCAGCAACCTGCGTGGCACTCGTGATCGGGAATTTGCCGTTGGGGTTGGCCGCTGGTGTACCGCCCATTTTCGACACAGCACCTTTCAGCGCTTCCACGTGCGTAGCCTCCTGGCTACCGAATTCCTTGATCAGGCTCCCGACTTTGCCCTTGAATAGGCCCGACGCCACAACCTTCGCGTAAAATTCACGCTCCAGGTACTCCAGCGTGAGTGCATAGTTAAGGATTGCCACGTCGCCGGTTGCACTTGCCGATGCAGTGCTCGTAGCCGCTGCCGGTGCCGCTGCGGTCGACGCTGTTTTTGTGCTGCTGCCGCATGCCGCAAGCACGAACGCGCCGAAGCTTGCCGCGCCCGCTCCTCCTGCCATCTTCAAGAACCGCTTGCGATCGACGTCATCGCGCACGAGACGCTCTACGATCCCTGCCGTTTGCGGTGCTGAGCCCTCGCTTGTTGGACTAGACATCTTGTTACCTCCGCTTCGTAATTTCATGACAGAGGCGCCGTCTCGCATACGAATCCGCGAGACGGCGCCATGTCTGCGCTATTCCTGCTGCGATTTGCCCTTTATTCCTTGATGAAGCCTGTTGACTTCACGGCCGCCAGCACCTTGCCGGCGGTGTAAGGAACGTCGAACGGACCTTCAGGCGCGATGTCGTTGCCAGCCGCTTCATTCAGCAGACCGATGACTGACGCGTGCCGTGCCTCAATCGTGAGGATCGAGCCAGCTGCCTTCACATATGCAGGGGACTTGATGTTCGTGACCTGCCCGAGGTATGCGTGCACGCCTGTGTTCTCGAGCACGTACGAGGTGGCCATGAACTTTTCCACCGTTTTGTTGGCTTCTCCGAATTCAAACGTCGGCGAGGCCGCTGCTTTGCGGCCGAGGGCCTTCTTAAGGAATTCCACGTGGGCGTTCTCGTCTTTGGTCACGACCTTCAGGAACGCCGCCGCCTGGGGACCCAGCGGCAGATTGGCTGCCGTCGCTCCGTTATAGAACGCAGCCTCCAAGTACTCCAGCGTGAGCGCGTAGTTGAGGATGCCGATGTCGCCCTTACCGAATTTCGCCGGGGGACGCCCGCCGGGACCCGCAAACGCTGCGGGGGCAAACGCGGACAGAACCGCACCACCGCCGACCAGCGCGCCTCCTGCAACGCCTGCCTTCTTTAGAAAGTCCAGACGCGTGTCACCCGATACTGCATCTGCGGCTTCACGAATAGCACCGTCGGCATCGACCTCGGCGAGGTTGATCTCGTAACTCATTGGTTCTCCCATCTGGGGGTTTAGAGGTCAGTCGCATACGCTGCTTGAAAATCGCGACCTGTTCTGTTTGTGTAGATACGCGGCGAGTGCAGATCTGGATCAATCGCGTTGCTGTGATCCGTAGGCGGACGCGGTGCGTTAACCCGCGCGTTTGACAGCTAGCCAGCGGGCCGCAGGAAGCGCACCACGTCCACAGCGTCCTTCAGTAGCGAACTTTCATCGCTATGAGCAAGTTGCGCAAACAGCTTCAATTTCACTGCACCCCCAGCGAGACTCACGGTGATGCAACTCCGGAGCGATTGCAGCGAGACCTGCGCGCACGTCGCGGAGCGGCAGACCTGACCACTTGGCCAGGTCGCGGTCGTCCGCTGGCGCGTGGCCGACGAGGTACCTGCGCCCGAGCTCCGCCAGCGCCAGCTCACGGTCGACCGGCACTGGCTCGCCGAGCCAGTCGCGACACTCGCTCAGCGCGCGGTCCACGTCCTTGGCGCTCAGCCCCTCGCTACGTACGCGGATCGCTAGCCGCGCCCCACATGGATCCTGGCCCTGGACGGCAAGCAGCTGCCGAACAACCGCCACCGGATCGCTCGCCTTCGGCCCGGTCAGCAGCTGGGAAGCAAGGCGCCCCAGTACAACGCTCTGCGAGCTCATTGCGGGCGCCTGGCAGAGCTCACAACGGTTGCGACGGTCCAAGCTCAAACGCGTGCGCCAGCAGCTCGTAGGAGCGCCTGCGGGCCTGGTGGTCGTAGGTGATGCTCACCACGATCGCCTCCTCTGCACCGTAGCTGGCGACCACCTCTTCGATCTGTGCGCGCACGGTGTCAGGCGAGCCCAGGATCGCGCGCCGCTCCGAGCGGGGCTGCCCGCTGCGATCGTCCTGCGCCAGGAACTTCAGCGCCTCATCGGGGGGCGGCACGGCGATCAGCTGTCCGCGACGCAGCAGCGTGAACGTCATCCGTCCGCTGGCCGCAAGCCGGCGTGCCTCGTCCTCGTCCTCCGCGCAGATCGCCCACACTGCGACCGCTGTGCGGGGGTGCTTATCGGCGTGTTCGTGTTCTGCGAAGCGCTCGCGGTAGAGCCTTGCGAGCTCGGCTCCTTTGGGGTTGATGAAGTCGGCAAACGCATACGGCAGCCCCAGCTCAGCAGCCCACAGCGCGCTCTGCTGGGACGAGCCCAACAGCCACGGCTCTGGCCGCTGGGGCAGCCCCGGCAGCGTCTTTGCCAGACGCGCGAACGGATGATCCGCGGGAAGGCGATCGTCGAGGTAGCCCAACAGCTCAGCCAGCTGCTGGGGGAAGTCGTCGGCTGGCGCCTGACGACGGTCGCGCTGCAACGCAAACGTGGTCATCGGATCGGTGCCCGCCGCACGTCCCAGGCCGAGGTCGATGCGTCCGGGAAACAGGCCGGCGAGCACGCTGAACGTCTCCGCCACCTTCAGCGGGCTGTAGTGGGGCAGCATCACGCCGCCACTACCCACACGGATGCGCGATGTTGCGGCAGCGATCGGCCCAATCAGCGCCTCCGGACTCGGCCCCGCCAACATCGGCCCGCCGTGGTGCTCTGCCACCCAGTAGCGGTGGTAGCCGAGCTGGTCGGCCAAGCGCGCCAGATCAAGCGTGTTCGCCAGCGCCTGCGCACCAGATGAGCCCTGGGAGATGGGCGACTGATCGAGGACGGACAGGCGCAGAGGCATGCGCCCATGCTAGGAGCCCGTCACACCTCGAGCTGTTGGCGAGGCTCGCCACACGGCCATCACCGCGAGTTATCGTTTACGTCATGAGGCGAATGTCGATGGTCACACTCTGTTTGTGTCTCGTCGTCGGTGCAGTATTGCTTGCCGGGGCACAGCACTCCACGATCAAGCACACAGCGGCTCCACGCGTGGCCTTGGCCTCGCAACTCGCATCGACCGAACAGATCGAGCGAGGCCGCGGCCCGTGCTCCGCCTCTCGCAAATGCGCGTCCACGGCCTGCTGGCTGCCCATCGCGAATAGCCCCCTCCGGCCGAGGGGCGTCAGGAGCGAGTGCCAAGCGTCGAAGCAGGGACCGTGCATGTTGGAGATCGCAGCCAGCGCAGAACGCACGCCGTCAGCGCCAGGTGCTCTCTGCCAGTCTCAGGCAATCAGAGTGTTTCGCGACCTGAAACCCGCGCACCCCAAGGCAGCCCCCAGGCCTCACCGCTAGTCTCCCTGCCCATGAGCAGTCCTACGCAGGAGCCCGAACCTCCGTACCACCTGTTCCTCGACCCGGTGGAGGTGCCCGTCGCCGCCAGCGCTCTGCGACTGCTCATCTCCGACGAGGCACACGAGCCCCACATCCGCAGCCTCGCCCGCGAGGTGCTGGCCGGCCTCGAGCAGCGCGCCGACGCGCAGGGAACGCTCACCGTCACGCTCACACCCCCGCAGATGAAGATCACCCACAGCGCCGTCAAGCTGCTGCTGAACGACCTGCAACGCGAGCAGGCCGGCGAGCGCGAGGTGCTGCGGAGCATCCTCGACAAGCTGCCCGACGAACACACCATGAGGGCCATCCAGATCGGCTAGCGGGCCACGATCCGGACTCAGCAATCCGCTTGTGTTACGCTAAGCGGACCGCCCAGTCCTCTACGTCGGAAAGGTCCGCCCTGTGGCTACCACAACGTCAGCGTCCCCCGCAGCTACAACCTCCTCGGCCTCCCCTGCATCCGCTCCCTCGTCGAGCTCCAGCGCACACGCAGCCTCGCCGACGCCCCGCACGTTCAACCCCTGGATCACGCTCGTCGTTGTGTGCGTGGCCCAGTTCATGGTGGTACTCGACGCGACGATCGTGAACGTCGCCCTGCCGTCCATCCAAAAGGGCCTTCACTTCTCGCGTACTGACCTGCAGTGGGTGGTCAACGGCTACACACTGCTGTTCGGCGGCTTCCTGTTGCTGGGCGGACGCGCAGCTGACCTGATCGGCCGTCGACGGCTGTTCATGGCCGGCGTGGCACTGTTCTCGTTCGCGTCTGCCGTCAACGCGTTCGCGCAGAGCTCAAACGTTTTGATCGCCGGGCGCGCGCTACAGGGACTGGGCGCCGCGCTTGTATCGCCGGCCGCGCTGTCGATCCTCACCACCACGTTCACCGTCCGCAGCGAGCGCACCAAGGCGCTGGGCGTGTGGAGCGGCATCGCTGCCGGTGGCGCCGCTGTGGGCCTGTTGATGGGTGGCGTCCTCACCGACCTGCTCTCCTGGCGGTGGGTGTTCATCGTCAACCTGCCAATTGGCATCGGCGCGCTGGTTGCCGCGCTGCGTTACGTGCCCGAGTCGCGCGGTCCGGAGCTGCGCAAAACGTTCGACCTCGCGGGCGCATTCTCCGTCACCACCGGGCTGGTGGTGGCCGTGTTCGGGATCGTCAAGGCCCAGCAGTACGGCTGGGGCTCCGCGCGCACGCTCGGAACGCTCGCCGTCGCCGCAGTCCTGCTCGGCGCGTTCTTCGCCATCGAGCAGCGCAGCGACGCGCCGCTCGTGCGCCTGAGCATCCTGCGCGTGCGCACGCTCGCAGCCGCTAACTTGGCGCTGCTGTTCGTCATGTCGGGAATGATGTCCATGTTCTACTTCGCCTCGCTGTACGTCCAGCAGGTGCTCGGCTACAGCCCCCTGCGGGCAGGTCTCGCGTTCCTGCCCGTGACGCTCGGCATCGGCGCAGGCGCCGCCGCCGCACAGCCACTGCTCAAGCGCTTTGGACCGCGCGGGGTGGCAGTCGGCGGACTCAGTCTTGCCGCGCTCGGCATGGCGCTGCTATTGCGCACTACCGTCGCAGGCAATTACCCCGGCCAGCTGCTCGTGGGCCTGTTCCCAATGGCCATTGGCATGGGGCTCACGTTCGTGCCCATCACCCTGCTCGCCACCGCCAACGTGCACGGCGATGACGCCGGCCTCGCATCAGGCCTGTACAACACCGCCCAGCAAGTCGGGGGAGCTCTCGGGCTTGCGATCCTGTCCACGTTCGCCGCCTCGCGCACCAGCTCGCTGCTCTCAAGCCACGTCGCTGGCGGGCAGCCGGCGGCGCTCATCAGCGGCTTTCACCTCGCGTTTGCCATCGGCGCCGGCCTACTCGCCCTCGCCGCGGTGCTGCTCGTGGCGATGCTCCGCCGCCACCATGTAGCCACGCTCGACCTGGATGCGCAGCCGGTGCTTGCATGAGCCAGTTACGCCACGCCTACGCCCAGCCCGCCGCATGACAGCACTCCGCGTGTGCCCCACCCATTGGCACCGGGCGCCACAGCGACATACACTTAATAATTAGTAGCAAGGAGGGAGAGCCAGCGGAGATGGGTGTCACGGGCACGAATGCAACGACCATCGACGACGCGATCGCGCCGCGGCGTCAGCGTGCGGACGCTGAGCGCAACCGGCGCGCGCTGATCGACGCGGCGGTCGAGGTGTTTGGCGAGCGCGGGCTCGACGCGACCGTCGCGGAAGTGGCCGCTCAAGCGGGCGTCGGGCAGGGCACCGCGTACCGCCATTTCCCCACCAAGGAGCACCTGATCGCGGCCACTGTGCGCGACATGCTTGACCGCATCACCGCCACCGCCACGCAGCTGCTCGACGAGCCCGACCCGCTGATCGCACTGCGCGAGCTGCTGCACGCCGGGTCGGAAATGATGATCAAAAACCAGGGCTTCAAGGACGCCACCGCCAACTCGCCAGTGCTCGAGGAGGACCCGCATGTGCAGGACGCCCACGAGCACCTGCTGGAGGTATCCGGGCTGCTGCTCTCCCGCGCACAGGCCGCCGGCGTCATCCGCGCGGACGTTACTCCCGAGGACATCCCGCTGCTGCTGTGCGCTGTAAGCGCCACCGACATACCCCGTCGCGAGGAGCAGCCCGCGCTATGGGAGCGCTACTTCGAGATCGTCTTTTCAGGGCTGTGCGCGCCGGCTGCACCCGCCGCCGGCCTCGCCGTCAGCGCGCCCACACAGGATAAGCTGCGCCAGCTCAAGGTGACGCCAAGCTCTCGACCGTAAGCTCTGAGGCGATCGCCTCGCGCACCGCCTGTAGCAGCACCCCACGCGCCCGCAGCTTCGTTTCAGTATGTGCGTGTGCGTTCAGCTCCAGCAGCGCCTGCGCCGCCTGAACGCTCTGCGCGCGCAGCTCATCCGCCGCCACCACCTGGTCGAGAAAGCCCGCCTGCATGGCCTGCGCGGGCGTGAACACCGTCGCGCTCACCACCGATCGATCGAAGTGCGTGGGCGTCAACCGGTAACGCGCCAGCTCGATCACAAACCACGGCACCGTCAGCCCAATCTTCACCTCGTTCAGCCCCAGCTTGAAGTTGCCCTCAACGCCAATTCGCAGGTCCGCAGCCATCGTCACAAACGCCCCCGCTGCCATCGCGTGGCCCGGACACGCCACCACCACTGGCCGGGCGAATCCAAGTATGCGCTCCACCAGCGTCGCCCCCAGCCGCAGCATCTCCACCGCCGGCTCCGGCTCACCCGCCGCGAACACGTTCAAGTCGAACCCTGCCGAGAAGCAGCCCTCGCGGCCCGTCAGGACTACCACCGCCTCGTCGCGCTCCGCCTCGTCCAGCGCACCATGCACCGCCCGCAACATCGCCGGCGAGAACACGTTGCGCTTGCCGTCATCCATCGCGATCGTCGCAATCCCACCGTCCAGCTCGTAGCTCACCAGCTCGCTCATCGTTGTCTCCTGTTCGGTCGTGCGCCGTGTCGTGCTCTATCGTGTACAACCGTATCGTAGCGATGTTTCGAAACGATGTCATGAAATGAGTTGCCGCTATGCCTAGACCCAAGCAGCGAACCCCCGAGCTGCGCGAGCACGTGCTGTCGGTTGCATTGGATCTGCTCGCCAGCGACGGCGTAGCTGCGTTCACCACCAGGAGCGTTGCCAGCGCCTCGCACACCTCCACCCCGGCGATCTACGAGCTGTTTGGAGACAAGAGCGGGCTCGTGCGGGAGATGTTCTTCGAGGGCTTTCGCATCCTCCGCCGCCAGCTGGGAGCGTTCGCCGAGACCGACGATCCTCGCGCGGACCTTGTCCAGCTGATCGAGCTCTACCGCAGCTTCATCCGCCAGAACCCAGTACTCGCCGAAGTGATGTTCTCACGACCGTTCACCGACTTTTCGCCCACTCCAGCCGAGCTCAAAGCCAGCGGCTCGGTGCGCACGCTCATCATCGCCCGCGTACGCCGCTGCATCGACACCGGGCTTATACACGGCAATGAGACCGACATCGCCCACGTGTTCGTCGCGCTAGTTCAAGGTCTCGCCGTCGCAGAGAACACCAGGCGGCTCGGCAGCAGCCGCAGGTCGATCGAGCGGCGCTGGGAGCTCGCTGTGGACGCCGTACTCGACGGGTTCAGCGCGTAAGCGCTACCCCGCCGCAGTTGGGAGTCGCCACGGGTGCGACGTGTGAGCAGCGGCGAGATGGATCGGGGCGCGCTAAGGAGCCTGCGCGAGCCGCTCCCGCGAGGCTGCGATCTCGTCGATGGCCTCCTCGCGTGAGCGCCAACCCTCGACGGTGACCGTCTTACCCTCCTCCAAGTCCTTGTAGATGGAGAAGAACTGCTCGATCTCCTGGCGGAGCATCAGCGGCAGCTCCTCCAGCTCTTTGTAGTGGTTCCAGTAGGGGTCGTGCACGGGCACGCAGATGACCTTGTCGTCCACGCCCTTCTCGTCGCGCATCATGAACATGCCTACCGGCCGCACCGGGATCAGGCACCCTGGGAACGTGGGCTCGTACAGACACACGAGCGCGTCCAACGGATCGCCGTCCTCGCCGAGCGTGCCCCGCAAGTAGCCGTAGTCGGCTGGGTAGGTGGCGGCGCTCATCAGCAGCCGATCGAACTTGATGCCCCCCAGCTCAGGGTCGTACTCGTACTTGTTGCGAGTGCCCTTGGGGATCTCAACCACGCATACGAGCGACTCATCGCTCTGCTCGTGCCTGTCGCCGGCTGTCATGCCCTGATCCTTCCACACCAAAGCCGGCGATACGATCCTGTTGTGCCGAGGACACACCGCTCCAGCCCAGATCACGGGGAACGACGACGGCGGTGCTAGACACCGCAGCAGTGCCGGCCGCGGGGGACGCCATCACGGTGCTGCTCGTGGAGGATGACGATGGCGACGCGCTGATTGTCGATGACCTCCTGAGCGAAGCGCTCATCGGCGTGCGCATCACCCGCAGCCGCACGTTCGCGGACGCGCTTGCGGAGTTGAGCCCGCAGATCGACTGCGTGCTGCTGGATCTGAAGCTTCCTGATGTGGAAGGCATGGACACGGTCATGCGGCTGCGCGAGCGAGCACCGGACACGCCGCTGATCGTGCTCACGGGGCTGCACGACGAGGCCGCGGGCGTCGCCGCGGTGGACGCGGGCGCACAGGATTACCTCATCAAGGGCGAGGTGGACGGCGCCCAGCTGGCGCGAGCGATCCGCTATGCGATCGTCCGTCGCCAGGCAGCGGACGCACAGCAGCAGCTGCGCCTGGCGGACGTACAGGCACGCGAGGTCATACGCCTGGAACGAGGGCTCGCGCCCAGGCCACTGATCAGCGATGACTCCGTCTGGATCGCATCGCTGTATCGCGCCGGGCGCAACCGCGCGCTTCTGGGTGGTGACTTCTTCGACGTGGCAGAGACCGCCGACGGGCAACTGCGCGCTGTCGTGGGCGACGTCTGCGGCCACGGCCCCGACGAGGCCGCCGTGGGCGTGTGTCTGCGCGCCGCGTGGCGAGCGCTCACGGTCGCTGGAGTAGACAGCGAGCTGGTCGTGCGAGCGTTGGAGCGTGTGCTTGAACACGAACGCGAGATCCCGTTCCTGTTCACCACGTTGTGCACGCTCGAGATCGACGTCGCCCACGCGAGCGCCAACATGCTGCTCGCCGGCCATCCACCGCCGATACTGATCGACGCCAGCACCGTCGCGAGCGTGTCGCGCGCGCACGGCGGTCCGCCCATCGGGCTGCACAGCGACGGCTGGTCAACAGCACCGCTTGAGCTACCACCCGGATGGGCGATGCTGCTCTACACCGACGGCATCACCGAGGGAAAAATCGGCCATGGATCAGAGCGGCTCGGCACGGGCGGCCTGGAGCGACTCGTCACCGAGCACATCGCAGCGCATCCCCACTGGCACGAGCGCCCAGAGGAGCTACTGGCAGTAGTGATCGAAAAGGCTGAAACGCTCAACGGCGGAGAGCTGACTGACGACGTGGCCATGCTGCTAATCGGCTCGCGCCCGCGGAGCGCGCAAGCGACTTGAGCGCCACGAGCACCCCGCCTCCAACGCAGGACCTAAGCCTGGATCCGTCACGCGTTGACTCCAGGCTAAAGCGCCTGCCCCGCCTGCGAGTAGGGCAGTGGCTGGGATTGACAATCGGCGTTCTGCTCGCCTTCGCAGTAATTGGTGTCGGCCTGGCACTGCTGGCCAACCACAAACTCAGCAATCAACGCAGCGTGGTGCTGGGCCAGGTCGAGCCCGCGCTGCTTGCTTCGCTGAAGCTCGAAAACGCGCTGATCAACGAGGAGACCGGCGTGCGCGGGTATCTGCTCAGCGGCAAAACGCAGTCGTTGGAACCCTACGAAAAAGGCTTGCACGCGCAGGCAAGCGCATATCACCAACTCAAATGGAAGCGCAACATCGGCGGCAGAGCACTGTCCGCTGACGTGTCCGCCGTGCGTACCCGCACAGAGGCGTGGCAAACCCAGTTCGTCACCCCCATCATGCTGAGCATCCGCGCAGGCCACACCGGCTCGGTGCCACCAACGCTCGCAGGCAAAGGTCTGTTCGACGCCATCCGCGTCGCGCTTGCGCGCCTGCGCGGCGACCTCAGCGCCAGGCTCATCAGCGCCCGGCACCAGCTGAACGACGACGCGAACTTCCTGCAAATCGCGCTGATCGTCGCTACCGCACTGATCCTCGGCAGCCTCCTCGGCGCGGGCTTCCTGCTGCGTCGCATCATCACCCGTCCGCTTGCCGAGCTGGGCAAAGACGCAGCGCAGGTTGGCGCGGGGGACTTCGCCAAGCCCGTAGCCATCGGCGGCGCGCCGCGCGAGATCGTCGAGCTCGGCGATGAGATCGACGCGATGCGCCAGCGCATCGTGCAGGAGCTGATCACCGTGGAATCCGCCAAGGCGGCGCTCGAGTCGCAGGCGCTCGAGCTGAACCGCTCAAACGCTGAGCTGGAGCAGTTCGCATACGTGGCCTCCCACGACCTGCAGGAGCCGCTGCGCAAGATCGCAAGCTTCTGCCAAGCACTCGAGCGTCGCTACCACGGCCAGTTGGACGAGCGCGCCGACCAGTACATCGAGTTCGCCGTCGACGGAGCCAAGCGTATGCAGACCCTGATCAACGATCTGCTCGCGTTCTCCCGCGTGGGCCGCAGCGGACGGCCGCTCGAGCTGGTGGACCTGAACGAGGCCGCAAGCGAAGCCCAGGCGTCGCTTTCCAGCGCGATCGAGGATGCGGACGCGCACATCGTGGTCGAGTCGCTGCCTTCCATTCGTGGCGAGCGAGCGCTGCTCGTGTCGCTATTTCAAAACCTGATCGCCAACGCGCTGAAGTTCCGCCGCGACGAGCCGCCGGCCGTACGTATCTCGGTTACAGCCGATGAGTCGCACGGGCAGTGGCAATTTAGCTGCATCGACAACGGCATCGGCGTGGACCCCGAGTACGCGGAGCGGATCTTCGTGATCTTCCAACGCCTGCACACCAAGGAGACCTACCCTGGTACCGGCATCGGACTGGCCATGTGCCGCAAGATCGTCGAGTATCACGACGGACGCATGTGGCTCGACCCCAACCACACAAGCGGTGCACAGTTCAGATTCACCCTGCCAATCGCCCGGGCAGTAGATGTACCCGCAGGGGAGCCTCCCGCGATTGAGACACCACAACAGGAGAACCAATGAACGCAAACTTGATCTCAGTACTGCTTGTCGACGATGACCCCGGAGACGTGCTGCTCGTGCGCGAGGCGTTCGAGGACCACAAGGTGGGAAACCTGCTGTCCGTAGTCAGCGACGGCGCCGAGGCGCTGCAGTACGTCCGCCGCGAAGGCACCTACGACAGCGCCACGCGCCCCGATTTGATCCTGCTCGACCTGAACCTGCCCCGCAAGAGCGGCATCGAGGTGCTGGATGAAATCAAGAGCGACCCCGCCCTGTGCACCATCCCAGTGGTCGTGCTCACCACCTCAGAGGCGGAGGAGGACATCGTGCGCGCATACAAGCTGCACGCCAACGCCTACATCACCAAGCCTGTCGACTTCGAGCAGTTCACCAAGATCGTGCACCAGATCGACGACTTCTTCATCGGCCTGGTGAAGCTGCCCTCGTGCACTCGGCGCGTCTAGGGCGTCACTGCCGCGGGCGCTGGTAGACGGTGACGACGGCGGCGCCACCGAGCCCGATGTTGTGTTGGAGCGCGGCGCTCACCCCTTCGACCTGGCGCGGTCCGGCGTCGCCACGCAGCTGCCACGTCAGTTCCGAGCACTGCGCCAGACCAGTGGCGCCGAGCGGATGGCCCTTGGAGATCAGCCCACCGGAGGGGTTCACCACAGGGCCGGCACCGCCGAAGGTGGTGGCCTGTGCATCCACCAGCTCGTGGCCGTGGCCCTCCTGCGCAAGACCCAAGGCCTCGTAGGTGATCAGCTCGTTGGCGCTGAAGCAGTCGTGCAGCTCGATCACCTGGATGTCGTCGGGTCCGATCTGCGCCTCCTCGTAAGCCTGACGGGCGGCCTCCTTGCTCATGTCATAGCCCACGATCTTGATGCAGTCGGCGGTCTCGTCAAAGGTGCTCGCGAGGTCGGTCACCATCGCCTGGCCGGTGATCTCAATCGCCCGCTCCCACAGATCGTGCTCGTCGACGAACCGCTCCGACGCGAGCAGCACCGCAGCAGCACCGTCGGAGGTGGGCGAGCACTGCAGCTTGGTCAGCGGCTCGTGGATCATGCGCGCGTCCTTGATCTCCTGCAGCGTGTACTCCGTCTGGAATTGCGCGTAAGGATTGTTGACGGAGTGCTTGTGGTTCTTCCACCCAATCCACGCGAAGTGCTCCGGCTGAGAGCCGTATTTGTCCATATGGTCACGGCCCGCATTGCCGAACATCTGCGGCGCAAACGGCGAGTCTTCCGGGTCGCGCAGCTCGAACATGCGCTGCATGTGCTTGTCCATGGCAGGTGTGCGGTCGGTGTACTTCATGCCCAGCGAGCCGCGCTCCATCTTCTCGAAGCCAACCGCCAGCGCACAGTCGACGAGGCCACCCTTCAGGGCTTGGCGAGCAAGGAACAGAGCGCTCGAGCCGGTGGAGCAGTTGTTGTTGACGTTCACCACGGGAATGCCAGTCAGCCCCAGGCCGTAGATCGCGCGCTGACCGTAGGTGGAATCGCCATAGCAGTAGCCTGCGAACGCCTGCTGCACGCACTCATACGGGATGCCCGCATCCTCCAGCGCCTTCGTCCCCGCCTCCTTGACCCACTCGGGGTAGTCGCCGTCCTTCGTGCCGGGCTTGTCGAACTTCGTCATGCCAACGCCGATTACGTAAGTTTTCATGCGCTCAAATCTACACCCGCGCGATCCGGCCCATCGGGCATGCTGTGAGACGGTGGCTAGCGAGGGCAACAGCGAGCTCCCCTCGACGTCCGCCTCGTGTTCACACAAGGGCTGGCGTGTGCGGCCATACATGCCGCTGGCGACGATCGTGGCGATCGCCGGCGTGTTGGATCTGTGGGCGCTGACGATTAGCGGCTACGCGAACGGCTACTACGCGGAGGCGGCGCTTGCGGCAAGCAAAAGCTGGACTGCGCTGCTGACCAACGCGGCCGATCCGAGCGGCGTTGTGAGCCTCGACAAGGGACCACTTCCGGACTGGATCATGGGCCTGTCCAGTCGAGTGTTCGGCTTCAGCTCGCTGAGCATGCTGCTGCCAAGCGCGCTGTATGCGATGGCCTCTGTGCTGGTCCTGTACGACCTGGCGCGGCGCACGCTCGGGCGCCGCACAGCGCTAGTGGCGGCACTGCTACTGGCGGTGTCTCCAGTGAACGTGGTGATGGCCCGCTACAACAACCCCGACTCGCTGCTTGCGCTGCTGTTGGTTGGCAGCGCATGGGCATTGATGAGGGCACTCGAAAGTGGCCGCACGCGCCACATGGTGCTGTGTGGGGTACTGGTTGGCTTGGCGTTCAACACGAAGATGCTCGAGGCATATCTGATCCTGCCGGCGTTCGTTGTGGCGTTTCTGATCGCCGCCGCCGGGCCGTTGCGCCAGCGGGTGGTGACGCTGCTGGCCGGCGGCGGCGTGATGCTGGCGGTGAGCGTGGCGTGGTACGGCTCGATGATGCTCGTCCCAGCGGGCGATCGCCCATATGTGGGGGAAACGACCGACAACTCGTGGTTTCAGCTGATCTTCGACGCAAACGGCCTCAAACGCGTGACCGGCTTTCCGCAAGGCGGCCAAGGAACGACCGGCCCCCTGCGCCTGTTCCTCCCGGAGATCGCAGGCCAGATCGCGTGGCTGCTGCCGCTGGCGCTGACGGGGGCTGTGGTTGGTCTGTGGCTGACTCGCCGGGCGCCTCGCAGCGATCGGCGGCGAGCGGCAATTGTGCTGTTCGGCATGTGGCTGCTCGCTGGCTACTTCCTGTTCAGCTTCTCTCGCGGCATCTTCCACTCCTATTACACGAGCGCCATCGCAGCGCCTGTTGCTGCGCTGGCTGCCAGCGCAATCGTGATGCTGGCGGAGCGGATGCTGGCAAGCAGGGCAGCGGCGGTAGCGTTGGCAGGCGCGCTGCTCGTGACGGCGCTACTCAGCTTCGCGATCCTCTACTACCCATTCAGGTTCCTACCGTGGCTGACCTGGGTGGTACTCGTGGCCGGGGCGGCGGCGGCGATTGGCGTGGCGCTCCTGCGGCGCGCGGCGCGGCGGTCGCTTGCGGGCGCCCGACTGCGGCTCGGCCAACAGCAGTGGCTGGGGGCACTTATGCTTGCGTTTGGCGGGGGCACATTCGCACTGCTGGCGGGACCAGCGGCATACTCGGTGGCGACCGTTGGATTCGGGCGCACTGGCAGCAGCCCCACGGCAGGCCCAGCGAGGCTGACAGCGCGACAGGGACTGCTGCCAACGTCTGACTCGCGGCTGGTGCGCGAACACAAGCTGGGCGTGGCGGGGGGCATTTACAACCCTGCGCTACTGAGGTATCTCGAGCAGCATCGCAACGGAGCGCGGTATCTGCTGGCAGCAGAAGGCTCCCAGTTCGCCGCGCCCATCGGCCTGGCCAGTCGAGCACCGGTAGTCACGTTGGGAGGATTCTCCGGCGCAGATCCTGCGCCAAAGCCCAGTCAGCTAGCTACTCTCATCGGCTCGGACCAGTTGCGGTACGTGCTGCTGGCCTCCCCAGAAGCCTCACCCGCGGCAAAGCTTCGCGCGCGGTGGGTGGCGTCGCAGTGTGTGCTGACGGGCATGTCGTATCTTGCGCCGGGGCAGCTGACCGCGCAGACGCCTCGCGCCGGGTCACAGCTGACCGCGCGAACGCCTCGCCTCGGGTCACGCGGCGGGGACGTGATGCCAGGGCTATATCGGTGCGGGTGGGGCTCGAGCCGCACGGGCGGGCGGTATGCGAGCTGCGCGGGCGGGCGAGATCGGACCGTCTCAGCGGGCCGGCGAAATCGGGCCGACCGGCGGATTTGAAAGCCTGTGGCACATGGTCATCCGTGCGCTCACCCGCGAGGACCACGACGGCTGGATGGAGCTGTGGGATGGGTACCTGCGCTTCTACCGCGTTGAGATCGGCGAGCAGATCACCTCGCGGACGTTCGCGCGAATGTGCGAGAAGAAAGACGGCATGTTCGGGCTGGTAGCGGTAGACGAGGACGGTGAGGTGGTGGGATTTGCGAACTGCCTGGTGCATCCCTCCACGTGGAGCATCGCCGGCTACTGCTACCTGGAGGACCTGTTCGTGGCGCCACACGCTCGTGGCGGCGAGGTAGCGAAGGGCCTGATCGACGCCACCGCTGCCGTGGCTCGCGAACGCGGCGTGGAGCGCATGTACTGGAATACGCAACAGTTCAACGGCCCGGCGCGGTCGCTGTATGACACGGTCGGGAAGCTGACCTCAATGGTGGTTTACGAGCGCGAGGTCTGAGCGGGGCGCAGTCGCGCCCCCGCAGTCGCGTTCTCGATTACTCGGGGACGAGCAACAGTTGCTCGCCCTTTGGGGTGTCCCTGATCTGACCGGCTGTCGGATTAGTGGAGGCAACCGACCAGGAGAGCCCATGTCCCTACTCATCATTCTCGTTCTTGTTATTGGCGCCGCGTTGACCACGTTCTTCATGCTGCGATCTGGGGAGAACCTGCATTTCGAGACGTCCCTGGATCCACACCGCGTGGTCATGACGACATCGACTCAGGCACAACAGGTATGACGGTCGTGCAAATCACCTCCAACGGCTTTCGCGGCAAGGCTGCTGGACGCGACCTCAAGCGGCAAGTGGGGATACCTGCAGGGGCACTGGGCACGGCGGTTACACCATCGCTCACGGGGTGAGACCCAACGGCGATTGCCAGCTCTAGCCTGGGGCGCTCGACTTTCGACACGCCCAGCTATCAGCTCACCGGCGCAGATGTCGAAGAAGCTTGGGGCGCCTCTCGGGGAGCAGCCCAGCCCGGCGAGCCGCAGGCACGCCGAGTCGCGTGGCGCCACCGGTGACCAGCCGATAGACGAACCGCGACGGCGGCATGCGGTAGTTGGCAGAGGTATGAGGCGCATAGACGATCCTTCCCTGCTCGGGCTCGACTTCAAGCCAGCCGGTGTGCTTGCGCTGTTCCTGGCCGATGACGTTGCGGCCAAACTTGTGGGCGGTGAGACCGGCGCGGCGTGCACCCGGCGGGACCAGGCCGACGGACGCGTCGAGCAGGATCCCGCCGGCGTCATCGCCCACGATGGAGACGGGTGCCACGCACGGGAACCCACCTGCGTCGATCCAGCCAAGCAGCACGTGTGGAAGGCGCGACGCACGATGGGCGGCACGACGATGGCTCAGGCGCGGACCAGTGCCGTTGGCAGGGACTCGTTGGGACGGCGGCCGACCGTCCAGTGGCGCGACCCCCGAGATCGTTGGCTCGCCGCGGCAAGCGAGATCCGGCCACACGGTTATCCGTTCGATCGCGACTTCGATTCCGACGCGCGTCCCGTACACACCCTGCCACCAGCGCCACAGCAGTGAGGCATCCGCCCACGGCTCGAAGCGCTGCCACCGCTCGAGCATCGACATCGGGTATTCGCCAAGTGGCTCTGAGAGTGTGGCCTTTCCTTGCAGCAGCACGTACTCCGGCCGCTCATGGCTTGCGTGCCTGCGGGTATGAAAGGCCAGCGCGACGTTGGGGTCTTGACGAATCCGCTCGAGCTTCTTGGGCACGCCCACCGAGCTGTTGACGGTCACGGTCAACGCATCCCGGTCGCGCACCCCGAAGTTTGTGACCGGCAGGATCACCACGCCCTTGGCCGGCGTCGCGTAAGCCAGAGCGACGACGTGGTCGCCGTCGAGGATCTCGTCGATCGCGTCCGACCAAGCAGCCCGCCCCGCTCCCCCCGCAGTCCCGGTCTCGCTCATGATTACCTCCACATTAGATGGTATCTGAATTAATGTCATATCATATATTTGGATGGCATGTCACCGAACGCTAGGCTGTGTCAGTGGACGAGCTGCTCGAACTGGCCCTGTGCCTGAAGGCCGCTCAACGAGGCATGGAACGGGCGATGAACGACGCGCTCGAGCCGGTGGGCGTCACCGCCGCACAGGCGGACGCGATCACGGTGATCGGCCAGGCCGAGCCGCTGTCTTTGAAGTCGCTCGGGGATCTGCTCATCGCCGAGGCCGGCCACCCCAGCCGACTGGTCGACCGGCTGGTGCAGGCAGGGTGGGTCGAGCGCGGCGGCTCGGCAGACGACCGCCGGCGCATCGTCCTGTCGCTCACGCCCGAGGGACGTCAGCTGCGCAAACGCATCGAGGCTGCCCGACAGGATGTGCTGGACCTCGCCCGCCAGTTGCTCGGCGAGCGAGACATCGAGCCCACTCTGCGGCTACTACAGGAAATGCTCGTACACACCCCCTATAAGGAGCTGTTGTACAGGCGGCGGGAGCTGTTTGAGGGGTCTCGGCCGCGTCGGCCGGCAGCTCGTGCGGCTAACGAACGCGGATAGCAAGCATCGCGCAAGCACTACGGACGATCTGCGCAACTACATTAGGATCGCGGCCGTGCCATTCACGCTCAGGAACCTCAAGGAGGATCTGAAGGATCTCGGGTCCAACTTCGACGGCGCGCCGGACCTGGAGTTTCGCGCCGCAACCAAGGCGCTCGGGCTCGAGCAGTGCGGCCTTTGCTACCAGCGCGTCCCACCCAACTATCGCTTCCCATACGGCCACACGCATAAGGAGCAGGAGGAGATCTACGTGGTCGTGCGCGGGAGCGGACGGATGAAGCTCGACGACGAGATCGTCGAGCTCAAGGAGTGGGACGTGGTTCGTGTCCCACCCAGCACATGGCGAGGCTACGAGGGCGGGCCGGAGGGCCTCGAGATCCTCGTCTTCGGTGCGCCCAACCTCGGCGAGAACCCGCGCGATGACGTGGAGGGTCAGCGCAACTGGTGGGCGGACTAGCGCCCGTGGGATACGGTCACAGGTGCATCACAAAGGCCCCGCCACGACGAGGCCACGGGCGACCTCTACGCCCGCCTCAAGCCCGCCGACGACACCGAGGTCAGTAACCGACGATCTCATCATCACTCCTCCGGACGGGGAGGATCTCGAGCTGCTCCGAGCTCTCGCCGAGGTCTTCGACACGACCGAGAAAGTCTTCGTTTGCGGCGACGACGGAGATGCCGTGGCGCTTCCAGAATCCGCCCTCGCGGGCCTCGAGCGATTGGTCTCCTACCTGGCCGCAGAATTGGCCGTGACGATGAAGCCATACGACGAGATCCTCACTACTCGAGAAGCAGCTGAGCCTCTGGGGATGTCGCGTCCATATCTCGTCCACCTCATCGAGACCGAGGCCGCGCGCATACCCGCAAACAAGCACGGCTGGACTTTGACGAGCTAGCGGCGATATGCTCCCCCGCCATGATGCCCGATAGGTCGAACTCGCCGCGTCAATTGAGCACGGGCTCTAGATCGGCAGGTGCCCGAGCCGACCTGACCTCACGATCGCGTCGCACGCGGCGCGTCGTTTACGCTCTGGCCGCTCTACTCGGTTTGCTCGCCACGTCCGCGAACGCTGCGGAGCCGGCGACCTTGTTCGCGTCGAGATCCCGTGTGCGGATCTCGATCTCTACAGCATCGCGGATAGCCCCCGGCGGCACGCTTCTGGTCAGCGGCACCGCACAAGGAACCTCTGCGAGGGTCGTACTGCTGCAAGAGCGCCGCGGGCACTCATGGGTGACCGTCGCGCATACGACGCTCACCGGCCGACGGTACCTCGCGAGCTTGCGAACGCCACACCGAAAGATGGTGTTGGCGCTGCGTGTCGCGCTCGCCAAGCGCATGAGAATCGAGGGGACCTCACGCACGAGGTCCGTCAAGGTCATGGCAGGCGCGCCAACAACCGCAGGAGCCTCGGGTGCCGCTACAGTTGTCAGCGCGTCATCGGTCAAGTCCGTACCGGGTCCTGGCAGCTCCGGTGCGGTCATCCTCGCGGGCGAGCATGAAGTGAGCCGTGGCTCAGTCCTTGCGTTGTCGGTTGGGCCGAATACACCGGAAGGGTTCCTCGGTATGGTCGACGGGGTAACCCACAAGGCGGGTGAGACGGTCGTTGAAACCTCCCCCACGACGCTCGAGGCGGCGGTCCCGGAAGGCAGCTTCGAACTCGCGAACGCGACCCGCGTCGTGAACGCCCGGGAAGCCTCCGTGCGCAAATCCAGCTCGCCCGGTGCGCGCGCCGCGAGCGACGACGATTCCGGGGCATTCAGCGAGGATCTCGCGAAGGCGATCACCTGCGAGGGCGGCGCCCAGTTCTCCGCGACCGGGACAGTTGGGCTGAGCGCTACACCCAAGCTCTCGATCTCCTGGTCGCTCTTTCACGGCGTGTCGGCCTCGTTCATCGAGACAGTCACTGCCAACGCTTCGCTATCCGGCGAGGTGTCAGCCGCGGGTGACTGCACCTTCAGCAAGACGGGTCTACTCGCACACCCCGCCGATCTCGGCACGTTCGTCGGCGACGTCTTCGGCATCCCGGTCGTCGTGAGCCTCCAAGGACAGATCTACCTCGACGGCAAGGCAGAAGCACAAGGCAGTGTCAGCGCCGGGATCTCCGGACAGGTGTCTGCCAGCGGCGGGATCGCCTACTCCCACGGCAAAATCTCGCTGATCTCACCAACCACCTCGCTTCACTACGGCCCAACCGGCCCCACTGTTCAAGCGAGCGCCTCAATCGGCGCTCACGTAACCCCCGAGCTGCAGGTCCTGCTCTACGGCGTGGGCGGACCCGTATTCGACGCAACCACGGGCCTCGACTTCAACGCGAACGTGCAAAACAGCCCGTGGTGGACCTTGACCGCTCCTCTCGACGTCACAGCCTCCCTCCAGGCACCCATCCTGAATCTGAGCACGCCAGAACTGACGCTCTACAGCCATACCTTCACGATCGCCCAAGCATCCGGGCCCTTCGGACCACTCACCCCACCAACACCAACGCCGATACCACCCGTGGAAACGCCCGTGACCACGACACCTGCTAGCGGACCGACCCTCATCTACGAGAGGCAGACTGCACTGCCGCCAGAAGAAGAGTCCTTCGAATTCATCGGCGACCTCTCGTTCAACGAATGGGCAGAAGCAACAGGACAACCAGCGGAAGTCGACGAAACGCTTCCCGCCAGCATCACGCCCTACAAATGCGTGATGCTGCTCGCCAATCAATCACTGGAAGCAACACAAGAAGCCGAGCTCGCTGCTTACCTACACCAAGGCGGCACGATCCTGGCTGTCGGCGAGCACGGAGGCGGCGCCTACGAGACAGCTAACGAAACACTGAGCAGATTCGCCTCATCCCTGGGCGTCGGCCTCAATATTCGCGACGGCGACGACGACTACGGACCCAACGTCACCTATGACATCTATCCCACGCCGCTCACCGAAAACGTCTTTTCCCTCGGCGATAACTGGGTGTCCGTAGTCGAAGTATCCGGTTCCGCCGAGCCACTCGCGGGAACCGCCGATGGCGAAGGGATCCTCATCGGCGCGCAAACCGTCGGCAGCGGCACCTTCATCATGTCCGGTGACTCCAACCTCTTCACAGACCAGAACTACGGCGCCTACCAAGAAGACGACAACGGACAGCTCGTACGTAACATATGTCCGTAGGCTACGTCGTCTTAAGATGAGGTTGCGGGTCTGCCGGAAGCATCAGGCCGCATGTCGCATCGGGACACCGCGATCTAGACAGCGAGTACCGCTCTATCACCCCCTTTTGGCGATGGGGTGCACCGATCTTGACGCGCTCGGCGTTCCCTAGCTCCGACAGCACGACATCCTCAAGCGCGGCAAGCGCGTTTTTGGCATCGGTCTTGCTGAGGTTCGCGCGCTCCGCGACAGCGGAGGCAAACTGTGTTTGGGATAAGCACCGTGCGAGCCCTCCTGGATAACCCACGGCCGCGCCCTGTTAGCCGGTCGAGACGGTGATGCTGACCTTTGTGCCGTATGCGTAATGCCGGCCCGGCTTGGCGGAGAGCTTGATGACGTGTCCCTTCCTAACGTGTGGGTCCCGCGCGTGTCGGAGGATGCCAACTCTGCAGTGGTTCGCTTTCAGTCTCGCCTCGGCTGATTTTAGTGTTGCGCCAGCATACCTAGGGACGACGCAAGCGGGTTTCGGCGAGGGGCTCGATATAGACGGTGGGTGTACCGGTGGTGGCCCGATACTGGCAGTCAAGTAGCTGGCGCTCGCGGCCGCTGTGACGACTTCGGATGCTACGTCGCCCTTGCCGCTGTGGTCGTCGCTGTCGGTCTCAAGCCACGCACAGACGATGTAGGAGCCCGTAGTGGGCGTGAAGGTGACCGGGTAGGTGAAGCTCCCGTCCGAGACGGTGCT
>DATHLT010000003.1:0-3071 GCA_035487855.1 Solirubrobacteraceae bacterium
CCCCGAGTCGCTTCTCCACGTACGCCACGTGCTTGCTGACCATCGCGGTGGAGAGGTCCATGCGATCGGCCGCAGCAACGAAGCTTCCCGACTCGACGACCTGCCGGAACACCTTAATGCTGGTCAGCGTGTCCACCGGCATAGTGTACGTCAGGAGGATGCTTTGTGGGCCTCGGGCGGCTGCTCAGGCAGCCAGCACCGCGGCGGCAGCCACTGCGATCACTACAACCACGATCCCTAACGCGCCGCTGAAGCTGCGGTTCCGGTCAGTCATGGTCGCACCAGACCAGGTTCGTTGGTTGATTCGAACACAAATGAAAGCGTAGCGAGGCACGAGGCAGCAGAACCAGCCGCGGGGAGGCGATGAAGCATTTCCCGATGGTGAAGGATCAGGTGGCCCCGGCAGAGGAGTGGACAGCGGGGTGTTCGATCCGTATCGCCGCATCTCAACGGGCGGCCACCGTATGCTGCTCCCAGCCACCGCCGAGCGCCTTGTAGAGCGTGACCTGATTGGCGAGCTCCGCCTGGCGGACCGTAACCAGCTCCTGCTGAGCGGCGTAGAGCGAACGCTGGGCGTCGAGGGTAGCCAGGTAGTTGTCGACTCCGGATCGGAAGCGCATCTGCGCGAGCCGGTAGGCGTCGGCGTCGGCCGCCGCCAGGGCTTCCTGTGCGCGGCGCTGGTCGATGTAGGTCCCGCGGGCGCTCAGCGCGTCCGAGACCTCGCGGAAGGCTGTCTGAATGGTGAGCTCGTATTGCGCGACGGCCACATTCTTCTCGATGTGCGCCAGGTCGAGATTCGCGCGGTTCCGACCTCCCGTGAAGATAGGCAGAGTGATCGTTGGCGCGAAGCTCCACGCTCCCGTGCTGCTGCCGAACAGATCCTTCAACCGGTTGCTCGCCGTGCCGCCGGATGCAGTCAGCTGGATGCTGGGGAAGAACGCCGCACGCGCCGCGCCGATGTTGGCATTCGCGGCGCGCAGACTGTGCTCGGCGCTGAGGATATCCGGTCGATGTGTGAGCAGGTTCGAGGGCAGACCTTCCGGCACCTGCGCGAGCAATCCCTCGGTGCTCATGTCCTTCGCGGGCGGAAGATCCGCCGGAATCTCCTGCCCGAGCACCAGGGTGAGTGCGTGGGTGGCGAGCGCGAGCTGCCGCTGGTATTGCGCGAGGCTCGCGCGTGCAGCCTCGACCGCGCTCTCGGCCTGGCGCAGGCTCAGGAGCGTCGTAGTGTCGCGGTGGTACATCGCCATGGTGAGGTCGTACGACTCGATCTCGTTCTCGAGCGTCTCCTGCGTGAGCTTCACGAGTGCGTCGTCGGCGAGTACTGTGAAATAGTCCGTCGCCACCTCGGCAACGAGGCTGATCTGCGTGCTGCGTTGAGCCTCGCTCTGGGCGAGATACTGTTCGAACGATTCTGTCGTAAGGCTTCGCTCGCGCCCGAACAGGTCGAGCTCGTAATTGGTAAACCCGATTCCGGCGGTGTAGTAGTGGAAGGTGGTGGCTGCGCTCCCGCTGGGCACCGCGGTGCTGCTGCCGCTCGAGCCGCCGACGCCCCCGAGGGGTAGCGTGCCATTCGCCGGCAGCCGCTCGGCAAGTCCCGAGCCGGTGGCGGAGATCGCTGGGAAGAGATTGCCACGCTGTATGCGGAACTGTGCCTCCGAGGCCGATACGTTCAGCACGGCGATGCGCAGATTGCGGTTGTTCTCGAGCGCGATTTCCGCGAGGCGCTGAAGGCGTGGATCGGTGAAGAAGTCCCTCCAGCCGATCTGATCGGCGGCGACGCCGGCGGAAGCAGCTGCAGCTGCGTCGCCGGCGTGGGCCGGCCATCCGTCCGGCACCGGGGACTGCGGCCGTTGGTAGTGGGGCATAAGCGTGCAGGCGCTGAGCGCCGCGGCGGCGAGCCACACAGTGACGACATGCTTCATGGGCTTACTCCCCTGCAGCCTGCGCCGCCGGCAGATCGGGCACCTCGCCGCCGCGGCGGCGGGATTCGACCAGGCGCAGCACCGGGACGAAGAACGCGGGGACCAGGAAGATCGCGAGCACCGTGGCGGTGATCATTCCGCCGGCGACGCCCGTGCCGATGGCGTTCTGGCCGCCCGATCCGGCACCGGAAGCGATCACGAGCGGCGCGACGCCGAGGATGAAGGCAAAGGAGGTCATGAGAATCGGCCGCAGCCGTTGCCGCGCGGCTTCCGTCGCCGCATCGATCAGATTGCGACCCGCTTCGTGATTCTGCTTGGCGAACTCCACGATGAGGATCGCGTTCTTGACCGCGAGTCCCATCGTGGTAAGCATGCCCACCTGGAAGTAGATGTCGTTGTTGAGTCCGCGCAGGAAAGTTGCCAGCACGGCGCCCACGATTCCGAGCGGAATGACGAGGAGCACCGCCGCAGGGATCGCCCAGCTCTCATAGAGCGCGGCAAGGCAGAGAAACACGACCGCAAGAGAAAGCGCGTACAGGAAAAGCGCCTTGGAGCCGGCCTGCTTCTCCTCGTAGGAGAGCCCCGTCCAGTCGTAGCCGATGCCGTTGGGGAGCTTCGCCGCCAGGTGCTCCATCTCGGCCATCGCCTCTCCGGTGCTTCGCCGGGACGCCGGTTCGCCCTGGATTTCGACCGAGGAGAGGCCGTTGTAACGCTCAAGTTTCGGCGAGCCGTATGTCCACACCCCGTTTGCGAAGGCCGAGAACGGCACCATCTGCCCGGTGCCGTTGCGCATGTACCAGCTGCCCAAGTCCTGGGGCAGCATGCGCGAGGGCGCATCGCCCTGAACGTACACGCGCTTCAGGCGCCCGCGGTCGATGAAGTCGTTGACGTAGGAGGAGCCCCACGCGCTCTGAATCGTGTCGTTGATATCGGAAAGCGTGAGCCCCTGCGCGCTCGCCTTCTCGCGATCGATCGAGATTCGGTACTGGGGCTCGTCGTCGAGCCCGTTGGCGCGCACGTGGGCGAGGAGCGGATCCTTCGCCGCGAGGGCGAGCAGCTGGTTGCGCGCCTGCATGAGGGCCTCGTGGCCGAGGCTGGCCTTGTCGATGAGTTCGAAGTCGAAGCCCGTCGCGTTGCCGAGCTCGA
>DATHLT010000004.1:0-2719 GCA_035487855.1 Solirubrobacteraceae bacterium
CTCACCGAGATCAGCAGCGCAAGCGTCAGCTCTGCAGAGGACACCGAAGTGATCGCGATCGACCAGGACCCCGCGGGAGTACAGGGGACGCTCCTGTCAACCGCAGGCAACGGCCAGGTGTGGGTCAAGCCGCTGATCGGCGGGTCGCGCGCCGTCGCACTACTGAACCGCGGCTCGAGCGCCATCAGGATCGAAACCAGTGCCCACGCAATCGGGCTGCCGTCCGCCCCCAGCTATGCGCTGCGCAACGTGTGGACGCACACCACCAGCTCCACCAGCGCGGCGATCAGCGCCGAGGTCCCCGGCGATGGCACCGTGCTGCTACGCGTCTCACCGCGGTAAGTAGGTCCGGCGCACGTCTGGCGTGCTCCTTTGACACAAGGTCCGGGATCGCCGCCGCGTCGGACAGCAAGCATCGCTAGATGACGGCGGGAACCTGCTGGGTGATGCAGTGGATGTTGCCGCCCCCGAGCAGGATCTCCCGCGCGGGGACCCCCACGACCTCGCGGTTGGGGAAGCAGCCGCGCAGCACCTCTGCCGCCTGCTCGTCGTAGCGCTCATCCAGCAGCGGATACACGATCCGCTTGGTGGCGATGTAGAAGTTGGTGTAGGAGGCAGCTAGACGATCGCCTGCACGGCGCGGCAGGGTGCCGGCGATGGCGTCGACGCCGTCGGCCTCCTCAGCGGTAATCGTGATCGGTCCCGGCGAGGGCAGACGAACCACCTCGATCGCGCGGCCCCGAGCATCCGTTGCGGCTTGCAGGCGCTGTTGCGCGTCGCGCGAGATCGCATGCTGCGGATCGGACTCATCCTCGCAGCAGCTGAGCAGCACCAAGCCTGGACGCGCGAAGCAGGCGAGGTTGTCCACGTGCCCGTCGGTCTCGTCGTTGAACACGCCCTGACCGAGCCAGATCATCTTCTCCGCGCCGAGATATTCGAACAGCGCCTGCTCGATTTGCTCGCGGGAGAGCTCTGGGTTGCGGTTCGGGTTCAGCAGGCACTCTTCAGTGCTCACCACCGTCCCCTCGCCATCCACATGAATCGAGCCGCCCTCGAGCACGATCGGAGCGCGGTAGCAATCGGCGCCTTCGATCTCCAGTACCTTCCGCGCCACGCGCTCATCGCGATCCCACGGGAAGTACAGACCTCCGTGCAAACCGCCCCAGGCGTTGAAGTGCCAGTCAACGCCGCGCCGCCCGCCGTGGCCGCCGATGAGAAATGTCGGCCCCGTGTCGCGTATCCACGCGTCGTTGGTAGCGACCTCAACCACGCGTATCGACGGCGAGAGCAGCGAGCGGCAGTGCTCGAACTGGGCGTCTGACACCGCCACCGTTACGGACTCTGACGCGTTGATCGCCTCCGCCACCGCAGCGTAGGCGTGCTGCGCGAGCTTCGCCCCTAGGCGCCAGTTGTCCGGGCGCTCGGGCCACGCCATCCAGCAGCCCGAATGCGGCTCGAACTCGCCCGGCATGCGATAGCCGTCGGCCGCAGGCGTCGAGGTGAGGGTGGCGCTCACGATTGACAGCCTAAAGTCATAGCCAGTGGATGAGATTCCAGTGATCGTCGCGCATCCCTCGCTGCCCTCGCCGGCCCGCACGCGCCCACCTTTGCGGGAGCCATTCAGGATCGGTGCGGTGCAGCAGCGCTGGCACGTCGACCCGGCCGAGCACGAAGCAGCGCTCGCGGACGGGATTGCTCGCGCCGCCGCCGAGGGCGCGCGTCTGGTCTGCCTGCAAGAGCTCACGCTCAGCCCGTATTTCGCGGTCGACCCAGCAGGGCCACAGGCGGGCGGTGTGCAGCCGGAGGCGCTTCCCGGCGGCGCCACCTACGAGTTCGCGGCGCGAGCGGCACGTGCGAATGGGGTACACGTCCACGCCTCGCTCTATGAGCGAGCGCCCGGCGAGGACGGCCTCGGCTACAACACCGCGATCATCGTCGCCCCAGACGGACAGCTGCTGGCACGCACGCGCAAGCTGCACATCCCTGTCACCGCCGGCTACCACGAGGATCGTTACTTCCGACCCGGCCCCGGCGACCAGGATGCCTTCCCCGTCATCACCCTCGACCAAGCACGGCTCGGTCTGCCTACCTGCTGGGACCAGTGGTTCCCGGAGCTAGCGCGCGCCTATAGCCTCGAGCAGGCGGACGTGCTCATATATCCTACTGCCATTGGCTCTGAGCCCGATCACCCGGACTTCGATACCGAGCCACTGTGGGAGAAGGTGATCGTCGGCAACGCGATCGCCAACGGCATGTTCATGGTCGCCGTCAACCGCATCGGCACAGAGCCACCGCTGCGCTTCCACGGCTCTTCGTTCATCTGCGATCCGTATGGGCGCAAGCTCGTGCAGGCCCCGCGCGATCGGCCTGCGGTACTTGTCGCCGATCTCGACCTGGACCAACGCCGCGACTGGCTTGAGCTGTTCCCGTTCCTCTCCACGCGTCGCCCTGAGCACTACGCGCGACTCGCCCAGCACGCCGCCGAGCTGGTGGCTGAAGACTCACACTGCTGAGTCGGCTGGGCCTCTACTCACTCACGCTTTGATCAAACCGCGCTCGAGCGCATAGCCGACCAGCTCTGCGCGGGTGGACAGCCGCAGCTTCTGCTGGATATGCGAGCGGTGGGTCTCGACGGTTCGCACAGAGAGGAACAGCTGCTCGGCGACCTCGGCGTTGGTGTGGCCCAAGGCGATCAGCCGCAGCACGTCGACCTCGCGCT
>DATHLT010000005.1:0-68234 GCA_035487855.1 Solirubrobacteraceae bacterium
CTTCTGCGGCAGCAACAACGGCGCGTGCTCACGTAACGAACAGGCGAGCAAGCTGCTGGGCGCCTACAAGGTGTTGCTTGCCGACCCGCATGTGGACGGCATCTGGTGGTACCAGTCACACGACGACTCGACCGGCCACTACGGGTTCATGACCGAGAAGAGCCGCCCACGCCCGGCATTTCGGGTACTTGCGGCGATCGGCCAGGCCGTCGGTCAATAGCGCGTCCTGCGATCGCCGCGCCACCCTGATCACCGCGGCGCCACGTCGACTTGCCTCACCTCGAGGATGAGCGCCTACGCCAGCGCGTGGGCGATCGCCGCGGGATTCTCGAGCACGAGGCCGTGACCTCCCTCGACCACGAGCAGCCGCGCAGCGGGTAGTCGCTCGACCATCCGCTGGCCGAGTGACACGTACTTGACGTCGCGCGCGCCGGCGATCACGGTCACGGGCATGCTCAGCTCGCCGAGCCGCCCCCACAGTGGCTCCATCGCGCCCGCGCCGAGTCCGCGCAGCACGGCGGCCAGCGCTTCGGGATCATTGCGGCGCTGATCCGCTCGAGCAAGCTCACCCACCGACGGCGGCTCGCCGGCGAACAGCGGCTGTGTACGCCACCGATCGATGAACGCCTCGAACGGCTCCCGCTCCAAGTCCCGCGCAAGCTGATCGTCCGCCTCGCGTCGGCTGGCACGCTCGTGGGGGTCCTCGATGCCGGCGCTACAGGAGACGAGCACCAGTCGGCTTACGTGTTCGGGAGCGGCGAGCGCGATGTGTAGCGCCACACGCCCGCCCAGCGAGTAGCCGCACAAGGTGAAGCGCTCGGGGGCAAGCGCGAGCACCGTCTGCACGCAGTCTGCGAACGTGATCGGCTGGCGTGCGTCATCGGCATCGCCGTGCCCGGGCAGGTCGAGCGCAAGCGGACGATAGCGTTCAGCGTCGAGCAGCGCGATCACGCCATCCCAGGCGCGCCGCGTGCCGCTGAAACCATGGAGCAGGACGACGCTGTCTGGCACCAGACCATCGTATGACCCAGACCACCGACACCTACACACTGCTGGGAGCCTTCGTGGACGAGCTCGTGCGCTGCGGCATGCGCGCCGCGTGCACCTCGCCCGGTTCGCGCAGCACGCCGCTCGTGCTGTCGCTTGCGCGCGAGCCACGGCTGTGTTGCTACTCGCACGTGGACGAGCGCTGCTCGGGATTCTTCGCGCTGGGACTGGCGAAGGCGTCAGCGCGGCCGGTGGCCGTGGTGTGCACGTCGGGCACGGCTGCTGCTGAGCTCGCGCCAGCGGTGATCGAGGCCCACGAGGCACGCGTGCCGCTAGTGGTGCTCACGGCCGACCGTCCCTGGGAGCTACGGGAGAACGGCGCCGGACAGGCGATCGATCAGCTGAAGCTCTACGGCGGAGCCGCCAAGTGGTTCTTTGAGGTCGGCGTGCATGAGGCCGGCGCCCAACAGCTGCGCTGGATGCGCACGCTCGCGTGTCGCGCGTACTGGACCGCGCTGGAAGGCCGCCCGGGTGCTGTTCACCTCAACTTCCCGCTGCGCGAGCCGCTGGTGATCGATGGTCAGCCGCCTGTAGATGACAGTGGCCGGGCCGACGGCAGGCCATATGTCGGCCGCGCTTTGAGCTCCGCAGCGGGAGCCGCCACAGGCGCGGGCGAGGAGCTACTGAGCGAGCTCGTGTCGCAGGCCAAGCGCGGCGTTGTGATCGCCGGGCGCGACGAGCACCTCGCGGGAATGGGCGAGGCTGCGGCGGCGTTCGCAGCGGCGCGCGGCTGGCCGCTGCTTGCCGACCCGCTGTCGGGAGCCCGCCGCGGCGATGCAGCGATCGCGCACTACGACGCGCTGCTGCGAGACGGCGCGTTCGCGGCGTCGCTCACCCCGGACCTGATTTTGAGGGTTGGCGATCTGCCGGTGTCAAAGCCGCTGCGCTCCTGGCTCGCGGGTCTCAGCGAAGTGCGTCAGGTGGCACTCGATCCGGAGGGTGCCTGGCAAGACCCCGCGTCGGTGCTCTCCGATTCGCTGGCGCTCGATCCTGCCGTCGCGCTGAGGCAGTTGGCTGGCGCGCTCACCGCTCCGACGACGCCAACCGCAGGCGTAGACGAAGACTGGCTGGCCAGCTGGCAGGCCGCGGACGATCGCGCAGCGCAAGCGATCCTCGGTGTGCTTGGCGCAGAGCAACTTTCCGAGCCGGCCGTGGCGGCCGAGCTGGGCGTGCTGCTAGCGCAGCAGGCAACGTTGTTCGTCGCCTCGTCGATGCCCGTGCGCGACATCGAGACGTTCTGGCCGGCCCGGACGGACCCGCCGCGAGTGCTATGCAATCGTGGCGCCAACGGCATCGACGGCACCGTCTCCTCGGCATTTGGCGCCGCAGCGGCGAGTGACGGTCCAGTCGTGCTGTTGATCGGCGACGTTTCCCTCGCCTATGACATCGGTGGCCTGTTGGCAGCCAAGCGGCTCGACTTGAAGCTGACGATCATTCTTATCGACAACGACGGTGGCGGCATCTTTGACTTCCTGCCCGTAGCCGAGACGCCGATAGACATCTACACACACCACGTCGCGACCCCTACCGGGCTTGACTTCGCGCACGCGGCGGCGCTTTACGGCCTGGCGCACGAGCGGGTGCAAACGGTCAGCGAGTTTCGCGGCGCGCTGGAGCGTGCCCTGGAGCCGGAGGCGGCTTCGCGCATCGTGCACGTGCGCAGCGAGCGAACGAGCAATGTGGAGCTGCACCGAAGGGTTTGGCACGCGGTATCGGAAGCTCTGCGCGAACGGTGACGCCAGGCGCCTTCGCAACGTGGCCTCAGCCTGCCAACAGCGGCAGCAACGCCTGCAGCTTGATCTCTGTCTCGGCGAGCTCGCTGGCTGGGTCTGAGTCGCGCACGATGCCGTTGCCTGCGAAGCAGCGCGCGACGCCGCCGCGCAGCAGCGCACAGCGCAGAGCCACGCAGAATTCGCCGTCGCCGGCAGCGTCGGTCCAGCCGACCGGTCCGGAGTACCAGCCGCGGTCGAGTCCCTCCAGAGCGGGGATCAGCGGCGCTGCCTTCGAAAGTGGCTCGCCGCCGACGGCCGGTGTGGGGTGCATCAGCCAGGCCAGCTCGAGCGCCTCCATCGGCGCTGCCAGCTGGGCACGGATCGGCGTTGCCAGATGCTGGATGTTGGCGATCCTCACGAGCTCGGGCTCGGGCGCTGCCGCAACCCAGATCGCGTGCGGGCGCAGCATGCGCTCGATCCGCCGCGCGACGATGGCGTGCTCCTCGCGATAGCTCTCGTCGCGCAACAGCTGCTCGCCGAGATGCGCGTCGACCGCGGGGTCGGCGCTACGGCGTGTGGACCCGGCAAGCGCGAGCGTGCTCACGCGGTGGCCCTCGCGACGCACCAACAGCTCTGGGCTCGCCGCGATCAGGGTCGCGTCACCGCGCCCTACGCAAAACACGAAGCACGACGGGAACTCCTCGCGCAACACGCCGAACACGGCTGCCGGGTCGTATTCGCTCGGCGCGTGCACCTGCACTTCGCGCGCGAGCACGATCTTCTTCATTTCCCCGGCGGCGATCAGCTCGACCGCGCGCGCAACGGCCGCCTCGAAGTGCTCGGGCGGCATCGCGCTTGCGACCTGGAAGCGACCGGTGGGCGCGGGGTCAAGCAGCGGTAGCGGGCGCGAGCGCAGCTGCGCCAAGCGGCTCTCCAGGCGCGCAAGCAACTCCTCGGCGACATCATCCGGGCGGGCGAGTGCCGCGAGCGTCATCCGCACCTTCGGCTGGCCGTGGCGCTCGCTACGCACGAGCGCCACCTCGGGCACGGTCAGCGATGCGGGCTCGAACCCGTGCCAGTGCGGTGCGGCGCCGCCGTCGGGAGCGAACGCGAAGCCCCCGACCGCCACAGGCCCTGCGTCGGCCGGGTCGTCCGCGGGATCGGTGACCGCCGCCGCTGACAATGCGCGCCAGCTATCGGCCACCGTGGCAAAACGCTCCGAGCCTGAAGCGTGCAGGCTACGCACCTCTCCCAGGCCAGCCAGCGCCGCACGACCACGATCGGGCTGCTCGAACACGAACCAGCGCTCGCCTGGGCGACGTGACGCGCAAACGACCGCCGACGGGTCCACATCAGCGGCAAGCGTGACCGAGATCGTCGCCAGCACCTCCCCGCCACTCCGACGCGCGCGCCTGACCGCCAGCGCCAGGCGTGCGGACAGCCGCTCGCGGTCTTCCACGCTCAGCGCAAAAGCTTGGCTGCCTGCATCGCGGCGGCTGGCGTAGGGGCTCGCGAGCGTGCCTCCCGGAAACTCCTCGCCATTGCCGCTCGCCCTCACCCTAGGTCTCGCTGCGCCCCCGCGAGATGGCGATCTCGCCCGTGCGCATCATCTCGATCAGACCGAAGGGACGGACCATCGTCTCGAACGCCTCGATCTTCTCGGTGGTACCGGTCACCTCGATGATGATCGCGCGCTTGGTCACGTCGACGACCTTGCCGCGAAAGATCTCAGCGATCTGCATCAACTCGCCGCGTTGGACGCCGTCAGCGGTCACCTTGAACAGCGCGAGCTCACGCGAGACGGTGTCGGCCGGCTCGAGATCGCGGATCTTCAACACGTTGATGAGCTTGTGTAGCTGCTTGGTGACCTGGTCGATGGGATGTAGCGCTCCGTCCACAGTGAGCGTTACCCGCGAGACCTGTTCGTCCTCCGTGGGCCCGACGGTGAGGGTGTCGATGTTGAACCCGCGCCTGGCGAACAGGCCGGCGATGCGCGTCAGCACACCGGACTTGTTTTCGACGAGGATCGACAGCACGTGCTTGCGGCCCGTGCGCATGCTGGTGGCAGCCTGCAACTCTTCGAGGCTCAGCGGCTCCTTGGTTCCTGGTTCACCCATAATTGCCCCCATCACCCCACCATCTCGCGCGCGGCCATGCCGGCGGGGATCATCGGGTAGGTGTTCTCCTCGCGCGTGACACGCACATCGACGAACACAGGACCCTCGGTGGCGATCGCGCGCTTCATGTCCTCCACCAGCGTGTTCTTGTCCTCGAAGCGCATGCCGGTAACGCCGTAGGCCTCCGCGAGCTTGACGAAGTCGGGGAACTCACCCATGTCCACCTGGCTGTATTTGCCGTCCCAGAACAGCTCCTGCCACTGACGGACCATGCCGAGATAGCCGTTGTTCATGATGAACACCTTGATGGGAATCTTGTTCTGCGCGCATGTGGCAAGCTCCTGCGCGTTCATCTGCACGGAGCCATCGCCAGCGATGCAGCACACCAGCTGCTCGGGCATGCCGACTGCTGCGCCCATCGCGGCGGGCAGCCCGAAGCCCATCGTGCCGAGACCGCCGGAGTTGATCCACCGCCGCGGCGCGGGGAAGTCGTAGTGCTGTGCCGCCCACATCTGATGCTGGCCGACGTCGCTGGTGATGATCGCCTCGCCGCCGGTGGCCTCGTGTAGCGCTTTGACCATGAACTGCGGCTTGATCTCCGCGTCAGTGGTTTCCTCGAACGCGAGCGGGTACTTCGCTTTCCAGCCCTCGATCCGGCTCCACCAGGCATCCAGCCGCGCCGGATCGGCGCCCAACGCGCGGTACTCGATCACGAGCTTGCTCAACACGTGCTTGGCGTCGCCCACGATTGGGATATGCGCGGGCACGTTCTTCGATATCTCCGCCGGGTCAACGTCGATGTGAATGAACTTCGCCCGCGGCGCGAACTCCGAGAGCTTGCCGGTGATGCGATCGTCAAAGCGCGCACCGACGGCGCAGATCAAATCGGCCTCATCCATCGCGTAGTTGGCAGACCGCGTGCCGTGCATGCCGAGCATTCCCAGCCACTGGCGATCGGGCTGCCACCCACCCTCTCCCTGTACCACCGCGGGAAAAGCGCCGAGTCCCATCAGCGTGCAGGTCACGGGGAAGCGATCGCTGCGCGCAAACTCCCGCAGCTCCTCGGAGGCGTTGGCGTTGACGACGCCGCCACCGGCGTAGATCACCGGCCGCTGCGCGGCTGCCAGCGCCTTCGCCGCCTGGCGCACCTGCTTTTGGTTGCCTTCCACGCGGGGCTGATAGCCGGGGAGCCGCACGTCGGTGACCGGCTCGTAGTCAATTTCCGCGCGCGAGAGATCGAGCGGGATGTCCACCAGCACAGGACCCGGGCGTCCGCTGCGGGCGATGTGAAACGCCTCGTGGATCGCACGCGGCAGCTCCTGCGGGTGCTGGATCATGACTGAGTGCTTGACCACCGGCATCGTGATGCCGAGCGTGTCCGCCTCCTGAAAGCCGTCAGTACCGAGCAGGTCGGTGCGCACCTGGCCGGTGATGAACACCACCGGCACCGAGTCCATCATCGCGTCGCAGATCGGCGTCACCAGGTTGGTTGCACCGGGGCCGCTCGTGGCGAACGCCACCCCCACTTTGCCAGTGGCCTTGGCGTAGCCCTCGGCCGCATGCCCGCCACCGGCCTCGTGCCTGACGAGGATGTGGCGAATACCGCCGGTGACGAGAGCGTCATATGTAGGAAGGTTGGCACCGCCGGGTAGACCGAAGACGACGTCCACGCCCTCCGCCTTCAAACATTCCATCAACGCATCAACTGCGCGCATTTGTCGCCTCCCTTCCTTGTATGTGATTGACGAAGAGGGGTCCAGCTGGTCGGCCTACGGCCGACTGCGTCACCCTCTAGGGGGAAAATCCCAGTGTACCAGCGGGTTTACACCCGGAATCGCAAGCTCCTGCAAGCGCCCACTCGGAACGCGGCGGTTAGGAGGACCCTATGCCTACGCCGATAGCAAGAACGATGGCGCCGCCGACGGTAACGACTAGCAGCGACGAGCGCAGCGAGACCTCGAGGAAGCGATTTCTCACCCATGCGATCGCGAACAGCTCGAACGCGACGACGCAACCGGCTACGAGCAGCGCTTTGTTTACGTTCGAGATCAGGAACGGCAGCGTGTGGAAGATCCCCCCGAGCGTGGTCATGCCGCCGGTAATGGCGCCCCGCACGACCGCCGAACCGCGGCCGGTCTGCTCGCCCGTATCAGACAGCGCCTCCGACCAGCCCATGCTGACCCCTGCGCCCAGGGCGGTGGAGAAGCCCACCAGCAGCGCGGTGTGCGAGTCGGCGGCAATCGCGGCGGCGAAGATCGGCGCAAGCGATGAGACGGTGCCGTCGATCATGCCCACAAGCGCCGGCTGCACTACCCGCAGCACGAAGTCAGCCTCGTCCTTGAACCCGGAGCGGTGGATCCACCGGGTAAGCATGGATTCCTTGGCTTGCGACGCTGTCTTCACCTGAGTGCTCATGGCAGCGACAATGTAGGGCAAGAACCCACTTAGGGCGGACTAAATCTGGTTAGGGAAGCCGAACGCGGACGTTGACGTCAGCCCACCGAAGCGAGCTGCAAAAAAACACAGCGGGATGCGGCCTGCGGGGAAGACGCTCAGGAGGACGGCGAGGCGGGCACGCGCTCCCACGATTCGGGCGCGACGGCCACTTCGGGGAAGTCGAGCTCTGTGCCGCAACGCATGCAGATGGCGTCGTAGATCTTCACCACCCGCCCGCAGGTGGGGCACTGTCGGCGCATCTCATCGCGCTCGAAGCGATAGGCGATCGCCGCGAACAGGCCGAAGAACGGGATTGCCCCGGAGATGAGGAACCACAAGATGAACGAGCTGCCCTTGATCTTGCCTACGATGCCGCCGGCGAGCCCGAAGCAGGTGGCGATAACGACGTAGGCCATCGCGGCAGGCTTACAAAAGAACGCGCAACGCCCAGATGATCGCGACAATCGCGAGGATCACGGCGACGGTGCCGGCAATCGCGACGGCGATCCCGATCACGATCTTCAGGAGGATATAGCCCGCAACCAGGACCACGAGCCCGGCCAGGACTGTCTTGCCGATGGAGCGGGAGCTGGCCGAAGACTCATTCATCAGAGAATCATCCAATGGTAGCGCGGCCCCGGCCTGAGAGCGCCCTACCGCGCGCTCTCAGTAGCTTGGTAGGGCTGCAGAGCCAGCCGATGAAGGACGAAGCGCGGCCGGACAGGAAGTCCTACCCCTGCCCGGCCGCACCCCGATTGCGCCGGCTGAGGGAAGCCGACACTGTCGATGTGGGAGGAATCGCTATGTACGACCCAGCCAACCGATCTCGCGGGCCGTCCGTGCCCGAGCAAGATCGACGCTGCTGACGCCGGCACGCCGACGTCCCGCACCCTGCCCGACACTGGTGAGTTGATAACGGCGGATACGCAGCCCGTGACCTGAGCCACCCACCGTCTCCTCGGGCAGCAGAATGAACCGCCGAGGAGAGGAAACGCTTTGGTTTGCTGCCGAACGGTTCATGTCAAGCATATTGCCGCCGCAGCCGATTCTTGCCTTTGGCCGGAAGTCCAAAATGTGATGTGCCACGGTCTCCTAAGTGGCAAACGCGCTGCACGTCGATGGCGCCACGGCGCCTAGTAGGTCCGTCAGGCGTGCGGCCGGGGCCATTGCTCAGATACCCAGTTGCTCGTTGACGAGCCGCGCGACCTCGGTTCCGTCGGCGCGGCCTTTGGTCTCGCGCATGACGTGTCCGACGATCGGCCCAATCGCCTTGGCATTGCCTTCCCGCACACGCTGCACGGCGTCAGCATTGGCGGCGAGCGCAGCGGCAACGATGCCGGCGAGCTCGTCGCCGCCGTCGATTGCAGCGAGGCCCTCGGCCTGGACGATCTGCAGCGGGTCGCCGCCGTTGGCGAGCAGCTTGTCGAGCACCTGGCGGCCGGCGCCGACGCTGATGCTCTTGCTCGCGACGAGGCCGACGAGCACGACGAGCGCTCGGGGCTCGACGCGTGACGCGGATGGATCGCCGCCTTCCTGCTCGCCAAGGCGCGCGGTCAACTCGCCGGTGATCCAGTTGGCGAGCGCCTGGGCAGGCACGGCCGGCTCCCCCTCTGGAGTCGACGCAGCGGCACCGAGCGCGGCCTCGAAGTAATCGCCCAGCTCGGCGCGGAAGGCGAGTATCTGCGCGCTTTCGGCGCTCAAACCAAGCTCGCGCTCGAAGCGCTCGGCACGAGCAGCGGGCAGCTCGACCATGTCCGCGCGGGCGGCGTCGATCATCTGCTGGTCGATGGCCACGGGCAGCAGGTCGGGCTCGGGGAAGTAGCGATAGTCGTGTGCCTCCTCCTTGGAGCGCAGGGAGGTGATGGCGCCGGAGCCCGGGTCGAAGTGGAGCGTCTCCTGGGTGACCTGGCCGCCGCTTTGCAGGATCTTCTCCTGGCGTGAGATCTCAGCTCTGATGCCCCGTTCGATGAAGCGGAAGGAGTTCATGTTCTTGAGCTCTGTCTTGACGCCAAGTCCGCTGCTACCGACGGGGCGCAGCGAGATGTTGGCGTCGCAGCGCAGCGAGCCCTCCTCCATGTTCACGTCTGAGACACCGAGCTGGCGCAAGGTGGTGCGCAGCAGCTTCAGCCATTCGCTTGCCTGCTCGGCGGAGCGCACGTCGGGCTCGGTGACGATCTCTGCAAGGGGAGTGCCACCGCGGTTGAAATCGACGATGCTGGCGTCGGAGCCGTGGATCCGCCCGCTGGCGCCGACATGGGTGAGCTTGGCGGCGTCCTCCTCCAGATGCACCCGATGGATGCGTATCCCACCGAGCGAGCCGCCAAGACACAAGGGCTCGTCGTACTGGGAGATCTGGTAGCCCTTGGGCAGGTCGGGATAGAAGTAGTTCTTGCGGTGGAAGATCGAGCGCGGCGCTAGCTCCGAGCCAACGGCCATGCCGATCATCAGCCCGAAGTGAACGGCGCGGGCGTTAGCGACTGGCAGGCTGCCGGGCAGCCCCAGGCAGACGGGGCAGGTGCGTGTGTTGGGCGGCTCCCCGAACGAGAGTTCACAACCACAGAACATCTTCGTGGCGGTGGCCAGCTGCACGTGAATCTCCAGGCCGATGACCGGCTCGTAGGCATCCTCTTTTGAGGGGCCGCCTGCCGGCGGCGGAGGGGTTCGTAGTGACTCAGACACGAGCGGATGCTCCATCGAAGCCGATGCTCTGCTCGAGCGCGTGCGCGGCGTCGAGCAGGCGGTTCTCACTGAATGCGGGGCCGGCGATCTGCAAGCCCACGGGCAATCCCTGGCTGAGGCCGCAGGGGATCGATACGGCGGGGATGCCGGCGAGCGACATGGGAACTGTGCACACGTCGTTGAGGTACATGGAGAGTGGGTCGGCGGTCTTCTCCCCCAGCCCGAACGCGACCGTGGGGGCGGTCGGCGTGACGATCAGATCGACCTGGTCGAACGCGCTACGGAAGTCGGCTGCGATCTTCGTGCGTACCCGTTGGGCGCGGCCGTAGTAGGCGTCGTAGTAGCCGGAGGAAAGCGCGTAGGTGCCGAGCATGATGCGTCGCTTTACCTCCGGACCAAAGCCGTCGTGGCGGGTGCGCGTGTACATGTCCAGGAGGTCGGTGGCGTCGTCGGCGCGCAGCCCGTAGCGCACGCCGTCGAAACGCGCCAGGTTGGAGGACGCCTCGGCAGGAGCGATCACGTAATAGGCGGACAGCGCGTGCGGCGCATGCGGCAGACGCACCTCGCTGATCTGCGCGCCGAGCTGCTCGGCGCGCGTGAGCGCCGCCTGGAATGCCTCGAGCACGCCCGCTTCGATGCCCTCCCCTGTGAACTCATCCGGCACGCCGAGCCGCACACCGTCGAGCCGCTCGGCGGTAGGCAGCTGGATCGCCTCGGGAAACTGCAATGAGGTCGCGTCGCACTGGTCGCGGCCGACCATGTGGCGGAGCATCAGCGCCGCGTCGCGCACATCGCGTGTAAGCGGACCGGCCTGGTCGAGCGATGAGGCAAACGCGATCATGCCGTAGCGCGAGACGGCGCCGTAGGTGGGTTTCAGCCCGACGATCCCGCACAGGGCAGCCGGCTGGCGGATGGAGCCGCCGGTGTCGGTGCCAAGCGCCCACGGAGCAAGCCCAGCCGCGACGGCCGCGGCGCTCCCGCCGGATGAGCCACCGGGAACCTTGGTGCGGTCCCACGGGTTGCGCACCGGCCCAAACGCGGAGTTCTCGTTGGAGGAGCCCATGGCGAACTCGTCCTGGTTGGTCTTTGCCAAAAGACTCGTGCCGGCGCCGGACAGGCGTGCGACGGCGGTCGCTGTGTACGGCGGCAGATAGCCCTCGAGGATCCGCGACCCCGACTGACTGGGGACACCGTCGGTGCAGAACAGATCCTTGACCGCGAGCGGCACGCCTGCAAGAGGCGCGTCCGTGGAGGGGAACGCTTGCGGCGCATCCTCAGCCACCCAGGTAAAGCAGTTCAGGCCGTCCTCGCCCGCGGCCCGATCGGCGGCCGCACGTGCGCGGTACGTCTCGAACAGCTCGTTTGCTGACAGCGACCCACCCGCGATCGCCTCCGCGGCAGCGACGGCAGACAACTCGATGAAGTCGCTCATGCCTGTGGGCTTGGGACCAAGAAGCCATCGTCAGCGACCACGGGCGCCTGCGCGAGCGCGACCTCCCGCGGCAGGCACGGACGTGGCTCATCCGGGCGCAGCGCGCCGGTGATCTCGACCACATGAGCGGTCGGCGCCACGTCACCCAGGTCCAGCTCGGCGATTTTCGCGACGTGGTCGAGCACAGCGGAGAGCTCGCGAGCCATCGGCTCGATCTCATCCTCGCTGAGCGCCAGTCGCGCCAGCCGCGCCACGTGCAGAACTTCGTCGCGTTCGATCACAGTGGCGCCCATTCTATGGGCGGGCGGATCGTGTTGGCCGGCACGCCCCTGTGCAGGCCTCCCGACCTGTCAGCTGAACGGACTCGTTTTCTTGTATCCCACTTCTTCAGTGGCGTCGTACGCCGTCAGCACGACGTAGTACCGCCTAGAACTCGATGGCAGCGGTACCCAGCAGGTGCCCCTGAGCACTTCAGGATCATGCTTGGGCTTGACCCTCCTGATGACCACCGTGCCGAGATACCATTCCGGTGGGGGCGGCTCGTTGGTCTGCACGAGCGAGTAGGTCACGACGACCACTTTGCCCGCCAGCGCCTTGAGGGTCACTTCGTAGTGGACCCTGGCGCCAGCACTCCGATTCACAGTCTGGACCTTCTGCACCGCGGCCGCCGTGTTGTTGGCGCTGTCTTTGAGCACCTTTTCAACGAGTGGCTTCAGACCACAGGTGGGGCGACAGCGCTCCGGTAGCTGTGCGTCGTGGAGGACTTCTTCCACCCGGCTCGCTGGCGTACCCGCTTCGAGCCGCCGCTGTGTGAGCGGCCGGGCTGCCTCCTGCCTCTTTGCCCGCACCGTCGCCTTTGCCTTCTCCACAGCCTTCCTTGCGGTCGCTTCTTCTAGCAGGGCTTTCGTCGTACCGTGTGTCTTGGTTTCCTCGGCGCGTTTCTGGGCTTCGCGCTCCTTCTTCTGTTCTTCGCGAACTCGCGCTTCAGCGCTTTCCTTTTCTGCCGCGGCCACGCTGGCTTCTTGGTGGACGACTTCTTCGGCGTGCTTGGCTTCTTCGCGCACCTGTGCGCCTTCTACCCTGATTTTCTGTTCGGCGCTGGTGGTCGTGCTCTGGCCAGCGCCGTCTGTTTGTTCTTCCGAAACGCCGACGACGAGCTCACTTGTGCGAGAAGGCTCACTCGTGGACGCAGAGTAAGTGGCGAAGCGATATTTGGAACCTAGCGCAGACGATCCTCTGGGAGCGACAGCCGCGGTCGCACCCGACCCCTGACCCATCAGCTGGGCTTGCGCGTCGAACTCGCGGAGGGTGATGAAGGGATCCACTTCCGCGACAATGGTCGCTGCTGGGGGGACGGGGGGTGGCGCGGGGGGAAAAAGAATTTCTTCGAGCTTTTGCCAATTCGTCACGATCGCCACCAGCGCCACGAGGATCGCCGCCACGGTGGCGAGACCCTTCTGGCCGCCGGTGACGAAGTCCCGCAACTTGGTCCACCACTTGGTGAGCTGGTTGGGCGGATGCCTTGCCCTGCTCATGCAAGTCGCCTTTCCGTCCAGCGAAACGCACCATGCGCTTGCCGCGTCGACTTGCCTTCACCGGGGTCGAGCCCGACCGTCACCACATCCCCCATCTCGATTCACTGTCGGTTTCGAGCGATCGAGATTATCACGCCTCGTCCATCACATGGACGAATTCTAGTTAGTCGTGAGGATGGCTGCGATGCCACGAGCGAACCAGCTCTCGGGGTACCTGGCGTGCAGCTCGCGGCTACGGGAAAGGCGAGTCGACGGCCGCTAGGGTCGCGGGCGCGACTCGGGCAGTGCGGGCGGGTACAGCGAAGGTCGTTCATCGCGTAGCGCAAGCCATGCGCCGACGAGGATCAGAGCGGCCCCGATGAGCGCGAGCCACACCCCGTAGCAGGCCTCGGTGGCGTGTTCTGGTCGTGCGAGAGCCCGCACGAGCGCCGCGATCACCGAGACCAGACCGAGCAGCACACACCACACCGCAGTGGAGACGGGAAGCGCGGTACTGCGCTCGGTGAGCGCGCTGATGACGGTGGCAAGCGCCGCACAGATGGCAGCCAGCTCGAGCGCCACCCCAGGGCCAAACGTGTTCCACGCATTCAGGTACCCGGCGGGGCCGTAGTAGGAGCGCACGAACAACGACACGATCAAACAGATCACGCCCACAAGCACCGTCGACTCCCCCACGCGCAACTGCCGGAAGTTCATCGGCGCACCCCTTGTGCGTGCTTGGCGGCGTCGCACGCACGCCTGACATCCCGAGGTGTCCTCATTCGATCTCCTCATCCATCTCCGAGAGCATCATCTCTAGCTCCGCCTGATAGCGAGCAGCCTGCAACGTGTTGCGCAACAGCATCGCGATCGTCATCGGGCCGACGCCACCTGGGACGGGCGTGATCGCGGAGGCGACCTCGGCGGCAGCGGCGAAGTCCACGTCACCGACGAGCCCGCTCTTATTGCCGGCTTCCTCGGGGGTGAGACGGTTCATGCCAACGTCGATCACCACGGCACCGGGTTTGACGAAGTCGCCCTTGACCAGTCGCGCGCGCCCGACAGCCACAATCAGCACCTCCGCGCGCGAGCACACCTCGCGCAGATCACGTGTACGCGAGTGGCAGACGGTCACGGTGGCGTTCTCGGCAAGCAGCAGCTGCGCCATTGGCTTGCCGAACAGGTTGGAGCGCCCGACCACCACCGCTTCTGCGCCTTCCAGCTGGACGCCCGTGTCGGCGAGCATCTCCATTACCCCAGCGGGCGTGCACGGCCGCAATCCCGGGCGTCCGAGCGAGAGCAGCCCGGCGTTGACCGGCGTGAGACCGTCGACGTCCTTGTCCGCGCTGATCATGCCCGTGAGCGCCGGCCCGTCGAGATGCTCGGGCACGGGCAGTTGCAGCAGGACGCCGCTGACGGAGCGCTCGGCGTTGAGCATTTCGAGTTCTTCGGCCACCTCATCAAAGGAGGCATCGGCGCTCAGGCGACGATCAAACGGAACCATCCCAACCTCAGTGCACGCGCGCTGCTTACCGCCCACATACACCGCCGAAGCAGGGTCCTCACCGACAAGCACGGTCGCCAAGCCGGGCGCCTTACCGAAGCTGCCGGTGAAGCTCTCGACCTCGCGAGCGACGTCTGCCCGTACCCGCGCAGCGATTGCCTTGCCGTCGATGATCGTTGCGCTCATGGGCAGATGCTATGCGTTGTAGCGGGGAGAGCGCGCTTTTTAGCGTCTGCTGACAGGAGCGTACTCGGCCATGAGCTTACGTTCGGAGCCATCGTCAGCGAAGCGCACGACGATCACACCACCCGGCTCGACACCCGTGATCACGCCATCACCGAACGCAGCATGGACGACATCCTCGCCCAGGCGAAACTGGGTGGTGGCCGCCTGCGACTCACGCGCACGCGTCCCAGAAGCGCCCCGCTCGGGCATCCCCCGCTCATACCAGCCTCCCTGTGCGCCCGAGCCATGAGCACCCCTGGAGCCGCCCACCCCAGCGAAACCACTGGACACGGCGCTCGCCCGCAAGACGGTCTGTCGCGGCTCCTCCAGCAGGTCGGCTGGGATCTCATCGAGGAAGCGGCTGCGCATGCCGAACGTTTGCGCCCCGAACACCGCGCGGCGGCGCGCGTATGTGAGATACAGCTGGCGCATCGCCCGTGTGATACCCACGTAGAACAGACGGCGCTCCTCCTCCAGGCCGCCCTCATCGATCGCACGCGAATGGGGGAACACGCCGTCCTCGCAGCCGGCGATGAACACGATCGGATACTCCAGGCCCTTCGCGTTATGCAGCGTCATCAATGTCACGAGGCCCTGGTCATCGCTACGGGTGTCGGCGTCGGCTACCAGTGCGATCTGCTGCAGGAACACGTCCAGCGTGTCTTCGTCCTCGGGAGCGCTCGCGTCGAACTCACGACCGACCTCGACCAGTTGCTCGAGGTTCTCGATCCGCCCCTGCGCCTCGATCGTCCGCTCCGCTTCGAGCGCCTCGATGTAGCCGGTCTGCGAGAGCATCGCCTCGAGCAGGTCACCCACGGGAACGCCCAGCGGCACCGCCGCCTGCACTGCGCCAAGCTCCCCATCATGCGAGCCACCGCGATCATCCTGGCCCATGCCGGCCATCGCCCGGAGATCGTCCATCGTGTCCATGAACCGCCGCAGCGCCTTGACCGCGGCAGCGCCCAGCCCAGGGACCTCTTCAGGCACAGCCGCCGCGTCCCACACCGAGATGTCGAGCGCCGACGCGTGGGCGAGGACACGCTGCAGCGAGGTCTGGCCGATGCCGCGCCGCGGCGAGTTGACCACGCGCGTGAAGCTGACCACGTCAAATGGGTTGGCGAGCAATGACAGGTAGGCGACCGCGTCCTTGATCTCCGCCCGTTCGTAGAACTTCGTGCCGCCGATCACCTGGTAGGCGATCTCACGACGCACGAGCGTGTCCTCAATCACCCGTGACATCGCGTTCGTGCGATACAGCACGGCTATCTCCGCCCGCGAGGCGCCCTCGTCGACCAGCCGCTCGATCTCACCCACCACGAACCGCGCCTCGGCGTGCTCGTCCTCGAGGTCGCGCAACTGAATCTGATCGCCCTGGCCGAGCTCGCTCCACAGCCGCTTGGCGATCCCGCCGTGGTTGTTCGCGATCACCGCGTTGGCAGCCGACAGGATCGTCTCGGTGGAGCGGTAGTTCTGCTCGAGCTTGACCACGCGCGCATCCGGGAAGTCCTCCTGGAAGTCGAGGATGTTGCGCACGTCAGCTCCGCGGAAGCCATATATCGATTGCGCATCGTCGCCCACCACCGCCAGGTTGCGATGACCGACCGGCCCGGCATACGTGGGCCTGTCCCCCGGCTGGGACTCGCCGCGTTCGACGGCATCACCGCCCGCTCGCCCGCCGCCGACGAGCAGCTGCAGCAGCCGATACTGGGCGTGGTTGGTGTCCTGGTACTCGTCCACGAGCACGTGCCGAAAGGTGTTGGTGTAGCGGTCGCGGACCGCCTCGAACAGCTCCAGCAGGTTGACCGTGCGGAACAGCAGATCGTCGAAATCCATCGCGTTCATGCGGTGCAGGTCGCGCTCGTAGATGTCATACACGTCGGCGACCATCTCCTCGAACTGCGAGCCCACCGACTGGCGGTAGGAGTCGGCATCGATCAGCTTGTTCTTGGCCGCGGAGATCTGGTTGTGCAGCGCCGACGGGGTGAAGCGCTTGGGGTCCACGCCCACCGCGTCCGCGGAGCGCTTGGTCAGACGCCGCGCGTCCGATTGGTCGTAGATCGTGAACTGGCGCGTGTAGCCGAGACGGTCGGCCTCCGCCCTCAGTACGCGCGCGCACGCCGCATGGAACGTCAGTAGCCACATGGGTGGGCGGGAAATCGATCCCCGACCGAGCAACCGTTCGACACGCTCACGCATCTCGCTGGCAGCCTTGTTCGTGAACGTAATCGCCAGGATCTCCCCCGCCTGCGCCTGGTCGGTGTAGATCAGGAACGCGATCCTGTGCGTGAGCACACGCGTCTTGCCGCTACCCGCACCCGCGAGGATCAACAGCGGCCCCTCGCCGTGCGTCACAGCCTCCCGTTGGGGCTCGTTCAGGCCCTCCAGCAGCTCCTGGAGGTGCGCGGCATGAGGGTTCTCAGGCATTCAACCCCAGCATAGATGCGCATTCGGGCGACTGATGTGGCCGATGGATCGTCGTTCCTGGCAAGGGATCGATGCCCACCTACCCGCGTGGCATGCGTCGCACACGAGCGACCGAGGACGCTGCAAGGAGCGACGAGGCGCCGGTCAGCCGCCCGCTGGGTTTGGGCCTCTGACTGTTCTTAGCGGCCTCACCTCAGCAGGCTCCGCGTCACTCTCGGTATCGGACAGCTCGGCGATCAGGCGTTCCAGCGTGACAATCCGCCCGGAGAGCGCCTGGATGGCCTCTGCGATCGGGTCGGGCAGGTGGATCCAGTCGGCGTCAGGACCCTCGACGCGGCGACCGTCGACGCGCACTGGGTGGCCGGGGTTGCCCACCACGGTCGAGTTCGGTGGCACGTCGGTGATCACCACGCTGTTGGCGCCGATCTTCGCGCCGTGGCCGATCGTGATCGGCCCCAACAACTTTGCGCCCGAGCCGATCGTTACGTTGTCCTGCACCGTCGGATGGCGCTTGCCGGTGGCAAAGCCCGTGCCCCCGAGCGTTACCCCCTGGTAGAGCGTTACGTCATTGCCGATGTCTGCTGTCTCGCCGATCACCACGCCGATGCCGTGATCGATGAACAGCCCGCGACCGATACACGCCGAGGGGTGGATCTCGATGCCCGTGAGCGCTCGCGTGAACATCGAGATCAGCCGCGGCAGCAATGGCACGCCCGCGAGTTTCAGCGCGTGTGCGACGCGGTAGGCCAGCAACGCGTGGATTCCCGGCCAGGTCGCAAGGATCTCCACCGGCGATACGCCCCGCGCCGCCGGGTCACGATCGCGAGCCGCCAGCACGTCGCGGCGCACCTCCTTGACAACCCGCGCGACCTTGCCGAAACCGGCCATAGCAACAGCGTAGCGGCGAATTCGCGAATGTTGACCGTGCAACCGAATCCGCGGGCCATCAGGGTGCGAAGAAGGCTTGTGAGACGTAGCGCTCGCCGGAGTCGGGCATCATCACCACAATCCTCTGCCCCTTGGACTCCGGGCGTTGGGCGACCTGCAGGGCCGCCCATAGCGCCGCCCCACAGGAGATGCCTGCAAGCAGGCCCACGCGTTTGGCGCAGCTCCACGCGGTCTCGATCGCGTCGTCATCGCTGACCGGGATGACCTCGTCGATCAGCTCCCTGTTGAGGACCGGCGGCACGAACCCCGCGCCGATGCCCTGAATCCGGTGCGGGCCAGGCTGGCCTCCCGAGAGGACCGCCGAGCCACGCGGCTCAACCGCCACCACCCGCAGTTTCGAGTTGTTGTGCTCACGCAGGTACTCCCCCACACCCGTCAGCGTGCCCCCCGTTCCTACCCCCGCCACGAACACGTCCACGCGGCCATCCAGCGCACGCTCGATCTCCGGCCCCGTCGTGCGTCGATGCACCTCCGGGTTGGCAGGATTTGAGAACTGGTCAGGCAGGAACACCTCATCGTCACGCGCCATCGCGCGGGCGGCCGCCACCGCCTCGCCCATCCCGCCCAGCGACTCGGTTATGTCAACCCGTGCCCCATACAGACGCAAAAGGCTCTCGCGCTCGCGGCTCATGCCTTGCGGCAACGTCAGGACGAGGTCATATCCCTTGGCAGCGCATACGAACGCAAGCGCGATGCCCGTGTTGCCGGAGGTCGCCTCCACGATCGTCGTGCGGCCCGGCTCGATCCTGCCTTGCGCCTCCGCCGCCTCGATCATCGCCACACCGATGCGGTCCTTCACGCTGCCACCCGGGTTGAACGCCTCGAGCTTGGCAAACAGCTCCACCCCGTTCTCCTGCGCGACGGTCCCCTCGAGCATGCGCGGTAGACCGACCAGCGGCGTCCCCCCAACAAGCTCCGCAATGTTGATCGGGATTAGGGACATACCCCGACAATAGTGGGCCGGGAGGGTGTTCGCGTGCCCGGTACGTGGCGGCTAGGATGCTGAGGAAGAAGTTCTGGCGCACGGTCTTGCCTGGCGGCACAACGACTGACTCGGAGATCGTCAGATGTGGTACATGCTCGCGCCGGCGTCGCGCATCTCGCGATCGAGCACGTCGGCGATCGTCGTCTGGCCGAGCACCTTGCGTGCCGCGTTGGCGGCGTCCTCGAACACGCCCTCCGCGTCACGTCCGACGGGACCGTCGAGCAGCTCTACGACGTCCAGCACGGTGATCGTCGAAGGCTCCCGCGCGAAGCGGTAGCCGCCCTTCACGCCACGCTGCGAGCTAATGATCCCACCTCGGCGAAGCACGGCGAACAGCTGCTCGAGGAACTGCACCGGCACATCGCGCTTGCGCGCCAGCTCACCAATTGGCACCGGATGCTCGCCAGTGCCGCGCGCGAGCTCAACCAGTGCGAGCACCGCGTATGGAGACTTGCTCGTGATCGAGATCACACAGCGATGCTACGCAATGCCCCACCGAGACGGCCAGGCGAGCATCTCAGAGCCAGCCGCGCTCGGTGGCGATCAACACCGCTTGCGCACGATCGACGGCGCCTAGCTTGCCGTAGATGTTGTGCAGGTGGGTGCGCACAGTGCTCGTTGACAGCGTCAGCTCGTGGGCGATCTGCTTGTAGACCTTGCCCTCGGCGAGGCGCTGCAGCACACCCAGCTCGCGCCCAGACAGCGGGCACGGGTCGACATGACGCTGACGCTGGCTCGGCGGGCTCGGCAGTTCATACATCACGCGCCTGAGCTCCTCGGGGCCAAGACCGATGCTGCGCGCGGTGTGAAGCATTTCCGACGGTGACACGCGCCCGCCCTGCTCGTAGTGGGCGAGCATGTCAGCCAGGCGAATGAAGGCAGCCTCGCCCTCGGCGTCGGGGTTGTGGTGACGCTCGATCGGCGTGGCAAGCGTGCCTGGCAGGCCCCAGCGACGGATCAAGACTCCACCCACGAGCGCATGATCGACACCGAGCTCACGACGCTCTTGATGCAAGCGCTCCTCGGGCGTCCGCGCGCCGCGGTGAACCTGTGAGGGGTACCCCGGGTAGGCGTGCAGCAGCACCAGCTTTCCCACGTCGTGCAGCAGGCTCGTAACCGTAAGTCGGTCACGGTTCTCATAGCCAACCTCGCTGGCGATGCGGTCGGCCGCGTGCTGGGTTGCGAGCGCGTGCAGCCGGAAGCGCTCCGGAGCGCTATCCCACACGCTTGCCCGCTCGAAGAAGTCAAAGGTGCGTACGCGGTTGGCAACAGCCTGCACCGTGTGCGAGCTCAACACCTCCACAGCCGTGACAGCGGTGTCAACGCGCGAACGACCCTCTTGCGCACGGTTGGCAAGGCGCAGAACGGCAATGATCAGCGCGACATCAGACTCGACGGCGGAGACGACATCGGCCGTGGCCACGTGGTCACGAGAGACCACCGACAGCAAACGGTCGCGCGACTCTGCCAGTGCGGGGAAAGCCTCCAGCGCTTCAAAGGCCATCGTCAAGCGACGCCCGTGGCCCTCATTCTGGTGGCGCTCACCGGAGCTGGCTCCAGCGGCGTGCGAGCGTCGGGTATCCAACGAGCGGGGTGCGCCCGTACCCGGCGATCTTTTGATCGGCGTCGGCCCAGCTGCGGACGTCGGCTTCTTCGCTACCGTCACCTTCTTTGCCGGAGTCGCCTTGACGGCGGCCGGCTTTTTTGCTGCGGCGGTTGCCTGCATGCCTTACGTAACCCCTTCCTTGGGTTCGCCGGCCATCCGGGCCGGTGATTCCAGCGTTGCTCACGTATCGGCATCCCCGCATAAAAATTAAGCGCTGGTTTCGGATTTCCCATCGGCCAGCACCACAGCAATACGCCGCAATGTCTCCTCGCGACCCAGTAGCGCCACGATCTCGAAGATCCCAGGTGAGATCGTCGTGCCCGTAATCGCCACCCGCAACGGCTGGTAAACATCGCGCGGCTTGGCCTGCCTGCGCTCCACGACAGCCGTCAGTATCTCCCCCACGGACTGCTCATCAAAGCACTCGCTGGCGGCGAGCGCCGCGCTCACGTCTGCGAGCGCGGCGAGGCTGTCCTCACCCAGCCAGCGCTCCCGTGCCTTGGGATCGTCGCTGGGACCATCAAACAGTGAACCGGACAGCGGCCAAAAGTCGGCAAGCGTGGAGATCTTCTCCTGGCTGATGCGTACAGCTTCTTGGAGACCCTCGTGGCCGGTGAACGCTTCCAGACGGCACGTGAGCTCTGGCACGCTTAGTTTGCGAATGTACTGACCGTTCAGCCAGCGCAGCTTGACCTCATCGAAGCGTGCCGGGTTACGGCTCACGCGCTCGAGCGTGAAGCGCTCGATCAGCTCATCGGTCGAGAGCACCGTCTCGTCATCTCCCGCACCCCATCCAAGCAATGCGAGATAGTTGCGCACCGCCTCCGGTAGATAGCCCGCATCTCTCAGCTCCTGCACCGAGGCGGCACCGTGGCGCTTTGACAGCTTCTTGCCATCCGGCCCATGCAGCAGCGGCAAGTGCGCATATACAGGCAGTGGTGCCGGCTCGCCGGTCGCGGCACGATCCAGACCCGCAGCGCTCGCCGCCTCCAGCACGAGCAGCTGCTTGGGCGTATTTGAGAGGTGATCCTCACCGCGGACCACATGCGTGATACCCGCATCAAGGTCATCAATGGCGACGGCGAAGTTGTAGAGCACTGAGCCGTCCGCACGCGCGATCACAGGATCGTCCAAGTGCACATGCTCAAAGCGCGTGTCGCCACGGATCACGTCGTGCACCACGGTGGCGCCCTCTGCGGGGACCCGCAGGCGCACGGCACCATCGGCTTCTGCCTCACCGCGGAACCCGCGCTCGGCGCCGTGCGCGAGCTTGTATGCCTTCACGTCCTCCGCGGTGGCGTTTGAGCGATACGCGTGACCTGACTCCAGCAGCGCCGCCAGCGCTTGCCGATGTCGCTCAGAGCGCGCAGTCTGCATGATCGGGCCCTCATCCCAGTCGAGCTCCAGCCAACGCAACGCGTCGAGGATCTGCTCAACGTTCTCCGGCGTGGAGCGCTCGCGGTCGGTGTCCTCGATCCGCAGCACCAACTCGCCGCTGTCGTGGCGAGCGAGCAACCAGTTGAACAGAGCCGTGCGGGCGCCGCCGATGTGCAGCGCCCCGGTGGGCGATGGCGCGAAGCGAACTCTCATTGAAAGCAAACCCTCATAGGATGCGCCGCATGCTAGTCGTAGCCGCTCCGCGCCACCAGCCATGCTGATCGGCGCGCATGTATCACCCGCGGGTGGACTGCCGAAGGCGATCGAGCGCGGCGTCGAGCGCGGTTGCCGCTCGATCCAGATCTTCAATCAGTCGCCGCGGATGTGGAAACCGTCGGTCTACCGCGATGAGGACGTGGCGGCGTTCCGCGAGGCAATGAGCTCAAGCCCGATAGACGCGGTGTTGATTCACGCCGTGTACCTACTCAACTGCGCCAGCGACGATCCCGACATTCGCTCGAAATCGCTGGCGTCGCTGACCTATTCGCTGCAGGTAGGCCACGCGATCGGAGCGAGCGGCGTGGTCTTGCACCCCGGCTCTGCCAAGACGGGCGATGTCGGTGAGGCAATCGCACGCGCGGGAGCAACGATTCGCGAGGCGCTACAGGAGAGTGAAGGCTGCCAGCTACACCTGGAGAACACTGCCGGCGCCGGTGGCACACTCGGACGCTCGTTCGATGAGCTGGCAAGCCTTGTGGAGGCGGCGGGCGCTGGGGAGCGCCTGGGTGTATGCCTTGACTCCTGCCACCTATTTGCGTCCGGCTATGACATCCGCAGCACCGCGGGCATGACCAGCATGCTGCGCGAGTCCGGCCGTAAGCTCGGCCGTGGGCGCGTACGCTCGCTACACCTGAACGATTCCCAGACAGCGCTCGGCTCAAACCGCGACCGCCACGCCGACATCGGCAAGGGGGAGCTCGGCGAGGACGGGTGTGCGTCGTTTCTCTCAGCGCCCGGGATTCAGGGTCTGGCCTGCGTGCTCGAGACCCCCGGGCCGGATCGCAAGGGCGCCACGGCGGACGAAGTGACTTTCGCCGTGAAGCTGAGAGATCGCGGTATCGCGGCGCGGCGCACGACGTAGTAGCTGCCCGGGCCTCGTCGGAGTCGTTGCTCGCGCCATCGTCGCCGCCCGCAGCCCGAGCGCTCCTCGCGCTCTCCGTCTCAGCCGGCGGCTCCGTTAGCCGGCGGCGGCCGCCGACATGGCAGCAGCGGTGGCGGAGGCGTTCGGGGCAAGCGCCTGTTCGAGCTCGGCCAGCAGCGTCGGCGTGTGGCCCACGTGGTACTCCTTCGGGAGCAGCAGCAGCCGCGGGCCGGCGCTCGTTTCGATCTCAACACGCACCTCGGCCGGGCCGGGGCAGTCCTCGAGCACCTGCCTGAAGTCTTCCAGCGAGCTCTGCGATAGGTGAGCGGCAGCGACGCGCAGATGCACTGGACGTGCCAGCGCGGTGGCAGCGCGCGAGGCCGCACGTGCCTGCGCCTGCGCCTGCTCAATCTCATCCTTCGTCGGTGCAAAGCGCTCGACGCTCTGCACGACCACACAGGTCTTGCCCGCTTCCTTGTGATCGATGCGGCCCTTCACGATCACCACCTCATCCACCGCCAAAGCGGCCTCATGCTCAGCGAGCGCCTTGCCGAACACCAGTATCTCCACCGCGCCTGCCAGGTCATCGAGGGTCGCGAACATCATGTGATCACCGTTGCGGGTACGGATGCGCTTGGCCTCGGTGATGATCCCGCCGACCGTCACCCACTCCTTGTCGCGGCGGTCCTGTAGCGATGAGATTGGGCAATCTACCCGTGCGCGCAGCGCCTCGCGCAGCGGCTTCAGCGGGTGTGCTGAGACGAACAGCCCGATCGCTTCCTTCTCCGCGGCGAGCAGCGCGGGCTGGTCGAACTCATCCAGCGGAATCGGCGGGTGCACTGGGCGGGCGAGTCCCGCGCCGGGTGACGTCGCACCGGCTGCCAAGTCAGAAGCATCGCCGCCGACGTCTTCTTGGAGGTCGAAGATCGACCCCTGGCCGATCAGCGCGTCCTGCTGGATCTTCTGGCCGTTGGCCTGCGCCTGCTCGAGCACTTCCAGCATGCCCTTGCGGGTCGCACCGGTGGAGCCGAAAGCGCCGCACTTGACGAGCGCCTCGATCGCCTTCTTGTTGACCGTGCGGCTGTCGACGCGCTCGCAGAAATCCCACAGTGAAGTGAATGGATGCCCAGCATCAGGCTGGACCGGCTGCGTCTCGTCGCGTGCCCGTTTGATCGCCTCGACCGCCTGATAGCCCACGCCCTTGACCGCGTCCAAGCCGAAGCGAATGCTGCCGAGGCCGCCCTCATCGACAGGCGCACCGACGGTGAACTCGTGGTCGGACAGGTTCACGTCCGGCGGCAGAATCTCAATCCCCATCTCCTCGCAGCGCGCCACGAAGAACGGCACCTTGTCCTTCGTCGACATCACCGATGAGATCAGCGCCGCCATGTACTCGGCGGTGTGGTTGGCCTTCAGCCAGGCGGTGCGGTAGGCGATCAGCCCGTAACAGGCGGCGTGACTCTTGTTGAACGAATAGTCCGCTGACTTTTCGTTCGTGTTCCATAGGAACTCGATCACATCGGCCTTGGTGCCCGATGCCTTGCAGCCCTCCACGAACTCGGGCTTCAGCGCGGCCATCGCCTGGCGGTTCTTCTTGCCGATCGCCTTGCGCAGGTCGTCCGCCTTTGCCCCCGAAAAGCCGGCGAGCTCCTTGGAGATCTGCATCGCCTGCTCCTGGTAGAGGATCACACCGTTGGAGGACTCGAGGATGTGACGCAAGCGCTCGTCTGGGTAGGCGATCGACTCGGGCTTGTGCTTGCCCTTGGCATACACCGGGATTTGGTCCATCGCGCCCGGGCGATACAGGGCGTTCAGCGCCACAAGGTCGTTGAACTCGTCCGGGCGCACCTTCTTCAGCGCCTCGCGCATGCCCTCAGACTCAAACTGGAACACGCCGATCGAGTCGCCCCGCGCGAGCATCGCATATGTGCGCGCATCATCCAACGGCAGCGTCGTCATATCCGGGCGCTCGCCGCTCGAGCGCTCGATGATGTCCAGAGCATCCTCGATCACGTCGAGGTTGCGCAGCCCCAGGAAGTCCATCTTGAGGATGCCGATCTCCTCGATTGGCTTCATCGAGAACTGGGTCACCGTGCGGAACACCCGCTCGCCGTTCTCGTCGGTGCCCGCGTCGGCTAGCTGTAGCGGCACGATGTCCGTCAGCGGCCGGTCGGCGATCACCACCGCGGCGGCGTGGATCGACGAGTTGCGCACGATCCCCTCGAGGCCCTGAGCGACATCGATGATCTGCTTGGCGACGGGTTCCTCATCGCATGCCTTGCGCAGCGGCTGGCCGGCTTTCAGGCATTCCTCAAAGGAGGGTGAGCGGCCCATGATCGGATCAGGGATCAGCTTCGCCAAGCGATCGCCAGCGCCATAGTCATAGCCCAGCACCCTTGCCGCATCACGGGTGGCCGCACGCGGGAACATCTTGCCGAAGGTGACGATCTGCGCGACCGACTCGCGACCGTACTTCTCGGTCACATATTTCATGACTCGCTCGCGTCCACGCACCGAGAAATCGATGTCGATATCAGGCATCGACACGCGCTCGGGGTTCAGGAAGCGCTCGAACAGCAGGTCGTACTCCAACGGATCGACATCGGTGATCGCCAGGCAGTAGGACACGATCGAGCCAGCCGCCGAGCCACGTCCCGGACCCACGGCAATGCCGTTCTCCTTGGCGAACTTGACGAAGTCCCAGACGATCAGGAAATAGGCGTTGAAGCCCATCCGGTCGATCACGTCGAGCTCCATCTCCATCCGCTCCATCGCCGCGGCCGACGGCGGGTCGCCGTAGCGCAGGCTGAGGCCCTCGAGCACCCGCTCGCGCAGGTACTCGCGCTCGCTCAAGCCCGTGGGCGTCTGATAGCTCGGGATCAGCTGCTTGCCCAGCTCGATCTCCACCGAGCAGCGCTCGGCGATCTCCAGCGTGCTGGCGATCGCCTCCGGCCACTCCGCGAACTTGCTCGCCATCTCCTCGCTGTCGCGCAGGTAGAACTCGTTCGTGTCGAACGTCATCTTCGGCGCGGCGATCGTGCTCTTGGTCTGCACACACAAAAGCGCCGTGTGGTGTTCGTAGTCCTCACGGCGCAGGTAGTGAACATCACCGGTGCCTACGAGGCTGCCGCCCAGCTCACGAGCGATCTTGACGATTCCCTCGTTGCACTTGTCCTGGGGGACCAGGCCGTTCTTCTGCACCTCGAAGTACAAGTTCTCCGGGCCGAAGATCCCACGCAGGTCCTCCGCGTGGGCACGCGCCTCGACGTCGCGATCCTCGAGCAGCCGCTGGCAAAAGCGCGAGGCCAGACAGCCGGTCAGCGCGATCACGCCCTCGGAGTAGCGCTCAACCTGGCCGAGGTCCACGGTCGGCTTGCCTCGTTGCAGACCCTCCAGGAAACCCGCCGATGAGAGCTTTACGAGGTTGCGATAACCCGCGTCGTTGGCCGCCAGCAGGGTCAGGTGGTTGCGCTCCATCTTCGTGCCCGCCGCCGCCCCGACATGATCGTCCACGAGATAGATCTCACAGCCGATGATTGGCTTGACGTCGTGCTTCTTGCACGCCTTGTACATCTCCACCGCGCCGTTCATCACGCCGTGGTCGGTAAGGCTCAGCGCCGGCTGACCGAACTTCGCGGCGCGCTCGGCAAGCGCTTCGATCTTGCACGCGCCGTCGAGCAACGAGTACTCGGAGTGGACGTGGAGGTGGGCGCAACAGGGGCTACTCACGGGGTCCTCATGCTAGGCGTCCGAGCGGCGGAGGATCAGAGCCCGCGCCGCTGTTTGCGTCTTATCCGCTGGCGTTTGATCCACGACATGCTGTGCTTGTGCGTGGCGCGCGCGACCGGCGCCTGCGCTGGGTGCTCAACGACCGGCGCGAACCGCTCGGGCTCATCCGCCGAAGCTTGTGCCAGCGGCTTGGCCAGCGAGGTCGACTCCCCCGCGAGCGTTTCCGACAAAGCCGGCACGGCCTCGGCGCGAGCCCGCAGGCGCTCGACGGCCGCCGCCAACGCGTCCGCCATCTCGGCACCTCGCTGCTCTGCCGCCAACGGCTCTGCGGACGCATCTTCGTCGCTGTCGCGGGCCAACGCGGAGCTCGCACGCGTGACGATGCCCTTGATCTCTGCGACCAGCCCTTCCATCCTCCCGTGGCCCTCGCGCATGCTTTCCAGCAAACGCTCGGAGCGCCCGCGTGCGGCGCGCTCGTCGCGCAAGCCGCTTTCGATCTCGGCCGCCCGGCGCTCCAGCTCGGCGATGCGCTCCTGCAGGCTCTGCTCGGCGATCGATCGCACCTCAGCGCGCACCGCCGCTCGTTCGGCCGCCGCGGCCTGCTCAGTCTCTGCCAGCTGACGCTGCACGCCATCCAAGCGCCGTACAAGCTCGCGCGCATCGTGCTCACTCGCGCTCAGCCGGTCGCTGAGCAGCTCGATCTCCACACGGCTGTCGCGATCGGCCTGCAGCAGCCGGTCCTCAGCCTCGACCCGCAGCTGCTGCTCGGCATACTCGCGCTGCTTGACGCGCCGCAGCTCATGCTCGCGCTCGAGTGCTGCCGCGCGCTCGGCCTCGACCAGCTCGCTCACGCGCGCATGCTCATCCTCGGCCTCGATCAGACGTTGCTGCAGGCTTGCCACGTGACGTTCGAGTGTCTGCACCGTGGCTTCGGCGGCCTCAGCCCGACGCGTGAGCGCGATCTCGCCACTCTCGGCTGCCCGCCGCGCGCGGCGTTCTGCGAGCAGATCGCCCTCGCTACGACGTCCGCGACCCTCGGGGCCTATGCCCTGTTCTCCGCTTGGCGTCTCGCTCCCCTCGGCCATCAACTTGCCTGGGAACTTAGATGGCACGCCGGACGACGCCGACTTCAGGACGCCAGGCGTTTGGCGGCCAGCGCCGCGGCTGTCAGCATGCCGACCGCGGCTACTGTGCCGACGGCGAGCTTGCGTGCGGAACGCACGTGTTTACGCAGATACCACTTGCCGCCCTGCCACACAACGAAGCCCACGAGCTTGTAACGAGTGCCGTTCATTGCAGCCACTCTACCCGCCGCGGCTACTCGTTACGCAAGCGCCACGCCATGCGCGACTGCAGCGACCACAGCTCGATGAAACCGGGCGAGGCCGTCTGTGAGAACAGACCGCCCGACTCCGCGAACGACGCGAGGCTGGCGTCATACACGGCGTTCGGCGAGGAGCGGGTGACGACGCGCACGTGGCCCTTGTAGAGCTTCAGGCCGATCGAGCCCGTGACCCGCTCGTTGACCTCGTTCATGTACGCATCCAGGTCGCTGCGCAGTGGCTCCCACCACAGGCCCGCGTAAATCAGGTAGCCCCATTGCCGATCCAGGTCGCCCTTGAACTGGTTCTGGTGGATCGTGCACACCAGCCGCTCGAGCTCCTTGTGGGCGGGCAGGATCAACGCAGCCGCCGGCGCCTCGTAGATGTCTCGCACCTTCAGCCCCACGATGCGATCCTCGATGTGATCGAGGATCCCAACGCCGTGGCGCGCACCGATCTCAGCCGCCGCTTCGATCAACTCGACCAGGCCCAAACGCTCGCCGTCGAGCGCCACGGGAACTCCTCTATCAAAATCGATCTTGACCGTCTGCGGCTCGTCCGGCGCGAGCTCCGGGCGTGTGACGAGCTGAAAGACGTCGTCGTCGGGAGCGTGCTCGAGATCCTCAATCCAGCGGCCCTCCGAGGAGCGACCCCAGAGGTTGTCGTCGATTGAGTACGGGGCTTGAGCCTCGGTGCCCTGGGTTGGGTGGGACTTAATCGGAATACCGTGCTCGCGCGCGTAGGCGATCTCCTCCTCGCGGCCCATCTGCCACGAGCGCACCGGCGCGATCACCTTCAGCTCTGGCGCCAGCGTGGCGATCGTCGCCTCGATCCGTACCTGGTCGTTGCCCTTGCCCGTGCAGCCGTGGGCAATCGTGTCGCAGTTCGTTTTGCGTGCGTACTCGACCGCAAGCTTGGCGATCAAAGGGCGTCCGAGCGAGGTGAACAGCGGATAGCCGTCTCCGTAGACGGCGTTCGCCTTGATCGCCGGCACCAGGTACTCCTGCGCGAACTGCTCGCGGGCGTCCACCACATGGCACTCCAGCGCCCCCAGCTGTATCGCCTTGCCTTCGATCACCGCATAGTCCTCACCGGGCTGGCCCAGGTTGACGGTCAGGCACACGACCTCAGCTTCGTAGGAGTCCTGGATCCACTTCAGCATCACGCTCGTGTCAAGGCCGCCCGAGTACAGCAGCAGCACACGGTGCACCTGCTCGGGGTCAGCCTCGTAGGAGGCAGTGCGGGTCGTTGGGATCTGCTCTCTGGCACTCATGGGCGGGCATCGTATCCACGCCCGCGTTCCATCAACGGGTAGGTGGGCAGTCCTTCAGCGAAACCAAGCTTCTTGTAGAGCCCCTGAGCGTCTGCTGTGTGCAGCAGCCAGCGCACGTTTGCGGCGTCAGCGCCGGTCGCCCCCTCGATCATCTCGCGCACCAGCTCCAGGCCGAGTCCGCGGCCGCGATAGGCCGGGAGCACATACACATCAGCCAGATAGCCCACCGTCACGCCATCGGACACCGCCCGCGCGAAGCCCACCTGCTCGGCTCGATGGTAGAGACCCATCACCCGTGTGGAGCCGTCGATCGTCTGCTGCACGCGCTCGCGCGTACGTCCGCGCCCCCAGTAAGACTCGCGGCTGATGAACGCTTGCACCGCGTCCACGTCGATCCTGTCCCGGTCATCGTCGAGCTCAAAGCCGCCCGCAAGCTCGCGCCGCACCCGCTCACTCCCCCAGCGCGCCCGCCAGCCGAGTGAGCGCCTCGTCGACCTCAGCCTCAGCGATCGTCAGAGGCGGTAGTAGGCGCAGCGTGCTCGCGCCGGTGGCGTTGATGATCAGGCGCTGCTCGAGCAGCGCCCGGCGGACAACCTGCGGGGCGTTGATGTCAAGCTCGCACGCCAGCATCAACCCGCGGCCGCGCACAGCCGTAACGTGCGGCAGCCGTGCGAGGCCATCTCGCAAGAGCTCCCCCAGCTCTCGCACCCGGCTAAGCAATTTCTCATCCGCGGTCAGCTCGAGCGCCGCGAGCGCCGCGCTTGCCACTACCGGGCCACCGGCGAAGGTCGAGCCATGATCGCCAGGCACGAGCACGTCCGCCAAACGCGGACCCGTGACGAGCGCCCCGATCGGCATGCCGCCGCCGAGCGCCTTGGCGACGGTCATCGCGTCGGGCACAACACCCAGCGACTCGTAGGCCCACAGCGACCCCGTGCGACCCATCCCGCATTGGATTTCATCAAAGATCAACGCCGCGTTGTGCTCATCGCACGCCTCGCGTGCCGCCTGAAGTAGCTCAGTGGCGAGCACGTGCACGCCGGTCTCACCTTGGATCGGCTCGATCATCACTGCCGCCGTGTTCGCATCGACCGCGGCGCGTAGCTCGCTGGGGTCTGGCGCCACCGGGCGAAAGCCGGGTACCAGCGGCGCAAACGGCGCCTGCTTTGCCTCCTGTGGGGTCGCCGACAGGGCGCCGTAAGTGCGACCGTGGAAGGCGCCGTGTACGACCACCACATCCCCGCCCGCCCGCGCCTTGCGCGCGAGCTTGATCGCTGCCTCGTTCGCCTCCGCACCGGAGTTGCAAAAGAACACCTTGCCGCCCAGGCTCGACTGCGACAGGCGCTCGGCCAGGCGCATCGCCGGCTCGGTGTAGAAAAGGTTGCTCGCGTGCATTAGCTGACCCACCTGCTCGCGCACGGCCGCCACCACGAGCGGATGGCAGTGCCCCAGGCTCGTCACCGCGATGCCGCACAGGAAGTCGAGGTACTCGTTGCCATCCACGTCCCACAGCCGCGCGCCCTCGCCCCGCACCAGCTCCACCGGCAGGCGGGCGTAGGAGTGGATCACACTCGTGCGCTCGAGCTCCTGTAGCTCCGCCAGGCTCACGCGGCACACCCGCACACGTTCATGGCGCCGCCTCGATCTTGGTCCCAATGCCGGCATCCGTAAAGAGCTCCAGTAGCAGCGAATGAGCGATCCTGCCGTCGAGGATGTGTGCGGCGCTGACGCCGTCATCGATCGCCGCCACGCACGCCTCCAGCTTGGGGCGCATACCTCCGTCGAGCTGGGCGAGCGTCTGCCTGACGTGCTCGGCACTCGCCTGCCTGATCAGGGTGTCCGGGTCGCTGGGATCGTCGAGCCAGCCTGCTACATCCGTCAGGAACACGACCTTGTAAGCGCCAAGCGCACCCGCAACCGCACCTGCCGCCTCGTCGGCGTTGATGTTGTAGGAGTTGCCCTCGCGGTCGGCACCTACGGAGGCGATCACCGGGATGTACGTGCTCGAGATGTGCTCAATCACGCCGATGTTCACGCGCTTGATGCGCCCCACGAAGCCGATGTCCTCGCCGCCGGGGGCCGCTCGCCGTTCGACATAAAACAGCGAGCCGTCATCGCCGCAAAGCCCCACCGCGGGTTGGCCATGGCGGTTGACGCGTAGCACGATCTCCTTGTTGACCTTGCCGACCAGCACCATCTTCGCGACCTCCACGGTCTCCTCATTGGAGACGCGCAGTCCGCCGACGAACTCCACGGGGAGGCCGAGGCGCTCCATGTAGCCGGTGATCTCCGGGCCGCCGCCGTGCACCACGATCGGGTTCAACCCGACGTACTTCAGCAGCACCACATCACGGGCAAACTCCTCACGCAGCTGCGGATCCTCCATCGCCGCGCCGCCGTACTTGATAACCACCGTCTTGCTGTGGAACTCCCTGATGTACGGGAGCGCCTCGAGCAGCGTGCCTACGTCCCGCATCCCTGCCCCCTCATGTGTGGTAATCCGCATTCACCGTTACGTACTCATGCGACAGATCGGAGAAGAAGACCTCTGTCTCCGCACCATCGCCTGGGAGACCGATCTCGTATTCCACTTCGTTCGCCTGCAAGGCGCTAACCAGCGCGTCCTCGTCATAGGAGATGGCGACGCCCGCCGAGCAGACGTGGATGCCCTCGAGCGTGAGGTCGACGGCAAGCGGCGTCGGATAGCCATCTCTACCGCCGAGGGCGCCTCCCACGGATTGGATGATCCTTCCCCAGTTGGGGTCGCCGCTGTGAAGCGCCGCCTTGACCAGCGGCGAGTTGGCGACCGCACGCGCCGTCGCCTCTGCGCCGTCGAGCTCGCCGCCCCGCACGACCACCCGCGCGATCCGAGCCGCGCCCTCGCCGTCGGCGACCATCATGATCGCCAGCTGACGCAGCAGCGCATCGAGTGCCTCGCCGAGCAGCAGCTCGTCCTCGCTCTGAGGCGCGACGGTGACGCCGCTGGCGCCCGAGGCCATGAAGATCGCCGTGTCGTTGGTCGAGAGCTGACCGTCGACTGACGCGCGGTCAAAGGAGCGCTTGACGCATACCCCGAACAGCAGGTCTGCCGTCTCGGCGCTGAGCGCAGCGTCGGTCTGCACGAAGCAGAACATCGTGGCGAAGCGCGGGGAGATCATGCCCGCGCCCTTGCACTGAGCGCTCAACCTAACTGTGCCGGACGGCAGCTGGACCTCGAGGTTGGCGCGCTTCTCGAACGCGTCTGTCGTTTGGATTGCCTTTTGCAGGTCGGTGTCGCCCTCGCGGCGCAGCTGTTTGCTCGCAGCCAGGGTGCCCTTCACGATCAAGCCGACCGGCAGGTAGTCGCTGATGCCCCCGGTCGAGGCCACCGCCACCGCTGACGGATCGACCCCCACCGCAGCGGCTGCTGCGCCCTGCGTCTTGGCGGCATCTTCGAGGCCGCGCTTGCCGGTGGCGGCGTTCGCGCACCCCGAGTTGGCGAGGATCACACGCAGGGCATCGAGCTGACAGCGCTCCTTGGTGAGCAGGACCGGCGCGGCGGGAACCGCGGTGGCGGTGAAGCGCGCGGCGCTGACCGGTGTCTCAGTGTCACATACGAGGATCCCCAGGTCGGGGTTGCCGCTGGGCTTGATTCCACATGTCACGCCCGCCGCGCGGAAGCCACCAGGGAGCCCCGAGTCCGGCGCGAGTTCATGCACATGCACCGGCGCTGGGACCCAGCGCGAGCGGAAGAAGGGCGTGGGCGGCCCGTCGGAGTCCCGGTCGCCGAACACGTCTTTGCCGGCGCTCACAGTAGGCCTCTCGTCTCGGGGAGGCCGAACATCAAGTTGAGGTTCTGCACCGCCTGCGATGAGGTCCCCTTCCAAAGGTTGTCGATCGCGCCAAAGGCGATCACCTTGCCGGTGTGACTGTCCGCGGCGGCATACACCCGGCAGTAGTTCGTCTCGCGGACCTCCAACACCCCCGGAGGACCGTCGAGTAGTAACTCCACGAACGGCTCTGATTGGTAGGTCTCTGTGTACATGCGCCGCAGCTCATCGTTGGTGACGGGACGGGTGGTGGTGACGTAGCAGCTAGCCATCTCGCCCTGGTCGAGTGGAACGAGGTGTGCCTGGAACTGGACCTTCAGCTCGTTCGCCGTGCCGGCGGGTGCTCCTGCCGCGGCGGCTGAGCTGATCAAAAGCGCCAGCTGCTCCTCGATCTCGGGGGTATGCCGGTGGGCGGCCACCTTGTACGGGACGATGTTCTCGCCGGCCATCGACAGGTGGGTACTCTCGTCAAATACTCGCCCTGCGCCCGAGATGCCCTGCTTGGCGTCGATCACCAAGTCGGCGATCAGCCCAGCGCGGGCGAGCGGGGCGAGCGCTAGCAGCGACGCGGTGGGGTAGCAGCCGGGGTTGGCAACGATCCCCGCGCCAGCGATCTGATCGCGATGCAGCTCTGTCAGCCCGTAGACGGCTTCGCCGAGCAGATCCGGGCACGGATGCTCGCCGTAGGACTGCTCATACGCCGCTAGCGAGCGGAGGCGGAAGTCGGCGCTGAGGTCGACTACGCGGATGCCCCGCTCGCGCAACGCCGCCACGGTCGGAGCGGCAGCGGCGTGCGGGTAGGCGACAACGGCCGCGTCGATGCCTTGCAGGCGCTCGACCTCGAGCGCCTCGAACACCAACGGCACGCGGTAGCGCGGGTATACCTGCTGCAGTTGCCGGCCAACCTCAGAGCGCCCAGTTACAGCCACCAGCTCGAAATCGGGATGACGCCACAGCAGGTGCGCCGCGAGCGCGCCGGTGAAGCCGGTGGCGCCGGCGACGATCACCCGCGGTCCGTCCACCGCGCTTGGCTGGACCGCGGCCGCCCCGTGCACGGTCGGGCTAGCCACGCAGCTCACCGCCCAGCTCAGCGAGCGCCGCCACGATCTTGCCCCGGATGGGCCCGATGTCCTCGTCGGTGAGTGTGCGGTCGAGCACACGGAACGACAGCGCGAGGGCGAGCGAACGGCGCCCCTCCCCTACCTGCGCACCGGTGTACACGTCGAACACCTGCACGTCCTCGAGCGTCTTGCCGGCGGCTGCGCGCACGGTTGCGAGCACCTCTGCCGCCGTGACAGCCTCGGGCAGTATCACTGCGAGATCCTGGCGCAGCGGCGGGAACGGCCCGAACGCGGTGAACTCGACGATCGGCGAGGTAACGCCTGCGAGCTTGCCGAGGTCGATCGCGAACGCGGCCGCGCGCGGCAGATCCCAGGCGCTGGCCACAAGCGGATGTAGCTCGCCGATGAAACCGAGACGGACGCTCGCCTCATTCCCGTTCGCACCGGCGAGCGCTGAGCCGTCAGCGGCCACAACCTCCACCGCAGCGCTACGGCCGGGGTGAAGGAATGACCACGCGGCAGCCCTTACAGACCAGTCCAAGCGGAAGCGCTCGAGCAGCGCCCCGAGCAACCCCTTGGCGGCGAAGAAGTCGGCCTCGCGACGCTCGCCACGCCACGCCCGCGGCTCCAGGCCACCGCTCAGGAGCACCCCGAGCGCGTGGTGCTCATCGGCTGGAAGATCGCTCGTATGTCCCGCGACGTGTGCACGGTAGACGGTGCCCGACTCGAAGATCGCCACGTCGGGGTCGTTGCGTGCGATGTTGTGCCTGGCAGCGTCGAGCAGCGACCCGAGCAGCGTGGGGCGCATGATCGACTGCGTGTCTGAGAGTGGGTTCTCGAGCGCCACCACCCGACGGAGGTCGTGATCGGCTCCGAGCAGCAGCCGGTCGAGCAGCTCGGGGTCGGTGAAGCTCCAGCCGACGATCTCGTGCAGGCCGCGTCCAACCATCGCGTCCTCAGCCGCGCGCCGCACGCGTTGGGCATGAGAGAGCTTGCCGGCTGCGCCGCGACGCGCAGGCAGCGTGGCAGGCAATCGCTCGACGCCATCGATCCGCGCAATCTCCTCGATCAGATCGATCTCGCGGGTGACGTCATCGCGCCTGAGCGCTGGAACGGTCACCGCGAGACCCCCCTCGCGCGGTTCGGTCGCGAAGTCCAGCGCGCCCAGGATCTCAGCCTGTCGCTCGCTCGTGACGGGAAGGCCGAGGATCGCCTGCACGCGTGCCTCACGCAGACCGATCTGGGCATGCGCGGCGATCGCGTCAGCGGACTTCAGCCCGACGTCGATCGTACCGGGGGAAACCGTCGCGCCGCACAGATCGATCATCAACTGCGTGGCAACCGCCTGGGCATGCAGGCACTGCTCAGGCTGCAGTCCCTTCTCAAATCGCGACGATGCCTCGCTGCGCAGTGCGAGCACCCACGAGCTGCGGTGGATATTGGGGCCATGCCAGTTGGCGACCTCCATCAACACGCGCTTGGTGTCGGGCGCGACCTCAGAGCGCGCGCCGCCCATCAGCCCAGCAATCGAGGTGGGGCCGTCGGCGTCCTCGATCACGAGCATCTCCGAGTCAAGCGTGCGGGTCTGGCCATCGAGTGTCTGCACCTGCTCGCTGTCGTGCGCGCGACGCACGGTCAGCCGTGCGCCGGCGACGCGGTCGAGGTCGAACGCGTGCAGTGGCTGCCCGGTGAGCAACATCGCGTAGTTGGTGATGTCGACAACGTTGTTAATGGGGCGCTGCCCGGCGGCTGTGAGTCTCGCCTTCAGCCACGGCGGCGAGGGCGCAATCGTGACGTTCTCGAACACGCGTGCGGTGAAGCGCGGACACAGCTCGGGAACCTCGAGGATCACCTCTGCGCCTGAAACAAGGCCGACAGAGCCGGGGTCTTCGCTCCACGGCGCATCGGCAAGTGGCGCGCCGGTGGCGGCGTGGAGCTCGCGCGCCACGCCGTAAACGCCGAGGCAGTCGGGCCGGTTGGGCGTGATCTCGAGCTCGAGCACATCAGTGGAGATCGCGAGCACTTCAGCCAGCGGCGTGCCCGGGGCGAGCTCCGCGTCGAGCATCTGGCCGTCGAGGACCATGATGCCTTCCGGGGCAGGCGGGCCCGAATTAATCTCGAGCTCGGACTCCGAGAGGATCATGCCTTCCGAGACCACGCCGCGGAGCTTTGCCTGCTTTAGCTTCGTGCCATCCGGCATCACCGCCCCAGGGCGCGCTACCGCGACCGTCTGCCCAGCAGCGACGTTGGGAGCACCGCAGACGATCGTGGCCGGCGTTGCATCGCCGTTCTCGTCACTGGCACCGACATCGACCATACACACCTTCAGCCGGTCGGCGTCCGGGTGCTGCTCGGCGCTGAGCACGTGTCCGACGACAAAGCCATCGGTTGCAGGCACACCGTGATGGTGAATCGCCTCGACCTTCGTGCCGGTCATCGTCAAGCGCTCCTCGATCGCGTGCACGTCGAGCGGCGGGTCGCAGTATTCGCGCAGCCAGGGCAGCGGGACCTTCATGTCGCCTTCACCTCAGCGCTCACGCGAATTGCTCCAGGAATCTCAGATCATTCTCGTAGTAGAGCCGCAGGTCAGGAATACCGTGCTTGAGCATGGCGATCCGCTCTACACCCAGTCCCCAAGCAAAGCCCTGAATCTTCTCGGGGTCATAGCCGGGGGCATTGGCGTCGGTGGTCGGCACGCATGCGTAGACGTTGGGGTCGACCTCGCCGGCGCCGAGCACCTCGAGCCAACCCTCTCCCTTGCACAGGTAACAGCGCGAGCCGTCCTTGAGGAAGCCCTTGCCGGAGCAGTGAAAGCAGGAGACGTCCACCTCCACCGAGGGCTCGGTGAAGGGGAAGAAGTGCGGTCGCAGCCTGACGTCTCGCTCATCGCCGAACACGGCACGTGCAAACGACAGCAGCGTCCCCTTCAGGTCGGCGAGGGTGATGTCCTCGTCAACGGCGAGGCCCTCGATCTGGTGGAACTGCGGTGTGTGGGTTGCGTCGAGATCGCGCCGATACACACGACCTGGGATGACCACGTAGAGCGGCGGCGGATGCGCCTCCATCGCCCGCACCTGCATCGGCGAGGTGTGCGTCCGCAGGACGAGGTCGGTGTCGTCCTCTACGTAGAATGTATCGGTACGCGCCCGCGCGGGATGCGTCGGGCTGTGGTTGAGCGCGTCAAAGTTGTAGTGGACGGTCTCGATCTCGGGACCCTCCATGACGGTGAAGCCGAGACCGAGGAAGATGTCTTCAAGCTCGCGGCGGGTCGCGCTGAGTACGTGCAGGCGCCCGATCGGCTGCGGCGGCGCGCCTGGCAGCGTGACGTCGATGCGATCGGCGAGCAGTCGTTGTTGGAGCTCGCCGGCGCTCAGCTCATCGGTGCGTGCCTGGATCTGCGCCTCGAGTGCTTGGCGCGCCTGGTTGGCGGCCTTGCCGACGGCGCCCCGCTGCTCGACTGGTAGCGCGGCGACGCCACGCAGCAATTGCGGCAGCTCAGCCTTGCGTCCGAGGAAGCGCACGCGCAGCTCCTCGAGCTCGGCGCTCGATCCGACGCCGGCAATCGCGCTCTCGGCCTCGCCTTGTAGCTCTTGGATGCGATCGATCATGACGCGGGGACCGTATCGTGGTGGCGCCCACCCTGGCAGGTCATCTCGTAAAGCGCCACTGTGGCAGCCATGGCGGCGTTCAGCGAATCGGAGGCAATCGGGATGCGGACGACACGATCGCAGGCAGCGGTGACGGTGTCGGGCAAGCCCTCACGCTCAGCGCCGATCAAGAGGGTGATTGAGACTCTGCTCGTGCTATCTGCTGCGTCGGGCTCACTTGTGGCGGTGGCTGCTTGACCGTCATCGAATGGGCCACGCAAGGTTTCCTCAGCGTCGACGGCGAGTGCGATGAGCTCTCCCGGGAGCTGAGCCAGGTCACTTACGCGGGCAAGCTTGGCGGTAAAGATCGCGCCCATGCTTGCGCGTACCGCCTTTGGACTGTGGGGGTCTGCGCAGCCGGGACCAAGCGCGACGCACGAGGCACCGAATGCTTGGGCGGAGCGCAGCACGGTGCCGACGTTGCCCGGGTCACCAACGCGGTGTAGGTATACGCACAGCGGCCCGGCCGCGGGAGCCCAGCGCTGCTCGTAGACAGCGAGCACGCGGGTGCTAGAGCCGAGCGCAGACACGCTCGCCAGCGCCGAGCGCTCGACGTCGTGAAAGCTCTCATCACCCAGGCCGCAGCCGGCGAGCCTGTAGCCCTCGAGCACGGGGCGTCCGGCGCGCTGCGCGGCGGCGATCAGGTCCTCGCCTTCGGCCAGAAAGGTGGCGCTGCGGGCACGCTCGCGCTTGGTGTGCAGGCGGCGCACGGCCTTCAGTCGTGGGTTTTGAGGGGATTCGATCTGACTCATGCGCTTGGGTGATAGGTGTTGGGTTGCTGTTATTCGCTGCTGTTTGCGTAGTAGTTCGTTGGGGCAACAAAAAGGGCGCCGTCCTTTTCAGGAGCGACGCCCGGGAGGCTGTCTGTCGTTTGCCGGGTCCCCGGCGCTTGCGGGGTCAGGCAGCCGACGCCTCGCGGGCGACCTCGGCAAAACGTCGGAACGCCTCTGCGTCGCGCACGGCGATGTCAGCGAGCACCTTGCGGTCGAGCTCGACACCGGCGAGTGATAGGCCGTGCATGAACTGCGAATAGCTCATGCCGTTGAGCCGTGCGGCCGCGTTGATGCGGGTGATCCACAGCTTGCGGAAGTCACGCTTGCGGTTGCGCCGGTCGCGATAGGCGTATTTGTCAGCCTTCAGCAGCGCCTCCTTGGCACGCCTGTAGTTCGAGTGCGCCTCGCCGCGGAAGCCCTTGGTCTGCTCGAGAACTGCGCGGCGCTTCTTGCGCGCGTTGACGGAGCGCTTGACCCTGGTCACTTGCCCACCCCCAACATGCGCTTGACCCGTGGCACGTCATCCTGATGCAGGATCTTCGGGCCGCCGAGGGCGCGCTTCTTTTTGGGCGACTTCTTCTCGAGGATGTGGCTCGTGAAGGGGTGGCGTCCGCGCACCTTGCCGGTGCCGGTGACTTTGAAGCGCTTCTTCGCGCCGGAGTGTGTCTTCATCTTGGGCATAGGATCAAAGATCGAGGGACCCGGCTGGTCGACCTACGGTCGCCTGCGCCACCCTCAAGGCACAGGATTATGACACGGTGCTGCCCGCGGCCGCAGTTCCGCTGTTGCCGGCGGGTTCATCGACGGTCTCAGAGAGCTCTGGGGCGGCAGCTGTAAGCGACGGCTCGGCGTCCTCGACGGCGCCGGTATCAGCTGTCGGCTCGCCTGCCGGCGCGGCCTCAGTGGCGCTCGTGTCGCTAGCGACTGGAGTCTGGATCGCGGTGGAGGCGACGTCGCCAACGTGCGGGGCGTCGTGTGCGGCGGGTGCGGTGGACTCGCCGTCTGAGCCCTCGCCTGCAGCATCGACGCGGCCGGTGAGAACGGCTTTGGAGGGCGCCATCATCATCGTCATGTTGCGCCCTTCCTGCATGGGGCGCTGCTCGACGACGCCGATCTCAGAGAGTTCCTCTGCGAGCCGGTCGAGGATCGCGGTGCCGCGCTCGGGGTGGGTGACCTCACGGCCGCGGAACATGATCGTGACCTTGACCTTGTCCTTGTGCTTGAGGAAGCGCTCGACGTGGTGCTTCTTGGTGTCGTAGTCGTGCTCGGCGATCTTGGGGCGGAACTTGATCTCGCGGACGGTGATCTGCTGCTGGTGCTTACGTGCCTGCTTGATCTTCTGCGCCTGCTCGTACTTGTACTTGGAGTAGTCGAGCACGCGGCATACCGGCGGACGCGCCTCGGGCGCAACCTCGACCAGGTCGAGATCGCGTTCTTGAGCGAAGACGAGGGCGTCGGCGGTCTTCAGCACGCCGACCTGCTGTCCCTGGTCGTCGATCAGACGCACCTCGGGGACGCGAATACGCTCGTTAATCCTGGTCGTGTCCCGCTCAGGCGGGCGCCGGTCGAAGCGGCGAGGAACCGGCACTAGCTGTAGTGACCGCGCGTCAAGCGAACGTCACGCTTGGCGTTCTGGGATTTGCCGGGCTTCAATGAAGTGGATTATAGCTCGCCGGTCAGCCGTCTCGCGAATTCCGCGATCGACTGACTCCCGATGTTCCCGCCGCCGTGCTGACGTACGGCGACCGCTCCCTCTCCCTGCTCGCGATCTCCAACCACGAGCATGTAGGGGATCTTGCGCAGCTCCGCGTCGCGAATCTTACGGCCGATCGACTCGCTGCGACCGTCCAGCTCGACGCGAAAATCCTCCGTGCGTAGCGTGTCTCTGACCGAGCCGGCGTAATCGTTGAAGCGATCTGAGACAGGCAGCACGATCGCCTGCACGGGCGCCAGCCACAGTGGCAACTCACCGGCGTAGTGCTCGATCATGATCCCGATGAAGCGCTCGTAAGAGCCAAACAGCGCACGGTGGATCATCACCGGCATGTGCTCCTGGTTATCGGCGCCGGTGTAGCTGAGCTCGAAGCGCGCAGGCATCGAGTAGTCCAGCTGCACAGTCCCTAGCTGCCAAGAGCGCCCGAGCGAATCGGTCATGTGCATGTCAATCTTGGGGCCGTAGAAGGCGCCGTCGCCGGGGTTCAGGTCGTACTCGAGGCCGAGTTCGGCGAGCGTGTGCATCAGCTTCTGCTCGGCGCGGTCCCACATCTCATCAGTTCCCACCCGCTGCTCGGGACGAGTGGAGAGCTCGAGCTTCACATCGAGGTCGAACAGCTTGTAGGTGTCGAAGGCCATCTCCAAGCAGCCCTTGACCTCTTCCCGAACTTGCTCCTCGGTGCAGAAGATATGCGCGTCGTCTTGCGCGAAGTGCCTGACACGCAGGAGCCCGTGCAAGACGCCAGAGGCCTCGTTGCGGTGCAGCAGGCCGGGCTCGAAATAGCGAACGGGCAGGTCGCGGTAGGAATGGCGGCTCGAGCCGAACAGGTGGGCGTGGCCGGGACAGTTCATGGGCTTCACGCCCATCTCGCGGTCCTCGACGTGCACGGTGAACATGTTCTCCCGGTACTTGCCCCAGTGGCCGGAGGTCTTCCACAGCTCCGCGTCGTAGATCTGCGGGGTCTTAACCTCGCTGTAGCCGTGCTCGACCCCCATCCGACGCGACAGGCCAACTAGCGAGTTGAACACGCTAGTACCGGCGCCCGTCCAGAAGGCGGCACCAGGCGAGACCTCCGAGAACGTGAACAGCCCGAGCTCGCGCCCGAGCTTGCGGTGGTCGCGTGCCTTGGCCTGCTCGATGCGCTCGAGGTGCTGCTCGAGCTCGACATTCGAGAAGAACGCGGTGCCGTAGATGCGAGTGAGCATCGTGCGGGTCGAGTCACCGCGCCAGTAGGCACCGGCTACGGAGTTCAACTTGAAGGCGGCGACCGTCTTGGTGCTGGGCGCGTGCGGCCCGCGGCAGAGGTCGGTGAAGGGGCCGTTTGTGTAGAGCGAGACGGTCTCGAGCGCCTGGCGGTGTTGGCTGTGCTCGGCCGCGGTAACGAGATCGTCGATCAGCTCGACCTTGTAATCCTGGCGCTCGGCGAGGAAACGCTCGCGCGCCCGCGCAACGGGCACCTCTTCACGCTCAAAGGGCTCAGCGGCCTTGATGTGCACACGCATACGCTCTTCGATCTGCGGGAAGTCCGCCTCGGAGATGGCCACTCCTTCGGGGAACTCGAAGTCGTAGTAGAAGCCCTCGGCGATCGGTGGGCCGATCGAGATCTTCACTCCTGGGTAGAGCTCCATCACAGCCGCCGCCAGCACATGCGCGGCGTCGTGGCGAATCAGCTCGAGCGCCTTCGACTCGTCGTTCTTGGTGACGATTGCGAGCTGCACTCCGTCTGGGAGTGGCCGAGACAGGTCGCGTATCTGCGGACCGTCGCCGTTGTCGTAGCCGCCACCGCCCGCAAGCTCGACTGCCAGCGCGGCGCGTGCGAGACCCGGCCCGATCGCGGCGGCGGCGTCGGCGCCGGTAGCGCCGTCGGGCAGCGCGAGCTGCTTTCCGTCCGGGAGTGTGACCGTCACTGACATGTTGCCTTGCAGGCTACCCGGAGCTGGCGAGACTTTTTCGGGCGCCGCGCTTCAGAGCAGATGCCACAGCGCGTCGTCGGCCAAGGCCTCGCGCTTGACTGCGCCTTCGCCGACCAGCTCGATCAGCGCGCGCTCGGCGGCGTCGCGGTCAGGAAGCTGGTTGTTTTGGGCGAGGATGGCGGCGATCTCGGCGGTCACGAGCCCATCGGGGAAGCCGCGCAAGGCGTCGATCGCCTGGTCGGGCGGCGCTTGGCGCTCGAGCATCGGGTCGAGGTTAGCGATCACCACGTCGTAAGCCTCGATCGTCTGAAAGCCGCCGGCCTCCAGACGCAACCCGGCCTCGTTGTGAAAGACGAGCGATGGCGCTGAGTAGCGCACGGGGCCGTCGGTCTGGCGTGCCTTGCCCTGGAACTCGGTTGGCCCCCCTTCCGCGCTGCGGGTCTGCTGCTTGTCGTCCTCGTATGCCGCGAGCGTGTCTGGAGCGTCGATGGCAGCGAGCACCCCGTCGAGGTCCAACCCACCTATGCGTGTGAGCGCCTGTGCGATGTCGGCATCCTCGTCGAGCAACAGCGGTGTGGTGAACCAGGCGAGCTGTAGCGCGCGCAGCACCTCGTCCTCGCGCCCCGGGTAGCGCAGTCGCGTGGCGACGATCGCACGACAGGCGCGCGAGGTGGCGGTAACGCGAGCCCGCGGCTCCATCAACAGCGGCATACCGAAGCGTTTGAAGTAGCTCTGCTGGCCAAGCGTGGAGCGAGTGGGCGTGTAGCCGGAGTCTATGTAGCGCTGGGGATCCTCGGCGAGCCCGATCGTGACCAGGTGCCAGTCGAGCTGATCGCGGTAGCGCCAGCGCAGCACTGCGAGCGCGGGGCTCGCGGAATAAGCAAACGGACAGCCGGGGTCGGTGAAGTGCGTGACGGTGATCTTGCTCATAGGACAATGATTGCACGTGCAAGCAACTAATCCGTCGCGACGTTGTCACCGGCCAGCCGCAGGCGCAGCTAACGAGCGCGACCAGGACCTAGATCGAGATCATGCAGACAATCGTCTGCAGCATGTGAGACCATCTCAAGATGACAAAGAACGAGCAGCAACAGCCAATCTCAATCACCCTCTACCCCACCCAGATCGACGCGATCGTAAGAGCCGCTGCTCGCAGCCGTGCTCCGAGCGTCTCGACCTTAATCGGCGGCTACATGCCCCCGGACACGGACGACCCGCGCATATCGCGTTCACTACTGCGGGGACTGTCGATCCTGACGTGCTTCAGCCCGGATGGCGACCCTCGTGGAATCCTCGAATTGGCACGAGAGCTCGATTTGAGTCCAAGCACTGCACATCGCTATGCAATTACGCTCGTCGAGTTGGGGCTGTTGGAGCGCTGCCCAAAGACACGCAAGTACCGGCTGCCGGGTACCTAGCGATAGCCGAAACCCTAGATTCGGTCGGTACCCGCGCGCATGACGAGCGGGTACCGACCGGCCAGCGCCGTCTGTGGGGATGGCGTGACAGCAGCAAGATACCAGCAGCTTGCTGTCTGGCTATTGCTACGGACGAGATGCGATGTTTCTGATTGTGTCCGCACCCTCGCAGGCAGACCCCGCCCTCGCAGCCACTCTCAGGCGCCTTCGCATCGAGCGCGGGGAGACCCAGGAGGACCTTGCACACCGCGCAGGTTTGACGGTCGCTGCCTTCGCGCGGATCGAGCGTGGCAACGCCAATCCAACGTGGACGACAGTGAGACGAATAGCTGTAGCCCTGGGAATCAGCCTGGCGACGCTGGCGGAGGCAGTAGAACGCACCAAGCCCCGTCGCTGAGCGCTGCGCGCCGGCGTTAGGCGCCCATCCCACCCAGCACGCGAACTGGCTCGGGGGCCTCGAGCGCACGCAGGTGCTCGTCCACGCGACGCACCCATTCCTCGGATATCGCATCCGCCTGCACCGACAGGCGCGGCGCCGTTACAGCAAGATCCGCGGGCACGGGGATGCCGAGGTGCTCGAGCACGCGGCGCACGACCTCATCAGTGCTCTCAGCGAGCTCCTCATAGGTGAGCTTCAGCGGCTCATACCCAAGCCCCAGGAAGTAAGCGTCCCACGAGGCATCATGGGCAGTGAGCAGGCGCACCAAGTAGTTGATCGCGCGGAAGGAGAAGACCAGCTCCACCGGGCGCTCATCCTCCCCGGGCTCTCGCTTCCAGGTTTGAGTCTGCACGGCCTTCCACAGTGAGACGGCCTGTCTGATCTTGTTCTCGCGCGTGATCTGGATGTAGCGCAACCCAGGAAAGGCGCGACCGAGCAGCTCCGGCAGCGGCCTGTCAGCCATCCCCTCGATCCCGCGCAGCAGTTGCGCGAAGTCACCGAGATACCCCCACATGAGCTTGGCGCCGAAGACCCCGTTGGGGGTAGTGCCCCGCTCGAGCGCCCACGCGAGGTAGCGGTCATAGGTGTCCGGATGCCACAGCGGATTCGGCTTGGCGTCCCCATCGGGCATCTCACGAAAGGCGAGCCGCTCGACGATGTTCGCGTGGCGTTGAGGGTCAAAGTACTCATGCGGCCGGCGAGGAAGCCCGGAGCGGCTCAGCGCCTCGAAGTACTCATCGGGGTGCCCGGCCACTCCGGTCGCATCGAGCGCATGGCAGAGTAGGGTGCTGCCGCTTCGCGGCGTCGCACAAACCAGGTAGGCAAGCATCGGCGTCATCGCAGAGACCCAAGCAAATTCATAGTCTTAGTGAACAATACTCCGTGATGGGCTTCCCGAACATCCTCTACCTGCATTCGCATGACACCGGGCGCTACGTGCAGCCCTATGGCGAGCAGGTGCCGATGCCCAATGTGCAGGCGCTCGCCGATCAGGGTGTGCTCTTCCGCCAGGCGTTCTGCGCGGCGCCAACGTGCTCCGCCAGCCGCGCTTGCCTGTTGACAGGCCAGTACGGCCAAAGCAACGGAATGCTCGGCCTGGCCCATCGCGGATGGTCGTTGCGTGATTACCGCCACCACATCGTGAACGTGCTTCGTGGCGCCGGCTATACCTCGACGTTGATCGGCGAGCAGCACATCTCCAAGGAGCCCGAGGTGATCGGCTACGACGAGGTGTTGAAGATCCCCACCACTCGCGTTGAGACGGTCGCGCCGCTGGCGATGGAGGTACTGCGACGCAAGCACGAGCGGCCGCTGTTCGTGTCGATTGGCTTCTTCGAGACACATCGAGAATTCCTCGGTCCAGGCTCGCTCAGGGACGTGCACTACTCAAAGCCCCCGAACAACCTGCCGGACACGCCGGAGGTGCGTGCAGACGTGGCGGCGTTCAAGGCGAGCGCCCGCTCCCTGGACCACGGTGTGGGCATGGTGCTCAACCAACTGGACGCATCCGGCCTGTCCGAGAACACGCTGATCATCTTCACCACCGACCACGGGATGCCGTTCCCGGGCGCCAAGGCGACGCTGTATGACCGTGGTCTCGGCGTAACGCTGATCCTGCGCGGCCCCGAGCCCTTCCACGGCGGGCGCGTGATCGACTCGCTCGTGTCACACATCGACATCTATCCCACCGTGTGTGAGTACCTTGGCATCGAGCGCCCAACGTTCCTCGAAGGCGTTTCGCTACTGCCATTGCTGCGCGGTGAGACGACGAGCGTGCGCGATGAGATCTTCGCCGGCTCGACGTGGCACGCCGCGTATGAGCCTCAGCGCGCGATCCGAACAGCGCGTCACAAGTACATCCGCCGCTGGGGCGATCGTAAGACGCCCGTCCTACCCAACACCGACGATGGTCCCAGCAAGGATGTGTTGCTGGGCGCCGGCTGGGCCAAGCGAGAGATCCCCAAAGAGCAGCTCTACGACCTCCTATTCGACCCCAATGAGGCTGACAACCTCGTCTCTGACCCGGCTCACGCGCCGCTGGTCGAGGATCTTCGCGCTCGCCTGGGCGCGTGGATGCGTGAAACCGATGATCCACTTCTTGCCGGCCACGTCGATCCGCCCTCGGGCGTGGAAATCAACCTTCCCGATCAGCTATCGGCAACCGAACCGACGACCCGCATCGACTGAGCGTGTCCCGGGATCGGCGTGTCTTTTCAGTCCACTGTGAGCCGAGGAACGCGCCGCTCGAGAAAGTCGACGAGCGAGCGAGCTGCCGGCTGCGGCTGATCGTCCCATACGAAATGCCCCGCCCCGTCGAAGATCGCGAGCTCTGAGCCAGGAATCTCATCGTGGAAGCGATGTGCCATCGCCACACCGGCGAAGCGATCCTCCCCACCCCAGATGATCAGTGCGGGGACGTCTAGCTTGGCAAGTGCGCCCTCATAGGGGACGAGCTTCTCGAACTCCCCGGAGCGATAGAGCGCTAGCTGAGCAAGACGTCGCCTGTCGTCTGCAAATGCCTTCCAATACTCGGCGATCGCCTCGTCGTCCATACCGCTCGAAACCGCTCGCATCGCCGCGGCGAAGCCATCGCGGGTGTAGGCGTGGATCAGCTTCTCGCCCTCGCCTGGTGTGCGCATCACGTTCGCGAGGTCGTGCCAGCGACGGTCCGAGAAGAAGCCGCCGTCGGAGATTACGGTGGCGCTGATTGAACCAGGGTGATCGCATGCCCAGCGCAGCCCGATCGGCACGCCCCAATCGTGTGTGACGAGCACCACCGGCCCCAACCCGAGCTCGTCAACGAAGCGTTGCAGTGCCTGCATATGCTCCTCCCATGTCCCTGACTCGCCGGGCTCGGAGTCGCCATAGCCAGGCAGGTCGGGAGCGAGCGCGCGCCAGCCCCCATCGGCAAGGGGCGCGAGCGTGCCATGCCACATATAGGAGGACTCCGGGTAGCCGTGCACCAGCAGCACCGCAGGGTCTGACGGGCTTCCCGCCTGTCGATAGGCCAGGCCGGCTGCTCGTGCAAGGCCGCTCACGCGCCTGAGTGTAGAGCCCGTGTGGCCCACCCGGTACCCGCCTCGAGCACCTAGCGCGGCGAGTTGGGTTACGGTCTGTAGATGAGCTCCCCCACCGTCCAGAGCGACCATAAACTTTCACAGCCGCCCTGGCTCGCAGCGGAGCTCCGGACGGTGGTCCGCGAGCTCGCGAGCTTTCCGCGAGCATCAGCCTCGCCCGGCGAGCGTCGCGCCGCCGAGTGGATCGCCGAGCGTATTCGCGAGCACGGGCACGACGCGAGCCTCGAGGTGGAGCGCGCGCACGGTGGCTACTGGTGGCCGCTGGGCCTGCTCAACGGTGCTGTGGCAGCAGCGGGACTGACCGCACGTCGCTCGCGCTCACGGGGTATACGCCTCCTGGCAGGCGCCGTCGGCGCCGGCGCCACGGCAGCCATCTGGGATGAATTGGGCGGCGGGCGGCTGTGGTTTCGCCGTGCCGCGCTGCCGCATCGAGACACCTACAACGTGATCGCTGAGGCAGGCGACCGCGACGCCGCAGAGACGCTAGTGGTGGTGGGCCACCACGACGCCGCCCACGGCGGACTGGTCTTTCACCCATTCCTGCCGGAGTGGTTCGCAGAGCACTTCCCCGAGCAGCTGGAGCGCTCCAATCAGACCGTGCCGATCATGTACGCGACCTGGCTTGGGCCGGTGCTCGTGGCATTGGGTGCGCTCATCAGACGCAGAGGCCTGTTGCGCGCAGGCTCCTGGCTCGGTGCCGCAAGCGCGGCGGCGATGGTGGACATCGCCCGTAGCGATGTGGTTCCGGGCGCCAACGACAACCTGAGCGCGGTTGCTGTGCTGCTTGCCCTGGCGCGCTCGCTCGGCGAGCGCCCGGTGGCCGGCGTACGGGTGTTGCTGCTGTCGACCGGCTCGGAGGAGTCGTTCATGGAGGGCATGCAGGGCTTCATGCGCCGCCACGGCGCAGACCTCGATCCAGCCCACACGACGGTGCTGTGCCTCGAGTGCGTGGGCAGCCCCACGCTTACCCTGATCGAGGCCGAGGGCATGCTGCGGATGCGCCTCTACAGCGAGTCGGCACGCGCACGCGTCGCCGCTGCGGCGCAGGCGGTTGACGTGCAGCTCGTGCGCGGGCTGCGCACGGTGCTCGCCACCGACGCGCTCGTGGCGCTACGTCGCGGCTACGCAGCCGTCACGCTCGCGTCGATCGACGCGACAAAGTTCCCTTCCAACTACCACTCGCCCAGAGACACACCCGAGAACATCCACTGGGACACGATCGAGCGCGCCTTCGCCATTACCGAGCGCTTCGTGCGCGCCGGCGATCCGACAGCCGGCAGACCGCTCTGATCTGCGGTAGTCACTCGCTCCACCACAGGTCGTCCTCGGCCGCTTGTTGCTCAATCTGCTCTAGCGTGAGATCGGTCTGACGGTCCTCGACCATCGTCTGCAGCGCTTGGCCGATCGTCGGCGCCCACACCCGTCGTGCGACCGCGATCCTGCCCGACTCCTCCTCAAACTGCTTCCATTCCAGCTCGATCAAGGGCACGCGCGCGGGCGGTGCATCAGCCGGCACGGGGGCACCCCATCCATACACCGTGATCTGCGCTTGCCAACCATACGGGCACAGCTCGCCCATCACGGCCAGCGCCTGCCACTGGTCGTTTACGGGCTTCGGGCGGCGATTGCGCCGGCGTAGGTAGACGACAACGAACCCCAATGCAATCGCCATCGCGGCGATTAGCGCTCCGATCACGAGCGTTTCATAACCGGGCGCCGGCGCATGCCCTCCCTGAACGCCGCTGGCGATGATCGGAGTGGCGGTGGCAAGGCTCATGGCGCACTCAACTTCCCGCCCGATCCGGCCGGAGGAAGCAGATGCAACCCGCTCGCTTTCATCGTCCCTCCACAGTACCCACTCTGACGCCGGTCACACGCCGGATGTGGCCTCCATATCAGTGGCGGGAAACTACGGCACTTATTTGCGCGGGCACTGGGCGAACGTCTCTGACTCTTTCACCCAGAAGCGGTCATTGCTCGCCGGAACAGGCCGGCGTCTCACACAGAACAAGGACGTGAGCGGCGGTCTATGCCGACTTCGGTGATGCCCGCCGAGGTGATCTTGATCCGCGTGGGCACGTTCCCGCGCTCGAGCAGCTTACGCAGCACCGACTCCCCCTTGGACTGAATGCCCGATCGCAGCGGCTCGTCAAACGCCTCGGCGCGTAGCGAGCTGGCGATCTGGACATACACATGCTGCTCAGCCCGATCGTTGAGAACCTTCCAGCGGTACATGTCGCCGTCGCGGGGGATCGGGATCGGAGTGGGACCGTCGATGATCTCAAGATCGCTTGGCATGGCGAGAGTATCGATTACCGCACCGCCGCGGAGAAGGGCCGATTGGCCAGTTTCACTGCCTGGGCGTTTGGACAGATGCTCAGTTGCGCACGCACCGAGTTACGGCGGCTACCGGTGGTTAGTCAAGCTGAAACTGGCCGTCGCGGTAGATGACCCGCTGCTCGCCACCCGGCAAGGTCGCTGTCACAACACGCTCGGTGGTCGAGACGATGTCAGTGTGAACACTCGAGTTGTTGAAGCCGAGTCGCTGCCATTCCTCGTCGCTGACCAACGCCGGGTCACCATCGAATGCATCCTGATAGGAACGTCCCACTGCTATGTGGGTGTTGCCGAAGGTGCCGCCGACGTTCTCGTCATACAGCGTCTGGGCCATGAAGCGGGTAATCCGCGAGAAGCGACGATCGGTGAGCGAGAACTCCCCCACGCGATCGGCCCCCTCGGTGGCAATCATCTCCTTAAGGATCTGCTCGTTGCTCTCAGCGCTGGCCTTGGTTACCCGCCCGTCGACAAACTCAAGACGGATGCCCTCGACGAGATTCCCATAGCGATACAGCGGCTGGTTGCAGTAGATCCATCCTTCGGTGCCACGCCAGTCAGGGCTGGTGAAGAGCTCGAAGCTGGGGATATTGCGCCCGCGTCCTCCCAGCCACCGCCGCTGCTCGCCGACACTCACCCACAAGTCGACGTCCTCGCCCTCGATGTGCAGCCGCTCGATCCTCAGCGCATCGAGTCGCTGGCGGGTGTCATCCAGGCGCTGTCCAATCTCGCGCCAGCGCGCCACGGGGTCCTCGTCGTCGAGGAAGCACGCGTGCACGATCTGCTCCCAGTACTCCTCGAGCTCCATGCCCGCCTCGCCTGCCATCCCGGACGTTCCGTAGAGACCGAGCGTCCAGGTAAAACGCCCTGCGTTCTCCTTCTCTCCACGCCAGTCGAGCAACGGACGCATCGCCTCACCGCGGCGCATGATCCGTGCCGGGTCGGCGCCATCCAGGGCACGTGGATCGCTGGGAGCGATGACCGTCACCTGGTGGTCGATCTCATCGATCAGGCCACGCGTGTAGTGCGCGGGGAAGTGCTCGAGCTGCTCCGCCCTGGCAAGTTCGTAGAAATCGCGGGAGAGGTTGGCAACGTGATCGTCGTCGGGCTGGTAGGAGCCGATGACATGGCCGCCGGCACGCCATACCGCCCTGTTGAGCGCCGCATACAGAGGCTTCGCGCTCTCCGGCGCAACCACACGAACCACCTCGCCTTGCTGCACGCCACGGCCACCGCCAAGGGCAAAGTCGATCAGTATCGAGGCGTAGCGCTCGAGGATCTCTGGCGGCGGGACGTAGGCCATGACTGAGCGCACGATAGTGCACCTCACTCCGGCTTCAAGGGCCGGTTCACAGCTTTGGGGGCGTGGCCTTGTGCGCCAGGTACCAGAGTTGGGAGATGCCTTCGTTCCATGATGTGCGCCCGCTGGCGAGCTTGCTCCGGTATTTCGCGAGCGTGACCGCCTCCGGCAGACGCGCATAGGAGCCCAACGACGACATCGCTGCGGCGAGTGCTTCGGCCCCTTCGGCCAGCTGCGTCTCAGCCCTTGGGACGTCTTCTTCTTCGACCCCTTCTTCACCCTGGCCGGCCACCTGCCAACCACTCACTTGCAGAAGACGGGTGTACATTTGCGAAGCGTCGGCGGCGAGCATTGTCAACTGTGATCGCGTCGGCGATGTGGACAGGCGCGAGATCTCAAGCTCGACAGCCTTGGTGGCCACCGCGATGCCGGCGGCAGCTTTGGCGTGTTCTTCGTAGAAGCTCTTGGCACCCATCTGGGGGCTGCCCGACGCACAGCCGGCACACACTATGGCCGCAATCGTAAGGGTCACGCCGAAGCGCGGACGGAACTCGACGGTTGGCACGTGGGAACCCTATAGCCGTCAGGCGGCCTCGCGTGAGGCCGGTGTCAGCGGCGATAGCCACAACCGTGGCGCCCTCTGATGTTGGCGTCGGCTACCGTTCGCGACTGGGGGCTATCGCGGTCCCGTCCACGACCGCAAGGAGGTTGTATGCACAGGAGATCCAGACGGTCCCTCGTAGGAGTTCTCGTGGCGCTGGGAGCTCTTGCGGCCTGTGCGCTGACCCCGGCGAACATCGGTGCAACCAGCGTCCAGCCGGCTCGGCTGCGGGCAGTGGAATTCTTTGCGCACAGCCAATACGGCAGCATCTCATGCGCGGTGTACGACGGCTACGGCGGTACGCCTGTTGCGTTCTGTGAGAGCGTCGGCCCTCACGGCGAATCGAAGACGACCCTAAATGCGAGCGGAGAAGTACAGACGTGCTACTCGCACAGCACGCGGAGGAACAGCTGTGGGCTGGGCAACGCCGGCACACGTACGCCGACCTACGCCTATGGACATGCGGTCACAGTGGGACGCTTCCGCTGTGTGGTGCTGCGCAAGGGCGTGCAATGCACAGTGCGCGCGACGCAAGCGGGCTTTCTCTTCAACCCTCGTAGGACAAGCTCTGTAGGCGGCGCACACATCGCCCCCGCGCCGCTGCAGCTAAGTGAATTCCTGTCACCCGACCGCGACGTGTGGTGTGAGACGGGGACATTCTGCGGCACAGGGGCAGGGCCTGGGACTACAGCGAGCTCGCGCATAAGCCATGCCACGATCAGTGGTAACGGTGGGGTTACGATCTGCGCGTATGAACACAACGCCCCTCCTGGCTACTGCCTACAGAACTGGAACGAAAAAGCACCGGTTCTGCAGTACGGCCAGCAAGCCGAACTGGACGGCGTCCTCTGCACGTCTGCCACGGACGGGGTCACCTGCGTGAAGGTCGCTGAACCGGGCAAAGGCAAAGGTTTCAGGATCGACAAGACCGAAGCTGTTGAAATCGGCTAGTGCTACTAGAGCGGCGGAACCTGGTTGTTGACCTGGGCTCCGTGGTACAGGTGATCCTGGTCCTTGCAGGCAGCGGGGAAGAAAAACTGGACGCTGTCGCTACGAACGCCGTTGTAACTAGCAAATAGGGTGGCGTGCCCGACTGTGCCGACTTCACACCCTGGATCGTTGCTGGCCTGCACACGGACGACGATCTTCATGATGTTGCCTGGATACCCCCACATCGTCGCGTAGTGGGAGTGGTAGACGAGGTGATGCTCAACCGTCATCGTGATCGACCTCGTGGGCTGGTCTCGGAAGTGCAGTTCCTGGCAGATAATCCCGGAGACGGTGTTCGCTTCCAGGTTGATTTCTCCGTGGCCGCGGGCGAAGCCGCCCGATGCGCCGGCGGGAGAGCCCGTGTGAAAGCCCCAGGGCGGAATTCCGTAGACGATTGGGACGTTGCCGCAGCCGGCCGAGTAGCCAGCGGCCACACCAGTGGCGCCGAGCGCCAACGTTGCCGTCACTGCCATTAGCACTGCGGCACCAATAGCTCGCCTCCATGTCATCGGGACGAGACTATATCCGTACTGTTCGTCATACCGAGCGGACTTGGACGCATAGAGAAGCGCAGTACGCCGTCCGCGAGCGGCCCGTGACGCAGCCGCTCGAGGTCATCTCGGTAGCTCATCTTGACTTCCCACGCACCTGTTCCCTGGCGGGGAAAGCGATCGACAGCGCGCTGCACGTATCCTGCACCGAAGTCGAGCATCGGGCGCGTTGGCATGCCCAGATCAGGATTGACCGGCACACAACTCGAGTAGCCGCCGCGGTCCATCATCGCGATGAGCTTGCAGATATAGTCACAAACGAGATCTACCTTGAGCGTCCATGACGCGTTGGTGTAGCCGAAAACGAACAGCATGTTGGGCAGGTTGCTGATCATTGCGCTCTTGTAGATGAGCTGGTCGGGTAGCGAGACCTGCTCGCCGTCGACGCTCAACTCGACGCCACCCAGAACCTGCAGGTCGAGACCGGTAGCGGTGATGACGATGTCAGCCTCGAGCTCAGCGCCTGACTCGAGCATGATCCCCTGCTCGGTGAACGTGGAGATCCTGTCGGTCACGACGGATGCGCACCCCGATGAGATCGCCGCGAACAGATCCCCATCTGGCACGGCACACAAACGCTGATCCCATGGGCCGTACGCAGGGGTGAAGTGAGTGTCGATGTCATAGCCCGCGGGCAGGCTCCTTTCCAGGCCCTTGCGCAGCAGCCACTTGACCAAGCCTGGCCGCCTCTGACTGAGTTCGTAGAACGTACGTTGCATCCAAACGTTCTTACGCCGGGTGATGGCGTAGGCACGATCGGCCGGAAGAACTCGCTTGAGCAGGTTCGCGATCGTATCCTTTTCAGGGAGACTCACGACGTAGCTGGGCGAGCGCTGAAGCATCGTCACATGCGCCGCGCGCTCGGTCATCGCCGGCACGAGCGTCACCGCAGTGGCGCCGCTACCGATGACGACGACCCGCTGACCGCTGTAGTCGAGATTCTCCGGCCAGTGCTGTGGATGGATCAGCTGGCCTTGGAATCGCTCGACACCCTCGAAGTCGGGCATGTAGCCCTGCTCGTAGCGGTAGTAGCCGGCGGCACCAAACAGCCACGAACACTCGAACACGACCGTCTCCCCCGTGTCGTTGCGTTGCGCCTGGACTGCCCACAGGGCCTGCGCGCTTGACCACGAGGCGCGGACCACGCGATGACCAAAGCGGATGTGCCGATCGATGCCGTTCTCGCTCGCGGTCTCGCGTATGTAGTCGAGGATCGCCGGCCCCTCGGCAATCGACTTCTCATCGGTCCAGGGCTTGAATGCGTAGCCGTAGGTGTGCAAGTCAGAGTCCGAACGGATGCCCGGGTAACGAAACAGATCCCACGTGCCACCTGTGCTGTCGCGATTCTCGAGGATCGCGTAGGTCTTGCCGGAAAGGCGATGCTCCAGGTACCAGGCAGCGCCGATGCCCGACATACCCGCACCAACGATGACCACGTCCAGGCGCTCGGTCTCTGTGCTCTTGTGTTCTTCGATCCCGGCCGCGCTGGCCATCGCTCTACCTCCGCGTTCTTGATCTTGGCCCGGCTCGATCTTGCCATCGATTGTCGCTGACGACGACACGACTGAATAGGGTCATAAAGACCATCTATTCTCGTCTACATATGCACTTTGGTGCGCCGCGGGCTCGACGACCGCGCCACCGAGGCATATCGCGCCGGCCAGAATGTCGCGTGGCGCCGCTGGTGAAGGTCGTCAGCTTGATCCCTCACCGGCGCGCCGATTCCCGTCGACCGCGCGAGTACTCGTCTTCAGTACGAGCTGCGTCGCTAACACGTCGCAGCAATCCTGTGGAGCCCCGCCGCCGCCGACCAGGGCGCGATCGGCCATGCGGCGGACGCGATCGCGCGAGGGGCCAGCCCAGGGCGGGCGTTCACCGTCCCTCCCAGCTCCGCCTCTGTGTGGATGTGGCTCGCCTCTGCGCAGGCACCCGGCGCCGAGATGCTCACAGCGGCGCTCGAGGACATACCGGCCGTGCGCGTGGCAATTGGATCGGCGGACTCCGGCATGACTGAGTTCAGGCGCAGTTACAGCGATGCCCTGGCCACGCAGCGGCTGATGCTCCGTTCCCGCGAGGACGTGAGATTCGCACGCTACGACGATCTGCACGCCGTGATCCTCGCATCCGCCGACGAGAACGGCGCGCGCGAGTTCACGACGAGGGCAATCGGCGAGCTCGCCCTCGCGGACGAGGCGGGCAGGACGGTCGAGGTCGGGCTCGCGCTTGCGCGCTGGCTGGGTACCACTCGGCCGACGAGCTAGACGCGTGGCTTGCGCTGGCAGGCAGCCGCTAGGGTGAGTCTGCTGAGATTTGCACGGCCGTGCGGCTCGCGGCCATCGCGCGTAGCTTCGCGACCACCGCGACGTGCTGGGGATGATCGAGATAGCGCCTCAGCGCCTCGGGACTGGCTACGGCGGCGATGATCGCCAGGTCTCCGGTACCTTCTGTGAGCCCCAGATCGGGTGCGGCGAGGTAGCTCTCGAGCGCATCGATCGCGTCGGGGAGAGCGTGCAGTTCATCCAGCACAGCCGCTACGTCTGCCTCGCTGACCTCATCGCGCCACTTGAAGATGACGATGTGCTTGATCACGTCGTTGATCTTCTCACGCCCGCATATATTTAGGCTGGAGTGAATCTCTCGACTCAAGGACAGTCGTTAGGGAGGCTTCAAGCATGCTGGAGATCGTCTTCGATACTGAGGCTCTGACGCGTGTTCGCTTTGCGATCTCGCCGACGATCGAGTTGGTCGCAAGCACGGCGGTCCTCAAGGACCCCAGCCGGGGGGCGCTGCACCTGCCATGGGTGGAGCGCGCGAGACAGCGAACAGCCGACCTCGATATCTCCGCGCTCCGGGCGCTTCAGGGCTCCGACACTTATAACCCGGATTTCATCCACCCGGTGCCGACGAGCCCGCTGACGCGCTTCGAGGATGAGCTCGACAGGATGGTGGCGACCCCGCCCGAGCAGATTCGGGCGGAGGTACGGGTCGCCTATGAGGGGCATGCGATCCCTGCGGTGCTGAATCCATTCCTGACCGACCCCCGTGCCGCGGTGCAGAATCTCGCGGAGCTGATGCGCCGCTACTGGGAGAGGGCGATCGCCGATGACTGGGAGCGGATCCGCTCGCTGCTCGAGCACGACATCCTTTACCGCTCGCGTCAGATCGCCGACGGCGGCACGCGCGCGCTGTTCGCTGACCTCGACGAGACGGTCAGATGGGAGGACGGCGTGCTGCATATCGATAAAGACTGCGAGGGTCACCAGAAATTCTGGGGCGGTCGGCTCGACCTCGACGACCGTGGCCTGCTGCTGATCCCGAGTGTGTTCGCCTGGCCGAAGGTGTTCATGGTGACCGCACCGCCGTGGCAGCCGGCGCTGATCTACCCGGCGCGCGGCATCGGGATGCTGTGGGAGTCTCAGCGAGCCTCCGCTCCGGACGCGCTGGCGCGTTTGCTGGGACGAAACCGCGCGGCAGTCCTGATGGCACTGGACTGCCCCCGCTCGACAACAGAGCTGGCGGGACTATTGGGTGTTACCAGCGGCGGTATCTCACAACAGCTGACGGTGCTCGCTGAAGCCGGCCTGGTGAATCGCAGGCGGGTGAGACGCCATGTGCTCTACCTGCGCACACTGGACGGGGATGCGCTCGTCGACGCGGTCGCTGCGGCACCTGCCTGAGCCTTGACACATCCAGCTCTCAGGTGAGGCTAAATGTGTTGAGCGAACGTCGCCTTTGCACAAGAGTGAGCGCATGCTTGGTGATCACATTGCACGTGCCATGGCGCTTGAGCGCCAGCGGGATCTAGTACCCGAGCTGCGCAAGGTCAAGCTCGCGCGGGAGACCTCTGACGTCGAAGATGGTGAAGCCGGCGGAACTCTAGCGGCTAGTACCCAATCTGAGGCCGCAAGCCGAGCGCGATACCGCCTTCGGTCGAGCGCCAAAGCGCGCGGCGCCAAGTGCCGGATCGAGACCCGGTAGCAGACGCTTGCCGGGCGGCCCTCCGCCAACGGCCTCGAGCGGTACCGTTCGGCTGGGCCCAGAACAGCACAGGAGCGTTGACTGCAATGAAGGCGTACCAGCTTCGCAGTGTCACCCTGCACGGCAACCGCTACGCCTACCGTCAGGCCGGAGCCGGCCCGGCAGTGGTGTTGATTCACGGCATCACGTCGGACTCGACGACCTGGGCGCAGGTCATGCCCGGCCTGGCCAAGCACTTCACGGTCATCGCACCCGACCTGCTCGGCCATGGCGGCTCAGCCAAGCCGACGGGCGACTATTCGCTGGGCGCCCACGCGAGCCTCGTGCGCGACATCCTGCAGGAGCTCGGACATGACCGGGCGACTTTCGTCGGGCACTCGCTCGGGGGCGGCGTCGCGATGCAAATGGCCTACCAGTTCCCCGAGCGCTGCGAACGGCTGATCCTCGTGGACAGCGGCGGTCTGGGCCGCGAGGTCAGCCTTCTGCTCCGCGCGGCCACGCTTCCCGGCGCCGAGTACGTCCTGCCAATCCTCACCAACGGACGGCTGCTCGATGCAGGGCGAATAGTGGGAAAAGTGATGGGAGCAGTCGGCCTGCAGCCCAGCACGGATCTGCGCGAAAGCGCCCGCGGCCATGCCACGCTCGCCGACCGGGTCACCCGTGAAGCGTTCCTGCGCACGTTGCGCTCGGTCGTCGAGCCCAGTGGCCAGCGGGTCGACGCCACTGATCGCCTGTACCTGGCCGAACGCGCGCCGATGCTCTTCGTCTGGGGCGAGCACGACACGCTGATCCCCGTCTCCCACGCCCACAGCGCACACACCCAGGTCCCTACCAGTCGTCTGGAGGTCTTTGAGGACTCGGGTCACTTCCCCCAGCTGGACGAGCCCAAGCGCTTCGTGGAGGTGCTCGGCGCGTTCATCGCCACCACCGAGCCCAAAGCGCTCGAGGCGGATCACTCGACCCGCCGGCGCCTGGCGAGACGCTTATAGAAACGCGAAAGGGAACGCTGCGCTGAGCCCCGCCTCCCTCGTGCCGGCTGCCATATCTAAAGCCTCGGGAGCCGGCACCCGACGGTGGGCAACGGCCGCCCCGACGGCCTGGGCCGGAGATGCGTGGGCGCTGAGTACCGCGTAGCCCGTGCTGCGGAAACGTCTGGCTGCGCGTATCCGCGGCAGGCCGGCGACGAGTCCGAGCCGAAGACCACCCAAGGGACCACGAACTGCTCTGCACCGTAGAATCCGAAGTACGGGCATTTATGCGATGAGCGATACTGGGCTCGAAGGAGCAAGACTGGGTGTTCTCGGGTCGCGTCCGGCGTGCGCGCGGTTCTGAGGTGCTCTGGATCACCTGAGATTCGCTCACTTAGGGACCACGGCAAGGACCATGCGATCGTGGACGTCGATCACCCCCTAGTCCTCAAGGAGCGCTCCGGCGGCATCGGCGGGTCCGCGGCCTGCCGCGCGAGGTGCGCATCACCCTAGACCCCAGGTTTGAGCTTTCTTGCTCGTCCCCAGCCATCCTCTACGGTTCACAAGATGAAGGCGGTCGGGTCACGCGGCGTTTGCGCCTGTGGGCATGGCGCTGGCCGAACCCGGCAGGTGGGGCCCCTAGCGATGAGCTTCACCGTCTCAGCTGAAGCATATGACCGTTTTATCGGCAGATACTCTGCTGGGCTTAGCCTGCGCTAGCTGATTTCGCGGGCGTCGTGGCCGGCCAGCGTGTGCTCGACGTCGGCTGCGGCCAGGGGCGCTCACCGCCGAGCTGGTCAGGCGGCTGGGAGCGGCCTTCGTGTCGGCGGTTGATCCCTCAGAGACGTATGCGTCGGCAGCAATGGAGCGGCATCCTGGGATCAAGGTGCAGCTCGCCTCTGCTGAGCATCTGCCATTTGCGGACCAAGTGTTCGACGCGACGCTGGCACAACTCGTAGTCCACTTCATGTCAGATCCCGCGCGGGCGTGGACGAGATGACACGCGTCACTCGGCCGGGCGGTGTGGTGGCGGCATGCGTCTGCGATCACGCCACCGGTCATGGGCCACTCAGCTCATTTTGGGAGGCGGCTCGCGAACTGGATCCGGACATCCAAGATGAGTCGCGAACATTGCCAGGAGGCGCTGCCCGCGGCACCTTTCTCGGTGCGCGTCGAGGTCTGGGCCGCACGAGGGCTCGTCTAGCACCGCAGTCGCACTCGCCCCGCGCGTCGGCGAGTAGGGGTGGACCCCGTGATGCCACGACCATTGACACCAGCATCAGCCTGAGTTACTCTCGTCGCGTCCTGCGGACATCTTACCGGAGGTCTCCATGCCCAAAATAGTTGCCACACTCGAGGGTACGTACAAGGAAAATCTGGAAGCCGTTCAGGTTGGGGCGGCGAAGTGGGGCAACAACGCGCATGCCTGGGGAACCAGTCTTGACGTCCAAGCAGGGGCAAACGTACCGGCCGCCATTACCTACCGACAATCTCACAAGAGCGGCACGGTAAGCGTTGAGCCTGGATATAGCAAACTCGTGGTTGACGCTTATGGCGAGGCCGACGCCCGTTTGACATTCGGTTAGGTCGGTTCTTTCCTTCCGCGGTGTTCGCGAAGGTCCCGACCGGTGGGCCGGAGGACATGGCCGCAGCTATCAAGGCGGCCGCCGATGCCTTCCCGGCATGGGCGCGGACGACACCTTCCGAACGCGCGCAGCTGCTCCAGAATGCCGTCGACATCGTCAAGCGCCGACGGGACGAGATTGCTGAGCTGTCGGCCCGCGAGACCGGGAGCACCGTGCCGTACTCGGCGTTCCAGCAGGATCTCGTCGCCAACACCCTGCAGCAAGCCACCGGCTGGGTCTACCTCAACAAGGGCGAGGTGCTGCAGAGCAATCAGCCTCACCACACCCACTCGATCGGCGTGCGCCGCCCGCTCGGCGTGGTCGTCAGCTTCACGCCGTGGAACGGCGCGAACATCCTCTCCTGGCGCGCGGTGATCTCGCCGGTCGCCGCCGGCAACACAGTCGTCGTCAAGCCGTCGGAGTTCGCGCCCGTCAACGCCGGCATCCTCCTCGCGGAGATTGCCGAGGAGGCCGGTTTCCCGCCTGGGGTCATCAACGTCGTCACCCACGCACCGGGCGCGGCTCCCGCCATCTCCGACGTCGTGTTTGGCAGTCAGGACGTCCGTCTCATCAACCTGATCGGTGGCGTCAAGACGGCGCGCCTTCTCGCCAAACGCGCTGGCGAAACGTTGAAGCGGACCGTGCTGGAGCTCGGCGGCTTCAACCCGATGCTGGTTCTTGACGACGTTGACATGGACTACGCGGTGCGGACAGCCACCTTCGGCTCGTTCTTCCACCAGGGCCAGATCTGCCTCAACACCCGCAAGATCATCATCCACCGCTCGATCTACGACGAGTTCGTGGAGAAGTTCGTCGCCCGAGCCGGCAGCCTGAAAATGGGTGACCCGCTGGACCCGACCACGATCATCGGCCCACTCATCACCCAGAATGCTGTCGATCTCGTGCACGAGCGGATCAAGGATGCGGTCGGCAAGGGCGCGGTCGTCCGGGCCGGTGGCAAATCGGAGGGGCTGGTTGTCGAACCGACGATCCTGACCGACGTCCCCTATGACGCGATCGCCGCGAACGAGGAGACCTTTGGCCCCGTGGTCATCGTGGAACCCGTCGACAGCGACGACGAGGCGGTCGCCGCTGCCAACCGTGTCATGTACGGGCTGACGTCTTCGATCCTGACGGGCGATACCTACCGCGGCTTCGATCTGGCGCCGCGCATCCTTACGGGCATCGTGAACGTCAACTCACCGACGGTCAACGACGAGATCCACGCCCCGATGGGCGGGGTGCGCGACAGCGGCTGGGGTCGCACCGGCCCAGACGGCCTCGCCGACTTCTGCGACGTCATCTGGATTAGCTCGCACTCAGGAAGGCGCGAGTACCTGTTCTAGACACTCGCGACCAGGGCCGGGCGCTGTGAGGCCCGGCCCGTCCGGGGGGCAGAGGATGCAATGAGCCTCACCGTCGACCTACATCACCACGCCGTGCCCGACTTTTACTGGGAGGCATCCAACGAGGACGGCGAGGCCACCGGCGGCATCACCCCGCCCGGCTGGAGCGCGGCCGGCGATCTGGCGTACCTGGACGAGGCCGGTATCGACCTTGCCGTGCTGTCGATCAGCGCGCCGGGCGTCCACTTCGGCGATGACGCCGCCGCCCGGACACTCGCAAGGCGCAGCAACGAGTATCTGGCCGACCTCGTCCGCGATCGCCCTGACAGGTATGCAGCGCTCGCTGCTATCCCGCTCCCCGACCTCGATGGGGCGATCACCGAGCTCGACTATGCCCTGACGACGCTTGGGCTCGATGGTGTCGCGCTGATGAGCAACGCCGGTGGTCGCTACCTCGGCGACAGCCACTTCGATGAGCTGTTCGCCGAACTGCAGCGCCGTGCTGCCACCGTGTTCGTCCACCCAACCGTCTCACCCGATCCGATCGCCCACACGCTCGGTCTACCGGACACGCTGCTCGACTTCCCCGTAGACACCTCACGGGCGATCGCCAAGCTCCACTACAGCAACACCTTCGCACGCACGCCCGACATCAAGTACCTGTTCGCGCACGCCGGCGGAACGATCCCATACGTCGCTTCACGGTTCGCCATCGTCGATGACATGGGCGTGATCCCAGGGGTCGAGGAGCGCGGCCCGGTGCTCGACACACTCCCCCATCTCTACTGGGACACCGCGTCGGCGTTCAGCGATCCGGTGCTGCGCCTTCTGCGCTCCGTGACGGGGCTCGAGCACGTCGTGTTCGGCAGCGACTACCCATACCCCCTAGACCGGATCTCCATCGGTGGGCTCCGTCGACTCCAGCAAACCTCCGAGCTCGACGACGGCGAGCGGGCGAGCCTGTTCGGCGGCGCAGCCACCGAACTCCTCCCCTCGCTGCGCAACCGGACCTCGGCGGGGTAGCTGGGCCTCCGTTCTTGAAGGGACCGAAATCACCGTTATGCGGTGATGACGTCTCACCCGGACATTCGTGAACGTTCGCCAGGTGAATCGATCCCAAGCACAGTGGCCCAGGCCGACAGCCGGGCGAAACCCCTACCCGGAGGCGCCATATGCCCGAGCCCGTTGACCCACAACATCTTCTGCTGATTGGCGCCGGACCCGGAGTCGGCGCCGGTGTTGTTCGACGCTTCGGTCGGGAGGGCTTCCGCAGCACGCTCATCTCCCGCGGCGACACCGAGGTCGCTTCTGAACTACGCAGCGACGGCCTCGAGATAGAGGCGATCGCCGCGGACATCGAGGATCTCGACGGGTATCGCAAGACACTCCAACGGATCTTCAGCGCTGGCGGAGCGCCGGGCGTCGTGGTCTACAACGCGGCCCTGCCCGATCCTGGCCAGATCCTCGACACCACCGTCGAGCGGCTGCGGACCGCCCACGACGTCGATGTAATCGGTGCCGTCGTCGCAGCACAAGTCGCGGCACCCGTCCTGCGGGCGGCCGGCGGCGGCACTCTGTTGGTCACGAGCGGCGGGTTCGCCGACAATCCCGTGCCGGCACTGGCGACCCTCTCGATGGGGAAGGCCGCCCTGCGCTCGGCGCAGACGCTGGTTGCCGCCGGTGTCGCAGAGGACGGCATCCATGCCGCGACGGTCACGATCGTCGGTGCCGTCAAGCCGGGGACGGCTTTCGATCCGGACAACATCGCGGAGCTTTTCTGGACCGCTCACACCGACTCGAAGGACGCTTGGCAGACCGAGTATCGGTTCACCGGCGCATAGTGCGGCTGATTGACGCGGCGACAGGATGACCGAGTTGGGCTAGATGAGGCCCGAATGTACGGCGCCGCCCGCCATGCGCGGCGCTGCTCGCTGTCCGGATAACGCAGCGCGGCGCGCTAGCCAGTGAGCTGGAGATGGGCTTGTAGGAATGCCCCGGTGCGCGTGAGCGCAGCCTCGGCCTCCTCGAGCTCCGGCGCGGCGGCCTGGAAGACGTGCGGAACTTCCGGCGTGACGTCAAGTTGGACGGCGACGTCGGCGCTGGCAGCGGCCGAGGCGAGGCGTGTAGCGTCGTCCAGCAGCACCTCGTTGGAGCCGCACTGGACGAGAAGCGGGGCGATTCCGTGCAGATCGGCGAACAGCGGACTCATCTCGCCGCTCGCCGGATCGGCGCTGCCCGCGTAATCGGCCACGTTGAGTCGTAGGCGGTCGGGTGCGAGGACGACGTCGACGGCTGCCCTCGTCTTCATGCTGGCGCCGGCGAGCGTCATGTCGAGCCAGGGTGAGTACAGCACCGCTGCGGCGGGCTGCGCGAGCCCGGCATCGCGTGCGGCGACGAGCGTGCCGAGCGCTAGAGCACCACCGGCCGACTCGCCGAAGAAAGCGATGCGCTCTGGGCGGATGCGGGTTTCGAGCAGGCCGCGGTAGGACGCGAGAGCGTCGTCGGGAGCCGCCGGGTATGGATTCTCTGGAGCAAGCCGGTAGTCGACGGAGAGCACCTTTGCGCGGGCCTGTCGCGCGAGCAGGCACGCGAGGCCGGCGCTCGCACGAGCAGACCCAAGCGCGAAAACGCCGCCGTGGAAATACAGGACCGCGGCGTCCGCGGTCGCCTCGGGCACCGCGATCTCCAGCGCCGGAACACCGCCAAGCGTCGTTTCGGTGAGCGACACGTCAGACGGAAGCGGCGTTTGGAGCATGAACTCCTCAAACAGAGGTCGAAGCCGCGACAGATTGCCGCGCTCCTCGGGAGGTACCGCGCTCAACAGTTCCGGGAACGACTTCCTTTCGGGCTGGCTCATGGGGCGCATCATCCCGACGGGGCAGGTGAGACAGCATCACCTAACTCCGGTGAGTTCGTGCCGTGCAAGCCCGACGCGGTCCCTAAACCGGGTCTTCGGATGTCGGTCGTCGACGTGGACAGCTAACGATCGACCCGACTATGCTTGATCGGACTGTGGGATCGACATGAGGGGCTCGGCAACAGCGCAGCGTAGGGAGGGTCTGGAGCCGCCGATTGCTCCAGGGGTTCCAGTCGCCCACGGCCTGCTTGACCGGGAGCACCTTCTGCGGATGCTGGATCGCGCTGTGACGAGGAGAGTGACGGTCATCTCAGCGCCGGCGGGAAGTGGCAAGACCTCGCTGTTGCGTGCGTGGGCTGACCGTTCGACCAACGCTCCCAGCGTCGCGTTCGTGTCCGTCGACCGCGACGAGCAGGAGGCGCAGCGGTTCTGGTCCACCGTTCTGGATGCGATCCACGGCCCAGTAGCCTCGACCGATCGTCAGACGCAGCCGGCGGCTGCCGCGGTCCCCGGCGACGAACTCCTTGACGCGATCGTTTCGGAGTTGGCCGAGCAAGCCGAGCCGTTCGTGCTGATCATCGACGATCTCCACGAGCTGAGGTCCGCTGAGGCCCTCGCGCAGCTAGAGCGGTTGCTCGCGGTGCTGCCGAGCTCGGCGCGCGTGGTGCTGTCCTCTCGCCGGGATCCCTCGATCAGGCTGCACAAGCTCAGGCTTGCCGACGAGCTCGCTGAGCTGCGGGCCGGCGATCTCCGGTTCAGTGAGAGCGAGACGCACGAGCTGCTTGCTGCGTCGGGGATCAGTCTGTCCGACGACGGGGCGGCCGCGTTGCACGAGCGCACGGAAGGTTGGGCAGCTGGCCTGCGGTTGGCGATGATCTCCCTCAGCCGCCATGCCGATCCCGAGCGTTTCGTGGCTGAGTTCTCGGGCACTGACAGGGCGATCGGGGAGTACCTGATGGCCGAGATGCTCGAAGGCCAGCCGAGCGAGGTTCAGAGCATGATGTTGCGAACCTCGCTCGTCGATCGGATGAACGGCGAACTCGCCGACCTGCTGGCAGGCCGCTCAGGCTCCGAGCAGATGCTGCTGGAACTAGAGGACGCCAACGCGTTCGTGGTATCGCTGGACACTCAGCGCACCTGGTTTCGCTACCACCACCTGCTAGCGGACTTCCTTCGGCTGGAGCTTCGCCGAACCTCAGCAGATGAGGTTCCCGACCTACACCGCCGAGCCGCCCGCTGGTTCGCTGACCACGGGGACATCGTCGAGGCTGTGCGGCACACACAAGCCGCCGGGGATTGGCCCGACGCCGCGCGGCTGCTCGCAGACCACCTGTTCAGCTTGACGCTCGACGGGAACGAGGGAGCGATCGCCGTGCTATTGCGGTCATTCCCAGAGGGGCTGTCAGCCGATCATCCGGAGCTGGCTTTGGCTCACGCGGCAGTTCAATTGGCGCAGGGGCGGTTGGAGGAAGCGGCTGCTCAGCTCGCGCTGGCCGAGTCCCACGTCGAAAGCGCCCAACCAGCTAGGCGTTGGCGCCTCATGGTGGCCACCGCGTCGCTGCGCTTGGCACTGGCACGGCGTAGTGGTCAGTTCACGGAGGTGATCGAGCAGGTGAGTCTGCTCGATACTTCGATCGCAGACGAGTCGAGCGAATCGATCGCAATGAGCAGCGATCTGCGCGGAGCCGCGCTGATGAACCTCGGAATCGTCGAGATGTGGTCTGGGCGACTCGCGGACGCCGACCGGCACCTCGCCGAGGGAGCCGAGCTCGCCCAGACGATTGGGCGCCCTTACCTGGAGGTCGCGTGTCTCGCACACCGATGTTTCGCGTCAAAGCTGGTGCCGGTCGCGACCGCACGTGAGCGCGGTGAGCAGGCGGTCGCGCTCGCTGAGCGCTACGGCTTCGAGGACCGCTCGATTCTCACACCCGCACTCGCGGCGCTCGGCGCCATCGCGGTCTGGATGGGCGAGTTCGATGAGGCAGAGGGTTGGCTGCGGCGTGCGTGGGAGGTTGCCGAGCCAGACGTTGACCCGGCCGCCGCGGTGTTCTTGTACGTCGCGACAGGCCAGCTGCACGCCGGACGCCAGCAACATCAATCGGCGCTGGAGCAGTTCGCAGCGGCAGCCCGCACGCAAGCGATGCTCACAGGAGTGCACGCACTGGCACCGCGGATTGCCGGGTGCCTCGCAGCAACGCAGGCTCGCCTCGGGATGCTGGATGAGGCTCGCACAACGCTCAGCGACTACTCCGCCGCACCCGAGCGGATGGGTGCCGTCCACGCGATCGACAACGCGCGCGCAGTGATCTTCATGGCGGAAGGTGATGCTGCGGCGGCCTTGGAGGCACTCCGAGACGTTCAGGACGCGACCCAGGGCGTCGCCGCGTTCACGCTCGTTGAGACACATCTGCTTGCTGGCATCGCGCACATGGTCTTGGGAGATCAGAATGCCGCGGCTGCCGCAGCCGAGGCGGCGCTCGCAGCCGCCGAGCCAGACCGCCTGGTGTTTCCGTTCGCGATGACTGGCGCTGCGGAGCTACTCGACGCGCTTCCGCGTCACAAGACCGCTCATGGCGCCCTGCTCGTCGACATCCTCAACCTGCTGCGAGGCGAGTCCGTCCCGAGCATCGATCGTGAGCGCCTCGCGGAATCAGAAGAGCTAAGCCCGAGCGAGCTGCGCGTACTGCGATACCTCCCGACAAATCTCACCCGGCCCGAGATCGCGAGCGAGCTTTACGTCTCCATCAACACGGTCAACACGCATCTCCGCAACATCTACTCCAAGCTCGGCGTCCGCAACCGTTCCTCCGCCGTTCGCCACGCGCGCGAGCTTCGGCTCCTCTCAATCAGCCGCTCCCCAACATCGCGCTAGCAGCGCGACCCTCTCCGCGCCCGGCCTGGCGATTGCCGGCAGACGCCTTTGCCCGCTAACCGCCGACTTGGTCGTCTGTCTGCTCGACGAACTCGATGATGTAACCGTCAGCGTCTCGGGCCAGGATGCTGCCTGGTGAGCCGAGTGAGCCTGTGATCGTCCAGCCGGCCGCTTCGAGTTGCGCCCTTGTGGTTGCGAGCGAATCCACCAAGGCCGAGGCCACCAGCGAGTCGGCCCGGGCGAGCGCTTCCTCTGTCCCACTCAAGATCGACACTCCAGGGAGCACGGAGACGGTGAGCCTGGTGTCACCGATGGCGAACTCGTGGAGGACGTCTGACTCGAGCAGGCTGCTGTAGCGCTGGACGGCCGCGGTACGGTCCGTCGACTTGACCACGAGCGCGATGCTCTGGATGCTCATGCCGTGCTCTGCTTGGCGTCGGTGAACGGCTGCAGGGTCCCGCTCGCGTACTCGCTTGGCGTGACCACCACTCGCGCGTCCGGGGAGCGGAACGCGTCGATGTCATTGGAGGCGATGTTGCTGAACTGGACCGTCAGCACTCTGGGCTGGTCCCATTCGCCGAGGGCATCGAAGCGCAGCTTGCCCAACACTGTGTCGAAGGCGTTGGAGTGCGTGTACTCGGCGAGCTCAGCGTCGACGAGTCCATCGGTTTCGCGGATGGCCTGCTCTACGACCTGGAGTTGGGCGTAGGCGCACGGGGCGACGTAGTATCCAAGGGCATCAGCTGCGGTTCCCGCGGCTCGTGTTTGGTACGACGAGATCAGCTCTTGCACGCCGGGGAACGCCATCGCAGGTGTCGGAAGCCAGTACTCGTAGTTGACGACGCCGTTGAGTAGCGGCCCGAGCTGTTCTTGGACGGTGCTGCTCTGCGGTCCGATCATTGCCCCGCCGACGAGCATTGGCTCGATGCCTGTCTTCCCGACGGCTTGCAGAAGGCCGATCGAGTCGTTGATGTAGGAGCAGAGGAACAGGATGTCGGGCGACGTTTCAGTTTGTGCCTTCACGACATCGGAGTAGTCCTCGGTTGTCAGGCTGTACTTGAACTCCGAGAGCACCTCGATGCCTAGTTCGGCCGCGTTCGCCCGGGCCCCGGTGATGGGGTTTTTTGAGAAGTCGGCGTCGGCCGCCAGGATCGCCATCGTTTTCGGTTTCGTCGGGAGGTTTGCGGCCGCGGTGAATAGCCCCTGGGTTAGCGCGCGGTTCGGGTCTGAGCCCGTTGGGATCATGCAGAAGAACCTGTCGTACTTGAGGTCCTTGTTCACGGCGAGTCCCATCAGTCCGACGAAGTACTTTTCGTGTTCCATCACCAGCGGCATGGCGGGACTGATCGAGTTGTTGCCGTAGCCGGCGAGCAGGAGATCGACTTTCTCGTCGGTCAGGAGCGACTCGTAGATCCCCGGGACCGAACTTGGGTCTGTTTTGTCGTCGATGCAGACCAGCTCGACGCGGCGACCGAGGAGACCCCCACGGG
>DATHLT010000006.1:0-3746 GCA_035487855.1 Solirubrobacteraceae bacterium
CCTATCGGCGTGTACGGCCAGATCTCTGCGGACGCCGCTAGCGGAAGCTCGACGCAACCGAGGCTCTGTGGCGAGCCGAATGAGGACCTGTCGAAGTTGTGCAGAGCATCGCCGCCGTTGAAGTAGCTGACCCATTTGATCCCAGGGTCTTCGTAGTGCGAGCCATCTGGGTTAGTACCGCTCATGGTGGTTTCGGGGAGGTGCTCGAACACCGGGAACGTCCCTAGTTCTGTTTCGGCGCCGGAGATACCCGTATTGGCCGGCGAGGTGATGATCGTGCGCCCGTCGTGCCACAGGGTCATCGTCTCGGGCACTTCCCGGTGCACGTATACGTAGCTGTAGCCAGTGCTCGAGCGCTTGCCGGCGATCGCGTCGGTCAAGAGCTTGTGCCACACGGTCGGTCCCGCAAGGCCGTCGACGGTCAGTTCGTTGACGTTCTCGAACTTCATTACTGCCCCCTTGACGATCACGCTCGGCTGCCCGACGGTCCACATCGCCTGCAGCTGGTGCGGTGTGTTGGCGTAACGCCAGTCGAAGCTGCCGCTCGGCGGGTCAACCGCTGCCTGCGCCTCCGCGCTGGGCGTACGCGCCACGGCGGCCCCCGATGGCTGCCAATCCACAGGCAGATAGCCCGCTTCCGCCAGCAGCTGCTGCAGGCGCAACGTCGAGCCGGGGGGCACTGTCCATTCAATCTGGCTGGTCGTGCGCAGCACCGAGCCTGCGCCGGCCGTTACGGCCACGGGATGCGGGAGCAGCACCTGCAGGGAGGAACCAAGCGCCGCGCCCAACCCGGCGGGCGTGAACACGAGCATGTGGCTATTGACTTCACGCCAGTGCCCTGGGGTGCTGGGGGAGAGCTGGGGACGACTCGAGCCAAGCACTTCGCTGACCGGCTTGGAGAAGGTCAGGTCGATCGGCGTGGCCGGCCCGATTCGACTGCCTGCAGCCGGGAAGCTGACCATTACGGCGGAGCGAGACGGAGGGAACCAGCTGACCTGGGTCGGCTTGCCGGTCCGCTCCCACGGGCGCGCGGCGGCAGCGATCTCGACGGTGCCGGTGGCCGCCTTTGTGCCGAGAGAAATCGACCGCTGTCCTGTGCCCAGCTTGCGACGGATCGATCCTCCGGTAGCCGTATAGGACACAGTGCTTACGGCCTGATCGAAGCTCACGCGTACTGGCGAGTTGGCGGAGACGGTCATCCAGTGCTCCGTCACCTGCGCAACCGGCGCACGCAGCGTCAGGTGCTCGCTTTGCTGAGCACCCAGTGCCCACCCAAGCCATCCCGGACGACGGACATCTACGTCGATCGACACCTGCTCGCCGGGGCTGAGGCGCTTGAGCGGCGTCAAGCGTCCGGCGCTTATCGCCAGCGGCAGGCTCTTCCCACCCGGCCCGAATGCCTGTACGTGCTCGATCGTCCCGCCCAGCGGTTGCACCGAGACACGCGCTAGCGCGGTGGGATCGCTAGCAAGCGTCACGCCCGACCACAGCAGCGCCGCCACGGCCACCGCGATGACCACGACGACGAGCGCCGCCGTCAAACCGAGCAGCGCACGCCTCCAACTAGACCGAGCCGACATAGCTTCACGGCGAGCGGACACCCAGGCCATCTGTGAATCCTAGGACGCGGCGGCGCAATTCGTGCCGGTGGGCGCCGTCAGCCGGATTGATTCGATGTGGCAGGTTGGATCGATGTCTCGCTCGGCTGTTGTGCGAGCATGTGCCCGTGGTCATCAAGCGCAGCGCCTCGAGCTACGAACAGACGACCAAGCGGCTCATCGAGGCGATCGAGCGACGCGGAGTAACAGTGTTCGCTCAGATCGATCATGCCGCCGGTGCTCGCGGCGTCGGGTTGGAGCTCGCAGACGAGCAGGTCGTGATCTTTGGGAACCCGCAAGGCGGCACTCCGTTGATGCAGAGCGATCCACGGATCGGCATCGAGCTTCCTTTGCGGATGTTGCTCTGGCGCGAAGGAGATGACGTTCTCGTCGGCTATCAGGACCCACGGGAGCTGAGCGACGCATTCGACGTGGGTGAGCACCATGCGACCTTGGAGCAGATGACCGGGCTGCTGGAGCAGCTGAGCGACGAGGCCACAAGCTAGATCCGCTGGGCCCGCGTGCGACTCGATCGTGTCTTCCTCGACACTCAGGATCTGGCCGACGCAAATCCGCTGCTGACAGAGATGGGCTGACCACGCAACCCACAGATCGACGGCTCGCTCTACGGTTCGTGCTATACGACGGAGAGCCTGGAGAGGCTCCCCAAATGCATCGAGATCTCATGATTCCCAACATCGCACTAGGTTGCTGACCCACCCCTTCCAGCAGCCAGCGGCGAGCGTGCTGCAAGCGGTTCGCACACAATCCCTCGGGGCGTCGCACGTCGTCGGATGCTCGGCGTCGTTCTGTCCTCGCAGCCTGGCTGGTGATTGCTGATGCGTCAGGGTCCACTCGCTGGCCGGTATCCCGCGGTCGCGGCAATGGTCATGTTCGCGCTGATCCCCTACCTGGCCCTGTCCGCCGCGCTCCAGCCGCTAACGCCGATCATCGCCAAGCAGCTGCACACAAGCCTGCAGACGATGAGCCTCAGCTCCGGGCTCGCGAATGCCGCCTACGCGGCCGGCACGGTGTTGGCAGTGTCGCTTGCCCAGCACCTGCCGCAACGAAGGATGCTGATCGTCTACGCCACGCTGCTCGTGATCGGCTCCGTGGTGGTGGCGGCGGCGCAGGACCCAGGAATGTACATCGCAGGCCACGTACTCCAGGGCTTTTGTACGAGCCTGCTGCTCATCTCGGCCGTGCCGCCGCTGGCGATCGGCTATCCAGCAAGCAAGCTGCGCACGACAGCGATGATCATGAACCTATGCATCTTCGGGGCGGTCGCACTTGGGCCGGCCATCGGCGGACTGCAGGCGCAGTCACACTCCTGGCGGCCGCTGTTCTGGATCATCGCCGCAATCGCGGCCAGCGCGCTGGTCCTGTCCATCCTGACATTCGACGACGCGCCGCCCGCCAACCCCGACTCGCCGCGCGATCTACCGGCGATCGCGCTGGCAGCCATCGGTTGCGTGGCCGCGTTCTTTGGCGCGTCAGAGCTGCTGACCCACCCCTTCCTCAGCGCTGAGACGATTGCACCACTACTCGGCGGGCTGGCAACGATCGTCGTTCTGATCGTCTACCAATACCGGGCAAAGCGACCGCTCCTGACGATCCGCACGATGCTGACAAGCACCATGCCCGTCGCGGGCATTGTGGTGGCGCTGTTCGCGGCGGCAGCTTCAGTGTCGGCGACCGCACTAACCGCAGGTGTGCTGGCCGAGCGCTACGGACCACTTCATTTGGGGCTGCTCTATCTACCGGAGGTCGCGGGCGCGGTGATCACCGCGATCCTGCTCGGCATGGTCATCACGAGGCGAGCGATCCACTATCTCCCGTTGGCCGGCATGGTGTTCCTCGCGGCCGGCATCGCTGTGTTTCGCATCGACGTGCCCGCGAGTCAGGCAGCAACGCTCATCGGCTCAGGGCTGACCGGCATCGGGCTCGGCGCGACCGTCGCGCCTGCGCTGTTCGTCGCCGGCTTCTCGCTACCCTCAGCCAGCCTCCAGCGCGTGTTCGCAATCGTTGAGCTGATGCGGGCGGTGGCGGCGTTCATGATCGCGCCGATCTTCGCCCACCTCGCCGCTACCGTTGGCGGCAACCTCGATGCCGGGACCGGCATCGCATTGTGGATCGGACTCGGGCTTG
>DATHLT010000007.1:0-34640 GCA_035487855.1 Solirubrobacteraceae bacterium
GATAGCATCGGGACCGGCATCCACCGCCGGCTAATCGAGCCGGCCCAGTAGCGAGCGCGCGATGATAAGCTGTTGGATCTCCGACGTACCTTCATATATTTCGGTGATCTTCGCGTCGCGATAGTGACGCTCGACCGCAAACTCGCTGGTGTATCCGTAGCCACCGTGGATCTGCACCGCCTCCTCCGCACAGCGCACCGCCAGGCGGCCGGTCTTCAGCTTTGCCTGAGCCGCCGTCAGCGTGAAGTTACGTTTTGCGTCCTTCTCTCGGGCTGCCTTGTAGACGAGTAGGCGCGCTGCCGCGATCTCCGTGGACATGTCCGCCAGCTTTCCTTGGATCGCCTGGAACTTCGAGATCGACTTTCCGAACGCCTTGCGCTCTTTCGCGTACTTGAGCGCCTCATCCAGCGCCCCCTGCGCGAGCCCTACACCCATCGCTGCCACACCGATGCGCCCGATGTCGAGGATGTGCAGGAACTGCTTGAAGCCCGCGCCCCGCGGGCCCAGCAGGTTTTCCTCTGGCACATGGCAGTCACTGAAGCTCAGCGGGCGTGTGTCTGACGCGTTCCAGCCCATCTTGCGGTACGGCTCACCCTGCTCGTACCCGGCCGTGCCGTTGGCCACGATGATGTTCGAGATCTCCTTGCCCGCGCCACCGTTGGCGCCCTCGCCAGCTGTCTCACCGGTGACGGCTGTGATGCACACCATCCCTGATATGTCAGTGCCGGCGTTGGTGATGAACTGCTTGGTGCCGTCGATCACCCATTCGCCGTTCTGCAGGCGCGCGCGGGTGCGCGTGTTGCCCGCGTCCGAGCCTGCCTCCGGCTCGGTCAATCCAAATGCGCCCAGCCGTTCACCCGAGCACAGCCGCGGCATCCACTCGCGCTTCTGTTTCTCTGAGCCAAAGAGGTAGATCGGCTGCGTTCCCAGCGAGGTGTGCGCGCACAGCGTGATCGCCACCGAGGAATCCACCCGCGTGAGCTCCTCCACCGCGAGCGCATACGCCAGCGTGTCGCCACCGCCACCGCCGTACTCCTCGGGGAACGGGATGCCCATCAGGTTCAGCTTGCCCAACTGCGCCACGATGTCGTAGGGGAAGGACTTCGTGCGGTCAAGCTCCTCCGCCACGGGCGCCACCTCGCCCTCGGCGAATTCCCTGACCGTGCGCCTGATCAGCTCATGGTCGGGAGAGAGGTCGAAGTCCACGACCGGCATTCTCACAGACTCGCCTCGCCCGCCGGTCAACCGTTGCTCATTAGAAGACGATCGTGCGTCCCTCGTACACCAGCACGCGGTCATCGAGCTCGCTGCGGACCGCCCGTGCGAGCACCATCCGCTCGAGATCGCGACCCACCCGCTCGAGGTCCTGGACGGTGTAGCGGTGCCCCACGCGCTGCACGTCCTGCTCGATGATCGGACCCTCGTCGAGCGCCTCGGTCACATAGTGAGCGGTCGCTCCGATCAGCTTGACGCCGCGCTCGTAAGCATGCCGGTAAGGCTCCGCGCCGGCAAACGCCGGCAGAAACGAGTGGTGGATGTTGATCACCGGGCAACCCACCCGCGCGAGGAAATCGCTGGAGAGGATCTGCATGTAGCGCGCCAGCACGAGCAGCTCGGTGTGCCCGATGAGGGCGTCGAGCGCCTGTTGCTCGGCCTGCGGCTTGGTGTCCTTACTGACGGGGATGTACAGGAACGGCACGCCCAGCGCCTCGACCTCGCCACGCAGCAGTTCGTGGTTTGAGATCACACATGTGACCTCCATGTCCAGCTCACCACGGCGGTTGCGCCACAGTAAATCGAGCAGGCAGTGACCCTCACGCGAGGCCATCAGCGCCACGCGTCGACGATCGCGCGCATAGGCGATCCGCCACTGCATCTCAAAGCGTTCGGCGAGTTCGCCGAACGCGGCCTCAAACGCATCCCGCTGCCCATCGACAACCGGCAGGTAGAAGGCCGAGCGCATGAAGAACGTGCCGTGCTCGGGGTGCGTGGAGTACTGATCGGAGCTGACGATGTTTGCTCCATGCTCAAAGAGGAAACGCGACACCGCGGCCACGATGCCTGGACCGTCGTGGCAGGAGATGAGCAGGCGGGCGGTGTGATCGGCACCGCGTCCCGTGTGCGAGTCGGGGTGGGCCATCAGTCGCTGGATTATGGCCTGGGTTCCGCTAACGCGTGTCAGCACCCACTTGACTTGCTGCCAGCTCGCGTCCATGAGGTAGCTTCTGAGTGAGTCGCGGCTGCGGCTAGATCACCGCTGTGCGCCCCTGGACCGTCATCATCAGTCGAGGTATGCCACACTCGAATCGGATGAGCGCGGAGTCGGGGTTCGCTGCGCCCGGGCGGATGCCCGACTTCTTCATCGTGGGGCATGCGAAGTGCGGCACCACGGCGCTGTATGTGATGTTGAGGCATCACCCGCGCCTGTTCATGCCGTTTCTCAAGGAGCCGCAGTTCTTTGCGCCTGAGATGCGTGCGGACCCTTGGCGTAGTCGCGGGCTTCCGCAGACACTTGAGGACTACGTCGCCCTCTTTGCCCCGGCGACGCCTGATCAGCTGGCCGGCGAGGCCTCGCCGTCGTATCTGCGCTCGCCTACCGCGGCCGAGCAGATTGCCGCAAATGCACCCGGTGCTCGCATCGTTGCCATCCTGCGGGAGCCGTCGAGCTTTCTGCGCTCGCTGCATCTTCAGTTCGTGCAGACCATGATCGAGCCCGAGGTCGATCTAGGCAAGGCGTTGCGCCTAGAGCCGTCCCGTAGCGAGGGACGGAACCTACCTCGTCACGGGTACTGGCAACAGGTGCTGATGTATTCCCAGCATGTGCGATACGTGGAGCAACTACGTCGCTTTCACGCCGTGTTTCCTCGAGAGCGGGTGTTGACCGTTATTTACGATGACTTTCGAGCCGACAACGATGCGACTGCGCGGCAGATCATGCGATTCCTGGACGTCGATGACTCGGTGACCATCAAAGCGGTCGAGGCCAACCCCAGCGTTCGCGTGAGGGCCGCACGCCTACACGAAGTCAAACGCGCGCTGCAATCCGCCCAAGGCCCGGCATCGCGAGCGGTGAAGTCGAGCGTCAGTTCGCTGATTCCTAGAGGCATGCGCCGAGCTGTACTTCGCCCCGCCCGTCGTTGCGTCCGTAGATCGATTCTCTTTGCGGAGCCGGTACCGCCGGACGAGAGTCTGATGCTCGAGCTGCGCCGCCGCTTTGCCGGCGAGGTCACTGCGCTGAGCGAGTACCTGGACCGCGACCTAGTGACGCTCTGGGGATACGACAAGCTCGGCTGAGAGGCCCACGACCGCTCTGCGCTCCGCTAGACGTCTGTCACGATTGCGCACGAGTGGCACGGACAGATCTGATTCTCGACTTCCTCAAGCGCGGCCGTACGTATCGCTACGGTCCCGGGCGCTCCCAGCGCGCCGATTTGTACCTGCCGGCCGGCCCGGGGCCGCATCCTGTGATCGTGCTCATCCACGGTGGATCGTGGATGCAGCGCTACGGGCGAATCGTCATGCGGGGCCTCGCGGGGGATCTCGTCAGGCGTGGTTGGGCGGTATGGAACATCGAGTACCGGCGCGTTGGCGGTGGCGGCGGCTGGCCGACAACCTTCCTCGACGTGGGAGCTGCCATCGATCATCTCGCGAAGCTCTCTGCGCCGCTGGATCTCGATCGTGGCGTGACGATCATCGGCCACTCCGCCGGCGGCCATCTGGCACTTTGGGCGGCCGGGCGAGAGCAGCTCGCGCAAGGTGACCCGGGGTTTCTCGACGGCGGGCCGTTGGTGCGCATCGCGCGCGTTATCGCGCAGGCAGGCGTCTGTGACCTCGGGGGCGCCTATCGTCGCTGGCGCGGCGGCGCCGTACGGGCGCTGATGGGTGGGGCGCCCGAGGACTTTCCCGAGCGCTATCGCGCCGGCGATCCCATTCGGCTGCTACCGCTCAGCATGCCCGCACTGCTGGTTCACGGAACGCTCGATGAAACCGTCTCAGTCAAGCTCGCCCGTAGCTACGAGAGCGCCGCGCGCGCAGCTGGGGGGGAGGTCGAGTTGGTGGAGATCCCAGGCGAGGCCGGCCATCACCGCGCGCATATCGATCCGCGCGGGAAGGCATGGGCGGAGGTCACGACGAGGTTGGACAGCGCTTTTGTGCCGATTGGCTAGCTGCAGTAGGACCTAGCGAGCTCGACCAGCAGTCGGACTGCGTAGCCGGAGGCTCCCTTGCCGACATACGGACGGTCGAGATCCCAAGCTGAGCCGGCGATGTCGAGGTGTGCCCATGGCGTCTCGCCGACGAAGTTCGACAGAAACATCCCGCCGACGATCGCGCCGGCTTTGCGCCCTTCCGGGGCGTTGTCCAGGTCACCGTAGATGCCCTCGATCAACTCGCCGTACTCATCATGTAGAGGCAGCCTCCAGACGATCTCGCCGGTGCTCTCGCCGGCGGTAATGATCCGCTCGGCGAACTCATCGTCATTGCTCATCAAGCCGGCATAGGTTGAGCCCAGCGCAATGATCACGGCGCCGGTCAGCGTCGCCAGATCGACGATGCGCTCGGCACCTTCGGCGACTGCGTGACACAGGCAGTCGGCCAGCACCAGCCGACCCTCCGCGTCGGTGTTGTTGACCTCAATCGTTTTGCCGTTCGCCGCCGTGACGATGTCCCCCGGCTTGATCGAGTGGCCGCTTGGCAGGTTCTCTGTGGCGCCCACCACTGCCACTAGCTTCAGCGGCAGCTCTAGCCGCGCGATCGCCGAGACGGCCTCAATCACAGCCGCACCGCCCGACATGTCGAACTTCATCTCAGCCATCTTCGCGCCTGGCTTCAGTGAGATGCCGCCGCTGTCGAATGTCACCGCCTTGCCGACCAGACCCAGTGTGGGCCGCGTCGGTGGAATCTCATCGGAGGCGCCGGTTGGGCCTTCATAGCGGAGTGTGATCAGCGCCGGCTCTTGCTCTGAGCCCTGGGCCACAGCCGCAAATGCGCCCATTCCACGCGCGATGATCTCCGTGCGCCCCTCAACCTCGATGGACAATCCCTCTACCTGCTGCTGGAGCGCCTTCGCGTACTCGCCCAGCGCTGTGGGTGTGAGGTCATTGCCCGGGCGGTTCTGAAGATCGCGCGCGCGGTTGACTGCCTCACCCACCAGCGCTGCCTCTGTCACCGTCTGCTCGAGCCCAGACGCTCCAGCGATGATCAGGCGCTCGAGGTGCTTTGGCGGCGTGTCCGCCTCCCGCTCTGCCGAGCTCGACTTGAACTGGTCGAAGCTGTAGTCGCTGAGGATCGTGCCCTCCACCAACGCCGTCGCGATCGCGGCAGGCGCAGGCCCCGTCGTTTCGTCGGGAAGCTCCCAGCAGAGCGTGCGCGTCGATAGCTCACGTGCGCGCCCGTTCACCGCCACCGCCGCCACACGCGCGCGCTCGGCAGTGAACTCGGCGCGATCCCCCAGCCCCACCAAAAGCCAGCGTTTACCCTCGGCGTGTGTGAGCGCCAGCGACTTGAAAGAGCCGCGGGCCTCGCCCGTGGCGATCAGCTCGCCGAGTTGCGACGGACACTCCGACGGCGGGGTCTCGCCGGCGAAGATGCCGACCGCGATCGTGTCGGCGTCAATAGTTCTGGCTGGTTGGGTCATCGCGGATATTTGCATGCGCGGGCACGATATCCAGCTTGTGAACGATTCGTCGGCGCGAAGTAATCGCCGATGTGTGAAGGCGCGCGGCCATGGCCTCTCAGCCTTGTTGAGCGGAGAACGGCGAATCCGTCCACTACCATTCTCACTCTGTTGTCCTTTGATTGGCGACCTTTAGGAGAAGACCCGCTTCCATGCCCAAGACAGTGATTCTCGGCAGCGCGCGCACCCCCATTGGCAAGATGGGCGGCAGCCTGTCCACGCTGGACGCCACTGAGCTCGGCGCGGTGGCCATCACTGCCGCCCTCGAGCGCTCCGGCGTTGAGCCCGAGCAGGTCGAGCACGTGGTCATGGGTCAGGTGTTGCAGGCGGGACAGGGACAGATCCCCTCGCGCCAGGCTCAGATCAAGGCGGGAATCCCCAAGGAGATCTCATCCGAGACGGTCAACAAGGTCTGCGCGTCCGGTCTACGCGCCTCGGTGATCATTGACCAGGCGATCCGCGCGGGTGACATGAACGTTGGCGTCGGCGGGGGCATGGAGTCCATGTCGAAGGCTCCGTATCTGCTTCCGCAGGCACGCTTCGGTTACCGCATGGGCGATGCGAAGATGCTCGACGCGATGGTTCACGACGGGCTCACCAACCCATTCTCCGGTAAGCAGATGTTCGTCGAGGCCACGGAGGTTGGCGAAGAGCTCGAGATGACGCGTGCCGATCTCGACCGCTGGGCGCTGCGTTCGCACGAACGCGCGCTCGCCGCGATCGACGAGGGGCGGATGGCAGATGAGACGGTCTCGGTAACGATCAAGGGACGCAAGGGCGACACGGTCGTCGAGGTCGACGAGGGCCCGCGCCGCGGCAGCTCGCTCGAGGCTCTGGCCGCGCTTCCGGGGCTCGTCGGCAAGGAGGGCTCGCACACGGCCGGCAACTCACCGGGCGTCAACGACGGCGGCGGCGCGCTAGTGCTGTCCTCTGATGAGTGGGCGCAGGCCAACGGCAAGGAGGCGCTCGCAGAGATCGTCGCCCACGCTCAGAGCGCTAACGACTTCGCCTACCTCGCCACCACGCCCGCCAGCGCTGCCAAGAAGGCGCTCGAGAAGGCTGGACTGCAGCCCGGTGACATCGATCTGTGGGAGATCAACGAGGCGTTCGCGTCCGTCACCCTCAACTCCATCCGCATGCTCGGTATCGACGAGGACCGCGTCAACGTCAACGGCGGCGCCGTTGCCCTCGGTCACCCGATCGGCGCTTCCGGCGCACGTATCCTCGGCGCTCTCGTTCACGAGTTGCGCCGCCGCGGCGGTGGCTACGGCTGCGCCGCGATCTGCTCCGGCGGGGGGCAAGGCGACGCGGTCATCCTCAAGGTCTGAGATGACTGTGAGCACTTCGCCATACGGCGTCCTCGATCGCTCGTGTGCGACGCACACTTCGCTCACTGCGTCCTTGTCTGGCTCGACTCACAGCCATCTCAAGAAGCAGTGAGCGCCTCGCCAAACGGCGGATCGCCGCGCGGCGCCGCGTTCTTCGATTTGGACAAGACGTTGATGGCCGGGTCGTCGGGGATCTTCTTTGCCCGCGCGGCCTATGAGACGGGGATGATCTCGCGCGGGCGCCTCGCTCGCGACGTGTACGAGAACGTGCGCTTTCGTCTGCGCGGATCGACCGACGACCGCGCAGACGATGTGCGCAAGCGGGTGGGGAAGATGATCGCCGGTGTGCGCGTGCGGGACTTGGAGCGCCTGACGCCGCGTGTGCTCGCCGGGGTACTGCCGCGCCTGTACCCGCAGATGCTCGAGCGCGCGTATGCCCACCAGGACGCCGGCGAACCCGTATACATCCTTACGGCCGCATCGCAGGAGATGGCCGACGTGCTCGCGCGAGTGCTCTATTTCGACGGTGGTCTGGGCTCTCGTTCGGAGATCGTCGATGGCCGCTATACGGGCAGGCCCGCCGGTCCATTCAACTATCGCGAGGGCAAGGTGCTCTCGATGCAGGAGATTGCACAGCGCGATGCAATCGACCTGGGGGCGTCCCACGCCTATTCAGACTCGGAGTCAGATCTGCCGATGCTACGTGCCGTGCGCCACGCGGTGGTCGTCAACCCGGATGCTGTGCTCAGGCGGATAGCGCTCGAGGAAGGATGGGAGGTGATCGAGCTGGATCGTCTCGGCCGGCGCCTGAAGGTGCTCGCGAGTCTTGGCGTGGCGGCCGCCATCGGCGGTCTCGGCACCGCCGCGTGGGACCGCGTCGGAGCGCGAATCGGCTCGCGGGCATAATCTCCGCTGCCATGTCCTCCACACAACCCCAGAGCAAGATTCGTGTGGTCGTCGCCAAGCCGGGGCTCGACGGCCACGATCGCGGCGCCAAGATCATCGCCCGCGCGCTGCGCGACGCGGGCATGGAGGTGATCTACACGGGTCTGCACCAGACTCCAGAGCAGATCGTTGAGACGGTCATTCAGGAGGATGCGGACGCCGTCGGCTTGTCGATTCTCTCCGGCGCGCACATGACGCTCGTGCCGCGTGTGGTCGAGCTGCTGCGCGAGCAGGGGATCGACGATGTGGTGATCACCGTTGGCGGCACCATTCCCGTGGAAGACATCCCTGAGCTCAAGAGCCTCGGCGTTGCCGAGGTATTCACGCCCGGAGCGCCCACGCAGGCGATCGTAGATTTCATCCGCGGCGCGGTCGTGGGGCGGGCGGGGATCTGATTCAAGACCGATTGACTCGTCAGTCAACCGCCCGAACGGGTAGGATTTAGTCACTCAGACCCCAAGGAGAAGCCGACCTAATGAAGATATGCGTCCTCGTGAAGGAGGTTCCGGACGCCGCCGTCGAGAAGAGGATCGATGCCTCGACGGGGCGAATGGACCGCAGCGGCGAGAAGAATCTCAACCCGTATGACACGCACGCCATCGAGGCTGCGATGCAGATCAAAGAGGGCGGCGCGGTTCCCGTTGAGGAGATCGTCGCCGTGACCATGGGACCCGACAGCGCAGTCCGTGCATTGCACAAGGCTGTCTCCCTCGGCGCCGACCGCTCGGTGCACCTCTCAGACCCGGTGGTTGCCGGCTCAGACGTAGCAGCTACCGGCTATGCGCTGGCCAAGACGCTGCAGCGCGAGAACCCGGACCTGGTGCTGCTCGGCCAGCAGTCAGACGATGGCGAGTGCTACACGATCGGCGCCGTCGTGGCCGAGCACCTGAGCATGCCTTCGCTGACGCAGGTGATCAAGATGGACATCGAGTCCGACGCGCTGCGCTGCGAGCGCCAGGCCGAGTACGGCTATGACACTGTGCAGATCAAGCTGCCCGCGGTGATCTCCGTCGGCGACGCCATCAACGAGCCGCGCTACCCGTCGCTGAAGGCAATCATGGGCGCCAAGAAGAAGCCGCTGGACACCGTCACCGCCGGTGACGTGGAGATCGACGCGTCCAAAGTGGGCGGCGAGAACTCCGCCGCACAGTGGACTGCCGCAAAGGCGCCGCCGGCGAAGTCCGCGGGAGAGATCATCGAAGACGAGGACACCGGTGAAACAGTCGAAAAAATCGTCGCCTGGCTCGACGAGAGGAAGCTGATCTAAATGGCGAACATCCTGGTATACGCGCTGCACTACGACGGCGCGATCAACAAGAACTCCCTGGGTGCCGTTTCCGAGGGCGCCAAGCTCGCGGCCGAGCTCGGTGGCGAGGCGCACGCGATCCTGCTCGGCGAGAACGTCCCGCAGGACCTGGCTGCATCGCTGGGCAAATACGGCGCCAAGAAGGTGCTCGTAGCGGAGGGTCCCGAGGGGCTCGCCCAGCCGCTCGTCGACGCCATGGCAGCGGCCATCACCAGCGGTGGCTACAAGTACGCGCTGTTTGGCGGCGGTCTGCTCGGGTTCGAGATCGGTGCCGGTCTTGCCGCGCGGCTCAATGCCGGTGTAGTGATGGAGGTCACCAACGTGCGCGCCGAGGGCGGCGAGCTGATCGCAGAGCGTCCGATCCTGGGCGACTCCTCGATCTCCGAAGTCAAATATCGCTCTGAGGTCGGCATCGTCATCGGCCGTCTGAACGCGTTCGAGATAAACGACGCCAGTGGGGCCGACGCACCCGTGGAGCAGCTCAGCTTCGAGCTATCCGCACAGGCGCAGCAGGCGACGATGCTCACGCGCGGCGAACAGCGCGGCGCGGACGTCGACATCGAGGGTGCGGACATCCTCGTCGCCGGCGGCCGTGGTCTCGGCAAGGCTGAGGGCTTTCAGCTGGCAGAGGACCTGGCTAAGGCGTTCGGTGGCAACAGTGCAGTTGCTGCCACCCGCGCGGTGGTCGATGCCGGCTGGTACCCCTACGCGGCGCAGATCGGCCAGACGGGCAAGACCGTCTCGCCCAAGCTGTACCTCGCCGCGGGCATCTCCGGGGCGATCCAGCACAAGGTTGGCATGCAGGGCTCGGAGAACATCGTCGCCATCAACAAGGATGCCAACGCGCCGATCTTCGAATTCTCCGATCTCGGCATCGTCGGCGATCTCAACAAGATCCTGCCCAAGCTCACAGAGGCTGTGAAGGCAAAGAAGGGTTCATAGTGATGTCCGGACACGGCTCCAGCAACGGAAAGGCCATACCGGCGGCTTATCCGCCACCGGTCGACTCCCGCAAGGAATTCATCAAGCGCGGCCTCGACGCAGAGGATGAGCTGATCGAGGTCGGCGTGGTGATCGTCGGCGGCGGCACCGCAGGTCTTGCCTGCGCCAACCGTCTGCTGCAGCTTCTGGCTGACGATCCCGAGATGACGGAGCGCCTCGGCGAAGTGCCGGTCGCTGTCGTGGAGAAGGCCAAGACTTGCGGCGGACACAACCTGTCCGGCGCGGTCATGCGCCCCGAGCCGTTGCAGGAGCTGTTTCCGGAGATGACTCGCGAGCAGTGGCGGGAAGAGGGCTTCGCGTTCGGTGAGGTGACGAAGGAGTCGGTGTACATGCTCACCGGGCCGAAGAGCAAGGTCTCGGTGCCGATTCCAGCGGTACCGAACTTCAAGAACCATGGCAACGAGGTGGTCTCAGTTTCTGCGCTCGCTCGCTACCAGCAGCGCCAGGCCGAAGATGCCGGCGCGTATGTTCTCACTGAGACCTCCGCCACCCAGCTGATCGTGGAGGACGGCACGGTGGTCGGCGTACGCTCCGGCGACAAGGGTCGCGGCAAGGACGGCGAGCCGCTCGGGAACTTCGAGCCCGGGACGGACATCAAGGCGAAAGCCGTAGTGCTTGCCGAGGGCTGCTGGGGGCACCTCACCGGTGCCGCCATCCAGGAGTTCGAGCTGGCCGAGGGGCGCGAGCCGCAGGTATGGGAGCTCGGCGTCAAGGAGGTGTGGAAGGTCCCCAAGCCGCTTGATCGCGTGATCCACACGTTCGTGCAGCCTTGGCCGCTGAAGGTCGCGGCCAAGTATGGGCAGCTCGGCGGCACCTGGCTTTACCCGATGAAGGATGAGAAGACGGGCGAGGATCTCGTCTCGATTGGCTTCGTCGTCGACCTCAACTATCGCGACGCGACGACCTCGGCCCACGACCTGCTGCAGACTTTCAAGACGCACCCGCTCGTCAAGGGCATCCTCGAGGGCGGCGAACGAGTCGCGTGGGGCGCAAAGGCGCTTCCAGGCGGCGGGTACTGGTCGATGCCGAAGCTGTCAATGCCCGGCGCGGTGCTCGTCGGCGACTCCGGCGGGATGGTGGACACGGCAGCGCTGAAGGGCGTCCACCACTGCATCAAGTCGGGGATGCTGGCGGCCGAGTCGATCTACGCGGCGCTCAAGCGTGGCTCTAGCGACCTATCCGATTATGAGGACACGGTCGAGAAGTCCGCAATCGGAACCGAGCTCTACCAGGTGCGCAACACGCGACAGGCCTTCCAAAAAGGCTTCCTCATTGGCAGTCTGCTCGCGGGTCCGTCGATCATGTCCAAGGGCAAGGTGCCCCCGGGTCGCCAGGAGTGGCACCGCGATGACGCCGAGCCGATGTTTATCGGCGACACCAAGGACAGCTATCCCAAGCCCGACGGCAAATACACCTTCGACAAGCTCTCCTCGGTGTTCATCACCGGTAACGCCACCCGCGATGATGCCCCCAACCACATCCGCGTGCAGAAACACGTACCACGCGAGATCGCTGAAACGTGGCGCTGGATGTGTCCCGCAGGCGTGTATGAGATTCCCGACGACGCTCCGGAGCACGGCGATGTGGATGTGATCGTCAACTACACCAACTGCGTGCAGTGCGGGGCGATCACGGCCAAGGGTGGACGCCTGACGACCCCCGAGGGGGGCGACGGGCCGCTGTACCAGATCACCTGAGCGAGCTACGATACGCGCGCATGCCGGCTAGCAAGCCTGCCTGTGCGCCACAAAACTGAGACCAGCCGGAACCACCCCTGGCAGGCAGCGTGCGCAGCATCTGCGCCACGCCCGGCGTGGAGCTCGTTCCGAGCGCAAACGCCCAGGCGACGTAGCTGGCCCGACGCCACCTCGGTAGGTACTCCAACAGCGCGAGCGTCTCGTTGAACGTCGCGTCGCGCAGTTCGCTCGCGTCGAACTTACGCGAGTCCGCGACGCGCTCCTGCAGATGATGGTCGACAGCGATGCTGGGGTCATAGACGATGCGAAAGCCGCGGCTCGCGAGCGTCAGGCACAGCGCCACCTCCCAGTGATGCTCGGTACCCACACCACGCATGCGTTCGTCAATGCGCACCTCGCGCAACAGCTCGCCCCTGACGCTGAGATTGACCCCCTTCAAGACCTGCACATCACGGGATGGCCCCACGCCGAGATGGTGGTTGCCGGTGACACGACCGAACCAGCTGACTTTGCCAACGGTCTGAGCTGAATCGTCGATTAGCCGGCCCTGTTTGGTGTGCACCCAGTCGCGGCCTCCCACCGCGGCCACCTGCGCCTGCCCATCGTTCTCGTAAATCGCGACCATCCGCGCCAGCCAGTCCTGATGTGGAACGGCGTCATCGTCAGTTAGCGCCACCACATCGCCGTTGGAGACATCGATTCCAGTATTAATCGCAGCCACCACGCCCGGGCGCTCCACGGGTACTAGCTTCACCGGCTGCGCTCGCGCGCGGACCACCTCCTGGCTGGCTGTATCCGCGACGCGAACCGCCACCAAGATCTCAGCCGCGGGGTGTTGCTGGCGCTCCAGTGCATCCAGGCAGCGCGCGAGGCTCTGCGGTCGCATGTACGTGGGGACCACCACCGATACGCGCATCGCGCCTATCCTTGCACGATGCTCCGCCCCCGAGTTCCCGCTGGCGGGCGAGCCGTCAAAGCGAAACATGTGCGCAAACAGCGTGTTATGCACATGTTATGAGGATTACGTCGATCAATCTGCCGCGGCGCCGCGCGCTCGCCACCGCATGTGGGCTGGCAATGCTCGCCGCCATGCCCGTTACAGGCGCAGTGGGAGACACATCCCCGCAGGTTTCGCCGAGTGCCAATGTCGCCGGCACAAGTGCGACGGGCACGGGCTCCAGTGGCGCAACGAAGGCGGACGCGACCGCAACGGTCGAACAGTGCCTCAACGCATCGCTTCAGAGCGAACGCTCGGCCACATTCGTCGGAGAAATGAGCGCCATCCCCGGCACGGCCCGCATGGAGATCAGCATCGGGTTGCTGGAGCGGGCTCCCAGTGAAGGCCCTTATCGCCTTGTAAGCGCCTTCGGGCTGGGGGGCTGGCGGGGCTCCGCCACGGGCGTCAAGACCTACACGTACATCAAGCAGGTGACCGACTTGGCGGCGCCCGCGTTCTACCGCGGCGCCGTGCGGTTTCGCTGGCTGAACGCAAAGGGGCATGTGATCAAAGCCGAGGAACTGCGCACCGCTCGGTGCGAACAGGTTGCTGCTCCGTCTACCGGCACGGGGACGTCCACGACGGGCTCTACAACCACCTCCACCGGCACCACTACAACCGCTGGCTCCGGCTAGCTCGTCGTGGCCCGCTAGAATCGAGCGGCGATGAAGACAGACATCCACCCCAAATACATTCGTGCGCATGTTCGCTGCACTTGCGGCAACGAGTTCATTACGCGTGCAACCAAGGACGAGCTGCACATCGAGGTCTGCTCGAACTGCCACCCGTTCTACACGGGCAGGCAGAAGCTGATGGATACCGGTGGGCGCGTGGAGCGCTTCCAGCGCAGGGTGGCCAAAGGCCGCCTGCACTCGGCCCAGTCCCGAACCGCTCAGTAGCCCAATGTCTGGGCGTTTGGCCGCCGAGCGATCGCAGATCGGCCAGCCGACCAAGTCAGCGCTTCTGGGCGCGCCGGCCGTTGCCGCCGGAAACGGCGCTACGGCACAGCTGGACCCGCTCACGACCGCTGACACGCTGGTCGAGCGCGACGGTGAGCTGAGTGCCCAGCGCGACGCACCTGTAGGCGGCCAGGCGGTGCTGGAGGGCGTGATGATGCGCGGCGTCTCCAACTGGGCGGTGGCCGTGCGCAAGCCGTCCCCTGAGCAGATCGCCGACAGCGATGCCGACGGCGACGGGGATGGCGCGCCGCCGCCGTTGGGCGAGGTCGAGGTCACCACCTATCCACTGGACTCGGCCATGAAGCGCCACCGCCTGTTGCGACTTCCACTTCTGCGCGGGGTGGTGGCGCTAGGCGGATCGATGGTTATCGGCTTCCGCGCGCTTGAGATCTCCGCCAACGCGCAGCTGCCGCCCGACGAGGCAGTTGAGGTCGAGGAGCAGCAAGAGATTCCTCGCGCCGTGTGGGCAGGCACCGTGGTGTTCGCCGTGCTGCTATCGGTCGTACTGTTCTTCCTGATCCCGGTTGGGCTGACCAGCCTGATTAAGAAGCAGCTTGGTTCCTCGGTGCTGTTCTGGTTGGTCGAGGGGGCGATCCGCACGAGCCTGTTCCTCGGCTACATGGCACTGCTCTCGCGTGTGCGGGACCTGCGGCGCGTGTTCGAGTACCACGGCGCCGAGCACAAGACTATTTCCTGCTTTGAGGCGGGTTTGCCGCTGACGCCTGCCAATGCCCAACGCTTCTCGCGTCTGCATCCCCGTTGCGGCACCAGCTTCCTGCTCGTGGTGATGATCGTCGCGATCTTCGTATTCGCGCCGATCGGCCTGCCCGCTTGGTATTGGCTGATGGCCACCCGCGTGCTCGGCGTGCCCGTGATCGCGGGGATCTCCTTCGAGCTGATCAAGTTCGCGGGGCGCAACCGCAGTCGCGGCTGGGTTCGCGCGCTGATGTGGCCCGGGCTCAAGCTGCAACTACTGACAACCCGCGAGCCCGACCTCGATCAGCTAGAGGTAGCGATCGCCTCGCTGCAGGCCGTGCTCGCGCTGGAGAAGCCCGGCGAGATGACCGCCGCAGACCTGGTGGGTATCGAGGTCGTCGCCTAGCCTCTCCGCGCACCGTTGTACGCTCGGGCGGTGATCGAAGATCTCGTCAAGCAGATAGAGACACGCTTCGCCGAGTTGGGCGCGCAGATGGCCGACCCTGACGTGATCTCCGATCGCGAGCGCTACGCCGAGGTGGGCCGCGCCTACAGCCAGCTCGAGGCTGCCGCCAAGCTCGCTGCTAAGTGGCGACACGCCCAGGACGACGCAGCCGGCGCCGAGGAGCTGCTTGCGGAGATGGGCGAGGACTCGGAGATGCGCGAAGAGCTCGCTGATGCGCGCCGGCGGATCGAGGAGCTCGAGGAGGAGATTCGCCTAGCGATGGTTGAGCGCGATCCCAACGACGACAAGAGCGTGATCGTTGAAATCCAGGGTGGCGCCGGTGGTGACGAGGCGGGGTTGTGGGCGGGCGATCTGTACCGCATGCTCACCCGCTACGCCGAGCGCCGAGGCTGGCAAACGGAGTCCCTGGATGTGGGTGACGGCAAGTACACGTTTGCAGTCAAGGGCGATGGCGCCTACTCGGTGTTCAAGTACGAGGGCGGCACTCACCGCGTTCAGCGTGTGCCGCAGACTGAGTCACAAGGGAGGATCCACACCTCGACCGCCACCGTCGCGGTTCTGCCCGAGGCCGAAGATGTCGACGTGCAGGTCGACCAGAACGACCTGCAGATCGATGTGTACCGCTCATCCGGCCCAGGTGGGCAGTCGGTCAACACAACCGACTCCGCCGTGCGGGTGACGCACAAGCCATCGGGAATCGTCGTTGCCATGCAAGATGAGAAGTCGCAGCTTCAAAACCGCGAGAAGGCACTGCGTGTGCTGCGCGCGCGTCTGTACGAGCGCGCGCTCGCCGAGCAGCAGGCGGAGCTCGCTGCCGACCGGCGTTCACAGGTCGGTACGGGCGACCGCGCGGAGAAGATTCGCACTTACAACTACGGCGAGCGGCGCGTCACCGACCATCGCATCAAGTTCACCGTGCACAACCTCGACCAGGTGCTGGAAGGCGAGCTGGACGAGCTGACGGACGCGTTGCAGTCCGATGAGAAGCGCCGGCGTCTGCAGGCACAGGCGCTCGCGTGAGCGGGCCGGCGCCTCGCGTGGCGGGGTCGCGGGGGCTCGGCACCCCCGCGCGTGAGGCACTCGACGGAGCGATCACCGCCATCAGCGCGGCCGGGTGCGAAACTCCGCGTCTGGATGCCGAACTGCTGCTGGCGCATGTGCTCGGTGTCGGCCGTGAGCAGCTAATCACCAACCAGGAGCTCGTTGTGCAAGGTCCCGCGGTGCGCGCCTTTCAGGCCGCCGTGCGCCGCCGCTCGGTCGAACGCGAGCCCGTCGCCTACATCACCGGCCGTCGCGGCTTTCGTCGCATCGAGCTGACCGTCGATCGGCGTGCGTTGATCCCGCGTCCGGAGACAGAGTTGCTGGTAGAGGTTGGTCTCGGGCTGCCCGCCGGTGCGCGGGTGCTCGATCTCGGCACCGGCTGTGGTGCGATCGCGCTTGCGCTCAAGAGTGAGCGCCCCGATCTGCACGTCAGCGGTAGCGACGTCAGCGAGGCTGCCATCGCGCTGGCCGAGCTCAACTCGATCCAGCTCGAGCTGGATGTCACCTGGCTGCATGCTGACCTACTGACAGATGTGGGTGAGTTCGATGCGATCCTCTCCAACCCGCCCTACATCGCCGAGCCCGAACGCTCCACGCTCGCTCCTGAGATCACCCGCCACGAGCCGGCCAGCGCGCTGTTCGGAGGGCAAGACGGGCTAAACACTTTCCGCGCACTGTTCAATCAGCTGGCCGAGCTGCCCGACGTGCGCTTCGTGGCGCTAGAGGTAGGCGCCGGCCAGGCCGCCGCGATCGCCGCGCTCGCGCACGCCGCAAAATTTGACAACTGCCGTTTCGAACGTGACCTGGCGCGCATTCAGCGGGTGCTGGTCGCGGAGCGTCGCCAGCAATGACTGGTCAGTTGCAGCCAAAGGACGTCGAGCGGTTGCAGCAGTGCTTGGCCGCCGGCGGCGTTGCTGTGTTCCCATCGGACACCGTGTATGGCGTCTGTTGCGATCCCGAGAACGAGCAGGCGGCACAGCGGCTATATGGGCTCAAGGGGCGCCCTGCTGCGCGCCCGGCCGCGGTCATGTTCTTCGCACTCGAGCCGGCGCTTGTGGCGTTGCCAGAACTGCCGGCCGGCGAGCAGCGCGCGCTCCAGGCGCTGTTGCCAGGCCCGGTCACGCTGCTGCTCGCCAACCGCGCCCAGCGCTTCGCACCCGCCTGCCGCACCGATCCCGCGACGCTTGGGCTACGGGTGCCGCGGCTGGCGCAGCCCCTGCATGCGCTCGGTTCTTTTGCCGGGGCGATCATGCAGTCGAGCGCCAATCTCTCTGGGCAGCCCGATGCGCGCTCACTTGCGGACGTGCCTGACAGCATCCTCATCGGCGCCGATCTCGTGCTCGACGGTGGCGAGCTGCCCGGCACGCCTTCCACGGTCGTCGACCTGCGCGACTATGAGCACTCGCAGCGCTGGCATGTCCTGCGCGAGGGCGCGCTGTCCAGCGCCGATGTGCAGCGCATGCTCGCGTGCTAGCCTCGTAACAGCTGCCGCAACTGGCGCCTGGGGTGGAATCGACCACCGGGGAGCGGCCAGCGAGTTCGCCGCGCGCCTGGGCACCACAGTCCTCACTCCCAGTCCAAGGAGAGCGCCGTGTCCGAGCTTCGCCCCGATTACTTCAACAGCCCTCTCGCCGAGGTAGATCCCGAGATCGCTGAGGTCCTGCGAGGGGAGCTTGAGCGTCAGCAGTCGACGCTGGAGATGATCGCCTCGGAGAACTTCGTTCCCCGTGCGGTGCTCGAGTGCCAGGGCTCGGTGCTCACGAACAAGTACGCCGAGGGCTACCCCGGCCGTCGCTACTACGGCGGCTGCGAGTGGGTGGACGTCTCCGAGCAGCTCGCAATCGATCGCGCAAAGGCGCTGTTCGGCGCCGAGCACGCCAACGTCCAGCCGCATTCCGGAGCACAGGCGAACACCGCCGTGTACCACGCGCTGCTACAGCCGGGCGACACGATCATGGGACTGTCGCTCGCCCACGGCGGGCATCTCACGCACGGCATGAAAATCAACGTGTCCGGGCGTCTGTATGACATCGCCGCATACGAGGTCGACCGCGACAGCAGCGTGATCGACATGGACGAGGTCGCGCGGATCGCCCGCGAGTACCGCCCGAAGCTGCTGCTTGCCGGCTGGTCGGCGTATCCCCGCCAGCTCGATTTCGCTCGTTTCCGCGAGATCGCCGATGAGGTTGGCGCGCTGCTGATGGTCGACATGGCTCACTTCGCTGGACTTGTTGCCGCGGGCCTGCATCCCAACCCGATCGAGTACGGCGCCGACGTGATCACCACTACCACGCACAAGACGCTCGGCGGTCCGCGCGCGGGCGTGATCCTGTGCAAGCAGGAGTACGCCAAGAAGATCGACTCTGCGGTGTTCCCCGGACAGCAGGGCGGGCCGCTCGAGCACGTGATCGCCGCCAAGGCCGTTGCCTTCAAGCTCGCCGCCAGCGAGCTGTTTGCCGAGCGCCAGCTTCGCACGATCGCCGGCGCGAACGCGCTCGCGCAGGCGATCCTCGGCTCCGAGGCCGCGAGCCACGGCGTCAACGTCCTCACCGGCGGCACCGATGTGCACCTGATCCTCGTCGACCTGCGCGAGAGCCCCCTCAGCGGCAAGCAGGCAGAGGATCGTTTGCACGAGATCCAGATCACGGTCAACCGCAACGCCGTGCCGTTCGATCCGCGCCCGCCGATGGAGGCCTCTGGTCTGCGCATCGGCACACCGGCACTCGCCACGCGCGGGCTGCAGCAGGACGACTTCCAGGAGATCGGCGAGATCCTCGCCGTCGCCCTCACACCCGAATACGAGTCGCGTGTCGAGGAGCTCGCTGCCCGGGTTGCAGCGATCGTGGAGCGCTATCCGCTGTACGAGAGCCTGCCGGTGACCGCACAGGTGTAGCCGTCCGCATAGCCATCGACCTCCCGGCCTGCGATGCTTTGCAGGAGCCGATGGCGCATCCAAACGAGCTCGACGCGCTTTACGCCTTTCTGGCCGCCGCGGTCGTCACCGCGCTGCTGACACCTTTGACGATGCGTTTCGCCAGGGTGATCGGGGCGATCGACGAACCGCGCGAGCGGGGCCTGTCCGAGCGGCCTACGCCGCTGTTGGGTGGTCTTGCGATCTTCGCCGGGGCGCTGGTCGCCGGCCTGGTGTGGCTGCCCGCTGGTTACGCGGGCGAACAACAGCCGCAGCTGTGGCACGGCGTACTGCTGGCCGCCGCCGTGATCACGTGTGTTGGCGTGCTCGACGACCGCTTTGACCTGCACCCTGCGATCAAGTTGTTCGGGCAGGTGCTGGCAGCGGTGATCGTGGTGCACTTCGGCGTTGCGGTGAAGGCGATTACGTTGCCTTTCGCCGGCACGCTCGCGTTCCCGGACGCGGGCTTCACCAACGCGGGACCGATCGTCACCGTGATTGGACTTGTGGTGATGATGAACGTCGTCAACTTCTCCGACGGCGTCGACGGGTTGGCGGCGGGCGTGTGCGCGATCATCGCCGCCTCGATGGCGATCATCGCCTTTGACCTGAACCGTCAGCAGCCGGGAGTGTTGGCGGCGCTGACCGCCGGGGCGGCGCTCGGCTTCCTGCTTTACAACTTCCCGCCCGCGTCGAGCTTCATGGGTGACTGCGGCGCGCAGCTGCTGGGCTTGCTGATGGGCGTCATCACCGTCGAGGCTGCTGTCAAGACCGAGGCCGTAGTGTCGTTTGTGCTGCCGCTGATCCTGCTCGCCGTACCGTTTCTCGACACGACCTTCGTGGTACTCAAGCGCCTGAAGTACCGCCAGCCATTCTATCGCGCCGACAGCGAGCATTTCCACCATCGCATGGCCCGTATTGGCTTCTCCAGCAGGCGCACGATCGCATATCTCTATGCATGGACGCTGATGCTCGCAGGCGTTGCGCTGGCGCTCAGGTTTGTCCCTTACAGCGACCACAAAGGCCGTTACTACACGGGATGGACGCTCGTGATGCTCGGCATCGGGCTTGTCGTAGCTGCGGCCAGCGTGTACCTCGTATATGTGCTCGAGATCCTCAAGTTCAGGCGCTTGGACGCGATCCGCCTACGGCGGCTGCGCCCGGACGTATCACCAGCGGAGATCGACATGGATGTGGCGAAGCACCTGGAAACCGGCGAATTTGAGGCGGTGTCGCACACCGGGGAGCCTGAGGTGCACGTGCGCGAGGGCGTTGTGGATGTGGGGGTTGAGCAGCGCGTCGGCCAGCGTCAGGTGGATCAGAATGGCGTACGCGCAAGCGAGGAGCGTGGCGGCGCACAGGCGCCGATTGCCGCTGACAGCAGCTAGCGGCAGTGCCCAGATCGCGTACCACGGCAGTACCCAAGCCGTGGATGCCAGCAGTGCGAGCGTGCTCCAGCCGGCCGCAACGCGCCAGTCCGCGCCGCGCGCTGTGCGCCACAACTGGAAGATCAGCACCGCCAGGAAGCTCGCGACGAACAGCTCGCGCCACCAGTCGGGCGTACCGCTCAGCCCGACCAGGCGGGCTGTCTCGGCAGGGATGCTGTGGGTCGCGACCAACTGCTGCTGCTCGCCGATCGCGCCCAGGAATCCGAGGGCGTGCAGGCCAAAGCCGATCACCGCGACGACCGCCAGCGCCAGTACCGCGGCGCCCGCACCCAGCGCCACTCGCACACGCTCGCGTGCGCTCGGCGGTGAGAGGATCAGAAACGGAAGTGCCAACCCGGCAGTCAACTTGATCCCGACACCCGCCACCAGCGCACCGGCCCCAGCGCGCAGACGCGGAGTGCTACCCGCGCTTGCCGCTGTGAGTGAAAGCGCTGCTGAAAGCGCCAGGAGCAGCAGCAGGTCGTTGTGGGCGCCACCCACAGCCAGCACCAGCATCACCGGATTCAGGCCCACGAACGCGACTGCCCACGTTGGTGAATGGCCGAGTCGCGCAGTTGCCCGCGCGATCAGCGCGACCGCGCCGAGGCTCGATGCGACGGCGATCGACTTGAAGGCCCACAGGCCGCCGGCGAGGCCCAGCGGCGTGATCGCATAGCTCAGGAGCGTGAACAGTGGACCGTAGGGGGAGTTCTGAAACGGCCAGCCGATGAACAGGAACACGGGGTCGGTTGGCGCTTGCGCCGGTACGTGCGTGTAGGGGTCCAGCCCGTGCAGCGCCCCCAGGCGTGCGAACGCCAGGTAGCCAAACACGTCTTGCGAGATCAGCGGTGGCCCGAGCAGCAGGACCACGTTCGCCGCCACGATCGTGCCCACCAGCAGCCTCATCGGCAGCCACCGTGCGCTGAGGAGCACGAGCGCGTAGCTCGCGCACATGATCAGCATCAGGCTTTGGAAGGTGCCCCCGCGCAGACCCAGATCGAGCCCGCGCAGCGGTCCCGCGAGCCACGCCGGCCAGCCGCCGGTCTGGGCGGGCACATACTCGGTGGGGCTCGACGCGGCGCCGGCGCTGATCAGGAACAGCGTCGTGAGGATCCCCAGCAGTCCCAGCGCGCCTATTGCTCGCATGATGCGCGTTGGGGTGCGAGCGCTTGTCTCCACGCGCGCGTGCTCCGGCGGCTGGCCGGCGATCCGCACGGTCGGTGTGGGGGCTGCAGCCGGTATGCTGCCCATTGTTGCGTCTCGGCGACGGGCAGGCATCCAGCGCTGCCGATAACCTGGGAACAGACGTGTGTCTTCGGGGGATGCCACCGAGACGGCATATTCCTGCTCTGCTCGGCTCATCTACAGCAGCTCAGCACTTCCTCTATGCGACGTAGCCAACGTAAACGCACATTGCGCCAGGGCTTGGATCCGGCCGATCCTGCTCGCCCACGCCGCGTACTGATCCTGTCTGCGGACGTCGGCGAGGGTCATGCCGCGGCCGCGCGCGCCCTTGCCGAACAGGTGCAAGCATCGGAGGGGGAGGTGGAGGTCACCGTCATCGACGGGCTAGCGGCCATGGGTCCCTTGCTGCGCCCAGTCGTCGAGGATGGCTACCGCGTGCAACTGCGCTTCGTCCCGTGGACCTACACGCTCGTGTACTGGATGCTCGAGCACATCCTGCCGGTGCGGATGGTCGCGCGCCGGCTGCTGTGCATGCTGGGCGCGCGGCCGTTGGCGCGGGCGATCGCCGAACATGCCCCCGACGTGATCGTCTCGACCTACCCAGCCGTCACGGTCGTACTGGCGCGACTGCGCCGTACAGGCGTGGTTTGTTGCCCCACTGTTGCCACCATCACCGATCTGACCGGCCTGTTCTTCTGGGCTCAGCCGGGCATCGACATGCACCTGGTGATGTACGGCGAGTCGATGCCATCCGTCGAGCGCATCGCCGGGCGCGACAGCGTGCGCCTGGTTCGCCCGCTGATCTCAGCCGAGTTCCTGCAGCCCCGCTGTCCGGTCGATGCGCGCCGCTCGCTAGGGCTGCCCGAGGAGGGCCGCACAGTGGTCGTCTCGGGCGGAGGCTGGGGAGTGGGGGACATTGCCGGTGCCGTGCGCGAGTTCACGCGCGTCCCTGAGGTGACGAGCATCGTCTGTCTCGCCGGGCACAACGAGCAGCTGGCCACGAAATTGCGCAGCGCGTTCGCGAGCGAGCCGCGGGTACGTATCTACGGCTTCACCGACAAGATGCCCGAGATCCTGGCGGCTGCTGACGTGCTCGTGCACTCAACCGGCGGCGTCACCTGTCTAGAGGCGCGGGCGGCCGGCACCCCGGTCGTCTCCTACGGCCTGCCGATCGGCCACGCGCGCCTGAACACGCGTGCGATGGCGGCGCTCGATCTGCTGCGTCTAGCCAACGACAAGAATGAGTTGCGCACGCATGTGCAGGCAAGCTTTGCCGAGGACGCAGCCGGTGCCGTCACCAGTCAGGTGGACGGTGACGCACGCGAGGTCTCCCATGTTGGCGACCATCCAGATGCGGTGGACATCGTGCTGCATACACCGCGGCGCGTGCAGCCGATCCCTCGTTGGCGGCTGCGTCTCGCGGCGTCCGCCACCTGGCTGGCGCTGCTCTTTGGCTTGGGCTCGTGGATGATGTCCACCGACGAGGTCACCGCCGTGGCAGCCAAGTTCCTGCACGTTCACCCGCTGGTGCACGTCAAGACCACACAGCCTGCTGTTGGCGTGATCGTGCATGCGCCCGCAGGCGCTATCGCCGGCGTGGCGTCGAAGCTGGCGGCCGATGGCATACACGTCTCGTTCGCCGACGATGCAGGCGTGCCCGTCCGCCGCCGGATCGCGCGCCTGAAGGCCCTCAGCGATGAGTTTCTCCCCGAAGTGCCCAGCTCGGCGCCGCTGCGCTGGGAGCGCACACGCGGGCTACTCCACAAGCAGGCACGTGCGCTCGGCCTGCACCACCGCTTCTACTACCTACAGCCGCACGGCGGCCTATCAATGGGACAGCTAGTACTCGCGCGCACCGATGACGCCACCCCCGTGCAGGGCGCGCTGAGGATCAGCGCGACGGGCCGCCTGCCTCGCCGTCACATGCGCGCCGGCGATGTGCTGGTGGTCGAACTATCGGGCTCGTCCGCCTCGGTGCTCGGGTTCGAGCGCATCGTCGCATGGCTGGATTCCTCGGGGCTGAATGCTGAGCCGCTCTCGTGGCTTACCCGCTCGCCTTCCATCAACGCCAGGAGCAACGGCGAGCGTGCAAGCGCTGCCGCGCCGGCGACCAGCACAAATAGCGACACAATCAGCGGCACCCCGCCCAATGGGGTGTCGCCGAAACGCTCCCCCAGCAAGAGCGGCGCCAGCACCACCGGAATCACCGTCTGAGTCACGAATACCACCGGTGCCACCTGGATCGCCGGCCGTGACTGCAGCGCGCTGGACTCGCTGAGCACGCCGACCGCCGATGCGGCGGCCGTCGACAGGCCCCATGCGGCGGCCGTGAGGTAATGGTGGGCCGCAAAGTCATCGGACGCGAGCTTCGTCGCCACGCCGCTCCAGCCGAACGCCACGCCGGCGCCGATCATCGTTACGACCGCCCGCTGGCGCCCAAACGCACGCAGGATGTACGGCAGCATGCTCGCCACGCCCAACGCGACCAGCACGATCGTGATCGTCAGCGCCTCGCGACCGTGGTGGATATGGCGAGGCGGAGCCGTCAGCGCGGTCCCTACCACGCCAACCACGATCGCCGACATGGCAACGTACTCGTAGCGCCCCGCCGGCTCGCCGAGCATGCGCTCAGCGATCAGCAGCAATACCAGCAGCCCAGCGGCCAGCGCCGGCTGTACGACCACCAGCGGAGCGAGCAGCAGAGCCAACACCTGTAGTGGCCAACCCAGGATCGACAGTCCTGTGCCGAGCAGCCAGCGAGTGCGCTTGAGCAGCCCCGCGACAAGCGCCAGGCGCAGGTGCTCGTCGTGAGGCGCTTCTCTCGCGTCGAGCGCCTGCAGGGCGATCCCTAGGCTGTAGAGGGTCGACGCCCCTACCGCCGCCCCGATTCCCAGCACCAGATCGACCATGTCCACACACGATCATCGCACTCCCAGGGCACGCATCCCTGTCGCGCTGGGCGCTACAGCCCTACTCGGCTACACGTTGCCGGGACTAGCGGGGGTTTGGCCTGCGTTGCGAGCGCCGCTGGGCGTCGAGGATCGGACGGCAAGCGGGCGTGGCTATGCGCTGACGTTTGACGACGGTCCGCACGCACAGGGCACACCGGCGGTGCTCGAGACTCTCAACCGCGAGCACGTCACCGCGACGTTCTTCCTGGTTGGCGAGCAGGTGCGGCGCAACCCCAATCTCGCTCGCGAGATCCGCGACGCTGGTCACGCGATCGCCCTGCACTGCGATCGTCATCGCAACCTGCTGCGCCTGGCGCCCTGGCAGGTACGAGAGGACATCGAGCGGGCTCTACAGACAATCGAGGACGCTACCGGCGTCTCACCACAGCTCTACCGCCCTCCATACGGTGTCCTCAACGCCGCCGCTCTGCACCTCGCGCGTGCCCATGGCTGGCGCACGCTGCTATGGAGCCATTGGGGCAGGGACTGGGACGCTCGAGCTACACCGGCCTCGATCACAGCTCGGGTCACAGACGGCGCGCGCGACGGCGCGGTGCTGTTGCTGCACGATGCCGACGACTATTCCGCGCCCGACTCATGGCGCGGCACCGCTGCCGCGCTGCCGCGCGTGCTCGAGATCCTCGCCGCACGCGAGCTCGTCGCCGTGCCAGCTTGACGGCTGAAACGGGGGATAACATCGGTAGCTTGTCCACCGCTGCGCCGATCCAGTCCGGCGGCCCTGCCGTCGCGACGCACTCCGCGGCAGCAGTGCCGCAGCACACACGCACCCATTGGTGGATCGAGGCGCTCGCGATCCTCTGGCTGGGCTGGGTCTACGACGCGATCACCAACCTCGCGCCGTTGCGGCTACACACCGCGCTCGCGCACGCAAAAGAGATCCTCAGCGCCGAGCAGACGCTGCATCTCGACCCCGAGCACGGCCTCGACAGCTGGCTTGTCGCCCACCACTCGCTGGGCGTCGCGCTCTCCTACTACTACGACAACGCGCACTTCATCGTCACGTTGGGACTGCTGGGCTACATGTGGTGGTGGCGGGCTGACATCTACCGTCCCCTGCGTAACTCGCTGGTGCTCGCGAACGTGCTCGCGTTCGTCGTCTTCTGGCGCTTCCCAGTGGCACCGCCGCGGATGCTGCCCGGATTCACAGATGTTGTCGCAGCCAGTCACACCGTCGGCTCGTGGCACACTGGCGCACTCGCCTCGCAGGCCAACCAGCTGGCAGCGATGCCTTCGCTTCACCTCGCCTGGGCGGCGTGGTGCACGCTCGCGATCTGGCGGATCACCACGCATCGCTGGTTGCGTGCACTCGGCGTGGTCTACCCGTTCGTGACGGCCTTTGCGGTCCTCGCCACGGGGAATCACTTCGTGTTCGACATCTTCGGTGGGTTGGCCACGATCGCGTTGTCGGTGTTGATCGTGAGCCTCTTCGAGGGGCGGCTGCGGTCGTTCAAGATCGCGGGGTTTCGCAGGCGTTCCGCGCGCGCGAGCGCTGACGCGACCGTGTACGGCATGTCACAAACTTGTTACGAAGTACAAGATCAGCTAGACTAGCGCCGCCGCCGCAGACTGTTGAGGGACACTTCGACGGCTTCGCCGCTGCAGAGCGCGAGGATTTTCTCGTCTGTAGGGTGGCCCTACTCAAATGTCACACGACCACGCCACGGGGGATGTCACACGCCTGCCCGACACTGGGCCGGGAGACGGACCCGACCCCGTAAACGCTCCCGGTCGTCGGTCGCTGTTCGGAAGTGCTCCGCGGTGATCCTCCGGGATCTCGAAATGGCCACCCAGACCCCCTCTCACGGATCTTCCTCTGGGGCAGGCGCGGGTGCTGTCCTTCCCCGGCGCTCGAACGCGATTCTTCGCTACCTCGACGTCCTCCTGGTCGTCCTCGCCGTGCCCGTCACGCTGGCGCTGGGAGCTCCTGTTGTGGGTGTCGTCGTGAGTGCCGTTGCGTGGCTGATACAGCGCGTGCTTGCAGGCTCCATCCAGCGCTGGATCGCGGGTCAGGGTGACGACGCCCGCTTCGGCCTCAACCTGGTCGATGGGTTCGGGCGCATCTGGCTGCTCGCTGCGGCGATCGTGCTCGCCGCAGTCATCGGTGGACGTCGCGACGGTCTGGCTGCGGCGCTGCTGATCTTCTGTGCCTACTCGATTGCTTTCGCCATGCGTCTCGTAAGCGGCCGACCGCAGGGAGAGCCGCACCGATGAGCGCCGTGGCGGCATCCGCGCCCGCAGGAGCATCCGCTCCCAAGCAGGGCATGAGCCAGGGGAAAAAGGTCCTCTACTCGGTCTTGGGCGTATGGATCGGCGGGATTGTCCTGTTCATCATCCTGTTCGGCTTCAAGTCGCACAAGGCCCCGGACGTCGTCAGCGGCGTCTTCTCCCCGACAAACGAGTTCAAACTCGACACCTGGTTCAAGCTCGGCCCGATCGCATTCAACAAGGGTGTTCTGTATCTGCTGATCACGGTCGCCATCACGATCGGGGTGATGACGTACATCGCCAGGCGCTTGAAGCAGCGCCCCGGTCGCCTCCAGGTGGCGGTGGAGATGTTCTACGGCTTCACCAGCGGCATGTCCAAGGAAAACCTCGACGATGACATGCAGCGCAAGTACTTCCCGCTGATTGCCACGATCTTCGTGTTCATTCTCGTCTCCAACCTGATCGGCTACATCCCGCTGCCGATTGACAGCGGCGAGTCGTTCAAACTGTTCGGTGCGAGTATTCCGTCGTTCCAGATTTACGCCGCCGACACGAACGTCGCCTTCCCACTGATCCTCGCGCTTGGCGTGTTCGTCCTGTTCACGTATGAGGGGGTCAGGCACCACGGCCCGATCGGATACCTCAAAAGCCTGATGCCCGGCGGGATCAAAGGCCCGATCGTGGGCCTGATCTTCCCGATCGAGATCCTCTCCAACTTCCTACGCTTGATCTCGCTGACCGTCAGGCTGTGGGCCAACCTGCTCGCGGGTCACATGCTGATCGCGTTCATGGGCGGCGAGCTGGGTGTGCTCGTCGGGGATCAGTGGGTCCAATGGTTCCTGCTGCCGGCAGGAATTGCGATCTACCTGTTCGAGGCCGTGCTGATCGCCGGGCTGCAGGCCTTCATCTTTGCCATCTTGACCGCCATCTACCTCGGCGGAGCGGTCGAAAGCCACTAACAAAACAAGGGAGCTATCGAGCAATGCAGTTTCTCCATCTTTTTAGTGTGATCCACCCGCTGCTGGGTGTTGCGGAACCGATCATCAAGCAGAGCCAGGATGCCGGTCGCGCGATCGCGTTGGGCGTCGGAGCCGGTGGCGGTGCCGCTGGCGCAGGAGCGGGCATCGGCGCGGTGTTCAACGCGTCGATCCAATCCAAGACCCGCCAGCCCGAGCTGCGCGCTGAGATCGAGCGCGACCAGTGGCTCGGCTTCGCGCTCACCGAGGCATGCTTCTTCTACGGCCTCGTCGGCGGCTTCATCGCCTTCTTCCTATAGGCCAAAATGCTCACCCCTTCGAACATCCCACTCGCCTCCAGCGGCTCGTTCCTGATCAGCCCCAATGTGGGGCTCATGGTTTGGACGATCGTCGTGTTCTTGATCTCGCTGTTCATCCTGCGCAAGTGGGTGTTTCCGCTGATCGGTGAAGCGTTGGACAAGCGCGCGAAGACGATCGAAGGCGAGATCGACTCGGCTGCCGAGTTGCGCCAGGAAGCCGACACGGTGCTCGATGAATACCGCGAGCGCTTGAAGGAGGCGAGGGCCCAGGCCGAGGAGATCGTGGGGCGCGCACGTCAGACGGCGGAGGTGCATGAGCACGAGGCTCGCGAGCGCAGTCAGGAGATCCTCGCCGAAGCGGCCAAACGCGCCGAGCGTGACATCGAAGCCGCCACCAAGCGGGCGCTCGATGACATCCGCCGCGAGGTGGCCGATCTGACGATCATGGCCACCGAGAAGGTCGTACGTAAGACGCTCAACGACGCCGACCAGCGCCGCTTGGTGGAGGAGGCCCTGAGCGAGATGGATCTCTCCGGCCTGTCCTCGGGTAGCCAGAGCAACTAATGGAGGAGCTCGCCCAGGTCTACGGTCGCTCGCTGTTCGAGGTATCTCTTGAGCAGCACAAGCTCGACGAGCTGCGCGAGCAGCTGGGCCAGTTCGCTGACGCAGTCAGTGAGAACCACGACCTTGCGGTGTTCTTCTTCTCGCCCTATTTCTCCACTAAGGAGAAGCAGGAGGCGCTCGGTCGCATGCTTGACGGAGCCGACCAGATCCTGGTGAACTTCCTCAACCTGCTCATCGAAAACCACCGCATGCCGGTGATCTTCCGCATCCGCCAGGAGTTCCAGCGGCTGTGGGATGAGGAGAACAAGACGCTTCCTGTCGAGATCACCAGTGCGGTCGAGCTCGATCCGCAGACCACGGAGAGCTTGGGCGAGAAAATCGGCGAGCGCACCGGCCGCAAGGTGACGCTCGCGGCTCGTGTCGACCCCGACATCCTCGGCGGCATCATCATCAGGGTCGGAAACTCGATCCTGGACGCCTCTATTCGCAACCGACTGGAGCAGCTGCGCAGGCACGTTGCCCAAGGAGCTTCGTAGACATGCAGATCAACCCTGACGAGATAACGAACATCCTCAAGAGCCGCATCGAGGGGCTGGGCAGCGGGACCGCCGAGCTGACCGAGGTGGGCACCGTGCTGTCGGTCGCCGACGGCATTGCGCGCCTGCACGGTCTGGAGAACTGCATGTCGTTCGAGATGCTCGAGCTTCCGCATGGTGTCACTGGACTCGCGCTGAACCTCGAGTCCGACAACGTGGGCGCGGTGCTGTTCGGCGACTGGGAGCACATCTCCGAGGGCGACACCGTCAAGCGCACGGGCACGCTGCTGGAGATCCCAGTCGGTGAGCAGATGCTCGGTCGCATCGTCGACCCGCTCGGGCGCCCGCTGGACGGCAAGGGCGCGATCGACGTAACCGAGACGCGCCCAGCCGAGTTCAAGGCCCCGGGCGTGGTCCAGCGCCAGCCGGTCACCGAACCGATGCAGACGGGGCTGAAGGCGATCGACGCGATGATCCCGATCGGCCGCGGCCAGCGCGAGCTGATCATCGGCGACCGCCAGACGGGCAAGACGGCGATCGCGATCGACGCGATCATCAACAACAAGGACACCGGTGTGGTGTCGGTCTACGTTGCTATCGGGCAGCGCATGGCGACGGTTGTGGCGCTCGCGCAGACGCTCGAGGAATACGGCGCGATGGATCGCACCATCATCGTCGCGGCGCCCGCCGACGAGGCGGCCCCGATCAAGTTCATGGCTCCCTACGCGGGCTGCGCGATGGCGGAGCACTTCCTCTACAGAGGTCAGCACGCGCTGTGCGTGTATGACGACCTCACCAAGCACGCCTACGCCTACCGGCAGATGTCGCTGTTGCTGCGCCGCCCGCCTGGCCGCGAGGCATACCCGGGTGACGTCTTCTACCTGCACTCGCGCTTGCTCGAGCGCGCGGTCAAGCTCAACGACGACCTCGGCGGCGGCTCGCTGACCGCGCTGCCCGTGATCGAGACGCAGGCGGGTGATGTATCGGCGTACATCCCGACGAACGTGATCTCGATCACCGACGGGCAGATCTTCCTGGAGTCCAAACTGTTCAACTCGGGTGTGCGCCCTGCGATCAACGTGGGCGTCTCCGTCTCGCGCGTCGGCGGAAACGCGCAGATCGGTCCGATGAAGAAGGTGGCTGGGCGCATTAAGCTCGAGCTCTCGCAGTACCGCGACCTCGAGGCGTTCGCGCAGTTCGGCTCCGACCTCGACGCGGACACGCAGAAAACACTCGCCCGCGGCGAACGCCTGGTCTCGACGCTCAACCAGCACGAGCGCGCGCCGCTGCCGGTCGAGGATCAGACGATCCAGATCTTCGCTGCCACCAACGGCTATCTAGACCGCTTGAAGGTCGAGCGCGTCCCCGCGTTCCTGCTGGAGGCGACCGAACGGATGCACTCCCAGCATGGCGAGGTGCGCGGGCAGATCAGCAGCGGCGACTGGTCGGAAGAGGTCCAGGGCAAGCTGCGCGAGATCCTCGACACGTTCGCCAAGGACTTCGGCTACGACCTCGACGAGGAGGGCCAGCCGCTCGACGACGATGCGCCCCCGAGCAGCACGTCCCCGGACGCGCCTGCAGCGGAAGAGCGCGAGAAGGAGGCGCAGCCGGCATAGCGCCGGCTGCCGTAAACCGCCATGGCTTCCCAGCGCGACGTCAAGAACAAGATCGCCTCGGTCAAGAACATCCAGAAGATCACGCGTGCGATGGAGATGGTCGCGGCGGCTCGCCTGCGGCGTGCCGAGCAGCGGATCGAGGCGCTGCGTCCGTACGCGGATGCGATCGCTCGGATGACGCGCCAGGCAGCTCAGGCTGCCGGTGCCGAGGTTGGACGAGTGCCGTTGCTGCGCGAGCACGAGTCCGAGTCGAACGTGGGGCTGCTGCTCGTCACAGGCGACCGTGGTCTCGCCGGCGGCTTCAACTCGCAGATCATCCGCGCGGGCGTTCGTCTCTCCGCGGATCTGAACGAACAGGGACTGCGCAGCAGCTGGTACGCGACCGGTCGCCGCGGCGTCTCCTCCGTGTCGTTCCGCGGCTACGAGCTGCAGGGCAGCTACACGGGCTTCGCCGACCGCCCCTCATACGCGGACGCGCGCACGATCGCCGACGACCTGATCCAGGCCTACCTCGACAATCGCATCGATCGCGTAGAGATGCTTTACAACTCATACGTCTCGCCGCTCACCCAGACGGTCACCCGCCAGACGCTGCTGCCGTTGTCGGAGCAGGCGCTGGGTGGCCAGGACGGCTCATCGGACAGCGGTGAGGATGACTCGAAGACTGGTGTGTCCACCTCCGTCGACTACGAGCCGGACCCCGAGACGATCCTCAGGCGCCTGGTTCCGGACTACATCGAGATCTCGATCTACCGGGCGCTGGTGGAGTCCGCCGCGGGCTTCTTCGGCGCGCAGATGACCGCAATGCGCAGCGCATCGGAGAACGCGGGCGAAATCATCACCGACTACACGCTGCAGATGAACCGCGCACGCCAGGCCGAGATCACGCAGGAGATAATGGAGGTAGTAGCCGGGGCGGAGGGTCTAGCGTGACGGTGAGCGGCGCCATACTGCGTCCTCGGTCGCTCGCGTGCGAAGCACGCCACGCTTCCTGCGTCCTTGTCTGGCTTGCCCACCGCCCCGCTAGACCGGCGACAACGACCAGCCGGGCAGCGTCCTAAGAACTTCAACCCCACTTTTCGAACAGGAACTAGGAGAACGATAATGGAGGCCAGCATCGCCACAGAGCCAACACCCGACGCCAACGGCGCGAGCACGCGCAACGTCGGGCGCATCGAGGAGATCCAGGGCGTCGTGATCGAGGCCGTGTTCCCCGACCGCCTGCCGGAGATCAACCACGCGATCACGATCGCTCGTCCTGCTGCGAACAAGGAGGAGGCCCCTGGCATCAGTTCCGGGGCGGAGGAGGAGCTGCTCGTATGCGAGGTCCAGCAGCACCTCGGCGATGACCGCGTGCGAGCGGTGGCGATGGACACGACCGACGGCCTGGCTCGTGGCGTGGAGGTGCTCGACACTGGTGCCCCAATTACGGTGCCCGTGGGCGAGGCCACGCTTGGGCGCATCTTCAATCTGCTCGGCGAGCCGATCGACCTGGGTGAGCCGCTGCCGGCGGACGTCGAGCGCCGCGGCATCCACCAGGAGGCTCCGCGCGCGGAGGACCTGACGCCGACGACGGAGATGTTCGAGACGGGCATCAAGGTCATTGACCTGCTTGCCCCGTACGCTAAGGGCGGCAAGGTGGGGCTGTTTGGCGGCGCTGGCGTCGGCAAGACGGTGCTGATCCAGGAGCTGATCCACAACCTCGCCAAGGAGCACGGCGGGCTGTCCGCGTTCTGCGGCGTGGGCGAGCGCTCGCGTGAGGGCAACGACCTGTGGCTGGAGATGAAGGAGTCGGGCGTGCTCGACAAGACGATGCTCGTGTTCGGGCAGATGAACGAGCCTCCTGGAGCCCGCATGCGCGTCGCACTGTCAGGCCTGACGATGGCTGAATACTTCCGCGACCAGGGTCAGGACGTGCTGCTGTTCATCGACAACATCTTCCGTTTCGTGCAGGCCGGCTCTGAGGTCTCGGCGCTACTCGGGCGGATGCCTTCGCAGGTGGGCTACCAGCCGACGCTGGAGACCGAGATGGGGCAGCTGCAAGAGCGCATCACCTCCACCAAGCGGGGCTCGGTAACGTCGATCCAGGCGATCTACGTGCCCGCTGACGACTACACCGACCCGGCTCCGGCGTCCGTGTTCGCGCACCTCAACGCCACGACGGCGCTGTCGCGGTCGATCTCCGAAAAAGGCATCTACCCGGCGGTCGACCCGCTCGACTCGACCTCGACCATCCTCAAGGCGGACATCCTGGGCGATGATCACTTCCGGGTCGCCAACCGGGTCAAGGAGGTGCTGCAGCGCTACAAGGAGCTACAGGACATCATCGCGATTCTCGGTATCGACGAGCTCTCCGACGAGGACAAGCTCACGGTGCAGCGGGCGCGGCGCATCGAGCGTTTCCTCTCGCAGCCGTTCTTCGTGGCCGAGCAGTTCACCGGCACACCAGGTGCATACGTGCCGATCGCGGAGACGATCAGGGGCTTCGAGGAGATCCTCGACGGCAAGCACGACGAGGTTCCCGAGAGCGCGTTTTTCTTGAAGGGAACTATTGAGGAAGTCGTCGAGGCAGCCAAGAAATAATGGCCTACAGCAAGTTCCCAGCGGAAGTGCTGACGCCCGAGGGCGAGGTGTTCTCCGATGAGGTGGAAATGCTCTCCACCTTTACGACGGTCGGCTCGATCGCGATCCTTGCTAACCACGAGCCGCTACTGGCGAGGCTCGAGCCGACGGAGCTGCGCTTGTATCGCTCGGAGGGCGAGATCGTGCGCTTCGCGCAGGCGGAGGGCTACCTGCAGTTCGCCGAGAACAGGGCGCTGGTGCTGGTGGAGGAGGCGATCTCCCCCGATCAGCTCGATCGGGGGACGATTGAGACGAAGCTCGCCGAAGCGCGTCAGGCGGCTGAGCAGGCGCCGGCAGGTAGCGAGGAGCAGGCCCGTGGCGTGCGCGACGTCAAGCGCTATGAAGCTTTCCTCGCTGTAGGGCGCTAAAGAACCTGTTTCAAGTTGCGTTTGCACCAGCCGCCGCGTTCTCGGCTCAACAGCTAGCCTTCCCCGCTTCATGAGTGTCAACCCAGAGCCCATCGGAGTGATCGGCACCGGCTATGTCGGGCTGGTGACGGCCGCGGGCTTCGCCGAGTTGGGCAGCGACGTGTGGTGCGTGGACATCGATGCTGAGAAGATCGAGCGTCTTCGTCGCGGTGAGGTCCCGATCTACGAGCCGGGCCTTGATGAGGTGCTGGCGAAGCACGGCGAGCGGCTGCACTTCGGTACCGACCTGGCCGAGGCGATGGCACACGCGCGGCTGCTGTTCGTGGCCGTGGGCACGCCGCCGACATATTCCGGAGATGCCGACCTGTCTGCGGTGCACGCTGTGGTTGACGCGCTTCCTCCGTCGAGCAGACACGCACTGGTGATGAAGTCGACGGTGCCGTGCGGGACGGGTGCGGCGCTGCAACGGGTGCTGCGCGAGCGCGGTCGCGATGGACTGCAGTACGTCTCCTGCCCGGAGTTCCTGAAGGAGGGCTCGGCGGTGGCCGACTTCCTGCACCCCGACCGCGTGGTCGTGGGCGACATCGGCGATTGGGCAGGCGACGCCGTCGTCGAGCTGTACGAGCCGCTGCAGGCGCCGCTCGTGCGCACCGACGTCGCCAGCGCCGAGATGGTCAAGCTCGCCTCGAACGCGTTCCTCGCCACCAAGATCTCGTTCATCAACGAGATCGCGAACGTCTGCGAGGAGACCGGAGCCGACGTCGTCGAGGTCGCGCGCGGGATGGGCCTCGACGACCGCATCGGCTCCAAGTTTCTGCAGGCCGGTATTGGCTTCGGCGGCTCCTGT
>DATHLT010000008.1:0-3300 GCA_035487855.1 Solirubrobacteraceae bacterium
CGCCGGGCCATTGGGGGTCGGTTCGGACTTGCCAGCGCCATCCGCAATGCGGGAGCTCACCGCCGAGTGCACGTGTGGCTCGAGCACCGGGTAGACCGATGAGACGTCGCCGAGCTGCGCGTACGTGTAGGTGTTGCCGTAGGCGTCGCGCAGGGAGACGAAATGCCCAAGCGTCGGCGATTCCCCGACCTGTACAACTTCGCCGTCCTGCACCGCGATCACAGCGGCGCCAGCCTGCGAGTAGATAGTCGTGCCGACGAGCGTCGTCGGCGAGCCTGAGCCATTAGGGGACACGGTCGCGAAGCCGTCGCTGTAGTGCGAGGCCGCGTACACCGGAAAGCGGGCCTCGGTCAGGCCGGTGATCGCACCGATGAGTTCCGAGGGCGTACCACCTAGGAGTTGGGCGCGCAGCATCACCGATTCGACGTACTCCTGGGAGTGGTTGTAGGAGTAGACGGCTGCCTTGATGTTCGTCTCGCCGCCGGCGGCGCGCAGGTACCTGGCAGCCGCGAAGATCGCATCGGCGGGGTTGTAGGGGTCCTTGTAGCCATCGCCGTTAGCGTCGACACCGTACTGAGCCCACTCGGAGGGCAGGAACTGCATCCAGCCCTCTGCGCCAGCACTGGAGACGCTCAGGTCGCGCCCGTAGTCGGTCTCGACCTCGTTGATCGCCGCGAGCACCTGCCACGGGATCCCGTAGGCAGTACCGGCGGCCTGGAAGATGGGAAGCAGGAACGGGGGGATCTGGAAGCTTTCGATATAGAAGCCGGGCACACCGGAGATACCCGAGCGCAGATCGAGCGGCAGCGACGGTGTCAGCCCCGTGGGCGCCGGGGCCTTCTGCCTGGCGCGCACGGCGCCTTCGCCCGCGGTGCTTTCGCCGGCGGCGGCGCCACCTTTGGCGCTCTTCGACCGAGCTCGACGCTTGTCCGAGCCGCTGGGGCTCGTTCCCTGGGTGTGCTCGGCTTGGACCTGCGGAGCTTGAGCTTCGGCGACAGGAGTCGTACTGCTGGGTTCCGGTTCGGCCTGCTGGGTAGCGGACGGGCTCGTCGGAGCTTCGGGCTGGGCCGTGGTCGTGGTGGCTTCAGCCGACCCGGCAGTGGTGGTCACAGGAGTAGTCACTTCGCCCGCAGCCGGTTCGCTGGCGACACTGACCGTCGGGGCGACCAACGTCAGCGCTCCCAGCAGGGTGAGCAGTAGACAGAGATTTAGCGATCGCCGGGTCATCGGTTCATTCGTTGCCGAGTAGGTAGTTGAGGAGCATCCCGCCTGCTTCGCTGGAGGCTCCTGAGGGCGTGTAGTAGGTCGTACCGGAGGTCGAGCCACCGACGGGCTCGGCGCTGTTGGCGCCCGTCTGGCCAACAGCAGCCACTTCGCTCGCGCTCGGCGAGGAGCCCGGGTATTTCGCGAGCGCCTGCGCCGGCGTGGCGCCTTTGAGGACAGCCAGCGTACGCGCCATCACGAGGCCGATGGTGCTGGGCTCGGACTTTGCCGCCGCACTGGCAGTCGCACTGCTGCTGTTGCTGAAGAACCTGCGCCTGCAGCCGGCATCAGAGGAGGGCGTGGTCGTATAGGAGATACACCCGTTCCCCACGGCTTCGGCCCGAAGGAAATGACCCAGCGAGTCATAGCCATTGGCGGTGCCAGTGCCGAGGAAGATGAAGTCCATCAGGCGCTCGAGTCCTCCGGTGTCGCGCAAGCTCCCGAGCAGTTCGGCGAGGCTGCTCGAGAATGGCTGCGCGGCACCGCCGAGTCCTTGCAGGCGTTTGAGTAGCGGCTTTGCGGCATTGAGCGCGGGACCGGTCTGCTTGGCGGTCGCTGCCGTGCTCTCGAAGAACTTTTCCGAGCTCCTGGAGAACGCCGGCAGGTTCGTGAAGATCTTGTCGATCGCCGGCGCAGCCGCCTCGAGGCTCGTGAACGTCGGCGTCGTCTGTTCGGCGAACTTCTGAATGCGTTCCATCGCCGGCCCAAGCTGTTTGAGGGCGGGCGGGAAGTCTTTGAGGTTCTGTGCCAGCGCGCCGCGGGTAGCAGCACCTGCCTGCGCAACCTTGTTTGCCTGCACGATGAAGTCCGCGACGCGTGCTCGGACTTTCGCAAACGGCGCCAGCGCCTTGTCAGAGTCGACGGCGAGTTTCGCGAGCACATGATTCTCCCCCGCCAGGATCGCGAGCACCCTGTCGAGTTCCCTCAGGGCTGGATTGGCGCGCTTGATCACTTCGCTGAGATCGCTGCCACGTCCCGCCAGGCCGGCTCCCAGTTCGTTGAGGATCAGCGTGAAGCGCTGGCGTTCTGGCAGGCGCTGGATGTCTCCGAGCAGGTCGACGTCGACCGGGCTCGACGTGTGCTGCACCGACAGCAGATAATCCCCTGCGCCTTCCTGCCCCTTGGGGACCTTGCCCAGAGGTGGCGGCAGCGGCGCCCCTTCGACACGCGGCTGTGTGGGCAGACAGTCGACGTACTTCTCGCCGATCAGCGCCTGCGGGCGGATCGTGCAGCTGGCGTCGCTGCGGAAGTCTTGAAAGCCGGGGTTTGAGATGTCGAACACGACGGCCGCCTTGGCTTGCGGCGTCGGCGTGACCGACGTCACGGTGCCCACCTTCACGCCGTCGATCTTGACGTTCTCGCCGTCGATCAGGAAACCGGCGTCGTCGAAGATCGCACGCACGGTGTAGCTGCCGTTGGAGCCGCCTGCGGCGACCGCCAACAGCACTACGAGCATGAGCGCAGCAGCGCAGGCGCCACCGGCAATACCGGCCGCCCATCTCCTCCACCCCACGATCTCCGTCCTCAACCCAATCCTTCCTTGCGTTTACAGCGAGCGGGCGACCCCACCATCCTCGATGGGGCCGCCCACCCGGCTTTACACCTGGTCGAGCTTACGCCCTCCGGGGCGCAATCCCTCCCTGTTGCCCTACTTCCTGGGGCAAGGCGATTTGTAGGTAGCTTCCACTGGCTCCGGTTTCGAGATTTCGCCGTTTTCGGCAAAGATCACTTCGGTCTTGACCGGGAATCCGCCTTTCGGGCATTTCGTCGGTACGCGGCCGTAGTAGATCGTTTTCCCGTGCGACTTGTACGCCGATCCGGCCTTGACGCTGATGGACCTCACGGACGCGTACGGGGCTCCCGGCACGCTTTCGACAAGCGGCACTTCAGTGATGAGCTTGGGACCGTAGCCGCCGCCACCGCTCAGGTTTGTGTAATGCCCGTTCGAGATGATTTCCAGCGATACCGGCGAGTGGCCGTCGGCGAAGAACTCCAGGCCACCGCCCGGCGCGTAGAAAGAAGACAGTTCCAGTCCCT
>DATHLT010000009.1:0-5515 GCA_035487855.1 Solirubrobacteraceae bacterium
GTGCCCGTTGTGCTCGATGAACACGTCCAGCGAGCGCACCAGCTCATCGCCATACTCGCCCTCCCCCTGTTCGATCGGCTCGAGCACGCTGCGACAATAGGACCCCAGCGCCTCGTCGTCCTGCAGCGACAGCAGCAACTGGAATGCCCCCAGATCTGCATACGAGGCCACCTCCGGCGCGCTGCCATTACGCAGCCGCACCGCCTCCAGTGCGCAGCGAGCCTCGTGGAAGGCCATCCGCAGCGAGTGCGTCGCCACCGGGCGCGACGCCGCCGCCCGTACCTCGCCGAAACGACTCGAAAGCTCAGAGCGGATCTTGCGCGCGAGCTCCATCGGCGCCCACGCGCCACCAGCGAGGTTCGCGCTGCCCTGGTCGATCACAGCGCACAACAACCCCGCACGAATCGCAACCAGACTGGGGACTTTCTCACGCTCCAGCATCGCTTCGACCACCGTCGCCGCTGCGCTCGGATCCTGCGGCTTGAATGCCAGCACCGCCACCTGCTCGCCAATCCCAAACGGTCGCAATCGCGCCTGCAGGTCCTCCGGGTACAGGTGCCCCGTAAGCACCTCCGCGAGCACGTCACCCACCATCGTCCGCTGGAGCAGTTCGTAACGCTCATCCAGCAACTGCGCAAATGCCCGCTCGGTGATCGCTATGAACGGCAGCTCGTATGGCACCTCGAACAGCGGGAACTCGCGCTTCTTCGCCGCCGTCACAAGCGCCGCCGGCAGCCGTTTGTGAGCGAAACCCGTACCGAAGCCCAGCCCTGCGATCTCGTGGTCGGCCAGGCGGTCGACCAGCTCGCGCTGAGCCTTCGGGCCGTTCAGCTGGATGCCCGTCGTCAGCAACAGCTCGCCGCCTTTCAGCCACGGCGTCGGGTCCTGCAGCTCGGTGCTGTGCACCCAACGCACATGGGCCTGCGCGGCGCCCTCGCCGCTCACCAGCTCCAAGCCCAGCTCGCCAATCAGGCTCTCGACAGTGAGCTCCATCGCTCCATCCGCTCCGAGGCCTCGCTCAGTACCGGACGCAGGATCGCCTCGATTTCCTCGAACTGCTGCGGGCCCGCAATCAGCGGCGGCGACAGCTGCACAATCGGATCGCCACGGTCGTCCGTCCGGCAGATCAACCCGCGGTTGTAAAGCTCGCCCGACAGGTAGCCACGCAGCAGCTCCTCCGACTCCGCCGCGTCAAACGTCTCCTTCGTGTCCTTGTCCTTCACCAGCTCAATCGCATGGAAGTAGCCCGCGCCACGCACGTCACCCACGATCGGCAGATCGCGCAAGCTGTCCAGCATCTCCCTGAACGCGCCTTCGTTCGCGAGCACGTTCCCGCACAGATCCTCGCGCTCGATGATGTCAATGTTCGCCAGGCCCACCGCACACGCCACCGGATGCCCACCGAACGTAAAGCCGTGATTGAACACCGCCTTGCCGTGCAGGAACGGCTCCGCCACGTGGTCCGCCGCGATCACCGCCCCCAGCGGCGCATACGCCGAGCTGATGCCCTTCGCCGTCGTGATCATGTCCGGCTGGTAGTCGAAGCGCTCGCACCCGAACCAGTAGCCCAGGCGACCCCACGAGCAGATCACCTCGTCAGAGATCAACAGCACGCCGTGGCGATCGCAAATCTCACGCACACGCTGGAAGTAGCCATCCTGCGGCACGAAGCAGCCACCGCCGTTCTGCACCGGCTCGAGGATCACCGCCGCAACCGTCTCCGGACCCTCGAATTCGATCGCGTCCTCGATCGCATTCGCCGCCCACAAGGGGTCGCGGTCTTCCTCCCAGCGGTAGGAGTTCGTGTTCGGCACGTGGATGCCGCCCGGCGTCAATGGCTCGAACGGCACCCGCAGCGGCGTCAGCCCCGTCGCCGTCAGCGCCCCCATCGAGGTGCCGTGGTAGGCCAGGTTGCGCGACACCAGCTTGTGCCGGCGCGGTTCGTCGTTCGCCGAATGGAAAGCCTTAGCGAGCTTCCATGCTGTCTCCACCGCCTCCGAGCCACCCGAGGTGAAGAACACTCGGTTCAGTTCCCCCGGCGCCAGCTCGGCAATACGCGTTGCCAGCTCAATCGAGCGCGGGTGCGCATAGCTCCAGTTCGTGTAGAACGCCAGCTCCTTCGACTGCGCCGCCGCCGCCTCACCCAACTCCGAGCGGCCGTGGCCGACGTTCACGCAGTAAAGCGCCGACAGGCCATCCAGATGACGCTTGCCGTGCTCGTCATACACGTAGCAACCCTCGCCCCGCACGATCACCGGCACCTCGTGGTCGGGCTCCGCGTACGAGCCCATCCGCGTGAAGTGCATCCACAGATGCCGCTTGGCCTGCTCTTGGAGATCACCGGACATCGAAGACCTGCCTTCTCGTCGATAGCTAACTAGACACTCAGGACAACGCTAACCGCTCGTCATATGCCCCTCAATGCGCCGCGTGGTCAACATCTGGCACAGCCATTGTACGACTTGTCCAATTAGAAGTGGACGTTTTGGGGATCACGCCCATTGCGCGTCCGCCGACTTAGTACGTAACTTTCCTTACAACCGCGTGCCCTGTACGCCGCATCCCACGAGAGGAGCCGTTGATGGCCACCGAAGGCGCCGCCATATCTGGATCTCCAGCGTCTTCGGGCGTCATGGACAAGGGCCTGAAAAAAGGCGCCATCGGTTACATCTCCAACATCGTCATCGGCGTCGCGTCAACCGCACCCGCCTACTCGCTCGCCGCCACCCTGGGGTTCATTGTCGCCGTCACCGGGGTCGGCACTCACGCACCGGCTGTCCTGCTCGTCTCCTTCGTGCCAATGCTGCTCGTCGCTTCGGCTTATAAATACTTCAACCGGGCCGACCCCGACGCCGGCACCACGTTCGCTTGGACGACGCGAGCGTTTGGTCCTGCGACCGGCTGGATGAACGGCTGGGCGATTTTCCTGGCGGACGTGATCGTGATGGCCTCGCTATCGGACATAGCCGCCATCTACACGTTCAAGCTCTTTGGTTTCACCGAACTCGGCGAATCCAAAGCGGCCGTGATCATCGCCGCAGTCCTATGGATCGCGATCATGACGTGGATCTGCTATCGCGGCATCGAGCTATCGGCTGCGATCCAGCGCGCCCTCCTCAGCGCCGAGGTGTTCATCCTGGGCCTGTTCGCGGTTGTGGCTCTCGTGAAGGTCTACGGCAGCCACCCGCCAGCCCACTCGATTGAGCCCTCGCTGTCCTGGTTCAACCCCTTCGCCATGAACTTCAGCGACCTCGTCGTCGCGGTTTTGCTCGGCGTCTTCATCTATTGGGGGTGGGATTCCGGCGTGGCCGTCAACGAGGAGTCCGAGGATCCTGCGGAGGGACCAGGTAAGGCAGCGGTGATTTCAACGCTGCTGCTTGTCTTCATCTACCTGGTGGTCTCAGCCGGGGCCCAGGCATTCCACGGCACAGCGTTCCTAGCTAATGAAGAAAACGCCGCCGATGTCCTCAACGCGCTCGGCAAGGGGGTTCTCGGAGAACCACTCAACAAGCTTCTGATCATCTCGGTCCTTACGTCAGCCTCTGCCTCCACCCAGACCACGATCCTTCCTACTGCTCGCACGACGCTCTCGATGGCGCATTGGAAAGCCGTCACCAGCCTTCTCGCACGCGTCCACAAGCGCTACCTGACACCAACCGTTTCAACGCTCGGCTTCGGGCTCCTGTCGATCATTGTCACCGTCCCCCTACTCATCCTTTCCGAAAGCGTCCTCGAAGATTCGATCGCCGCGATCGGCTTCCCAATCTGCTTCTACTACGGCTTCACCGGTGTCGGCTGCGCTTTCTATTATCGCCGCGAGCTAATGAAGAGCGCACGCAACTTCTTGCTTCTCGGCGTCGGTCCAGTGCTTGGCGGCCTCATGTTGTTTGGCGTTGGTATACGAGCTGCCTTCTACTACGGACACTCCGAACATGTCTCATCCAAGCCGATCCTCGGCATCACACTGCCACTGTGGATGGGGATCGGCGGAATGCTGCTCGGCGCCGTGATCATGCTTGTCTCGCGACCGTATTTCAAGGAGTTCTTCTCCCGCAAGATCGAAACTGCACCCCCTGGCATCCTCGACCAGCCGCCACCAACCGGCCCTGTTCCAGCACGCGTGGACTTCTGAGCACGAGATCAGCCGTCAGGGGGACACGGCGCGCCGGCCAAGGAGGGACCGCGCGCCGTGTGACGGCAGGCGTTCAGCCCCGCGGAACCTCAACCTGCCCATGTGGCGAGCCGTACTCCGCTAGCAGTTCCAGGAACGGCCCCGGCGGAAACGCCTCCGGCCCGAGTACACCAACGCCCTTCCACTCGCCGCGGTCGAGCAACTCCAGTGCCACCGCAGGGTTGACCGCCGTCTGCCAGACGACCGCCTGACTTGAGTACTCGCGCATGGTCGTCTCGTTGTCGACCACGTGGTACAGGTAAGTCGAGCGCGGCTGGCCGTCCTTGCCAATGCCCGTAACCCAGGTACCAGCGCAAGTGCGTCCACTCATGCGCTCGCCCAGCGTCGCCGGATTGGGTAGCGCCGCGGCCACCACATCGCGTGGCGATACCTCTGTGCCCCGCACGGACACAGGCTCGGTTGAATCCAGGCCGAGTTTGTGCAACGTCTGCAGCACGTCAATGAACTCTTGGCCCAAGCCATACTTGAACGTGACACGCTCACACTTGACCCAGCGCGGGATCAGCACGACCTCCTCGTGCTCCACGTTCACGCATTCCACCGCTCCGATGCCCTCGGGGAATACGAACGTCTCCGGCTCGGAGAACGGGGCTGTGGTGTAGAAGCCACGCTCGCGCTCCCAGATCAGCGGCGGGTTCAGGCACTCCTCGATCGTCGTCCAGATCGAGAACGTCGGCGCGAAGTCATAGCCCTCGACCACCAGATCGGCGCCGTCACGGACCCCAACTTCGTCAAGGCTCGAGAACAGCTCGTCCGCTGCGTAGCGCGCGAAGATGTCAGACAGGCCCGGCTCGACGCCAATCCCCACGAGCGCCAGCAGGCCCGCATCCTGCCACTGCTGCTGGGCCGCGAACTGCCTGTCGCCGAGCATCTCCCCCGGCTGCTCGTACGGGCGCTCGGGATGCGGGTGCGAGAGCGTCATCGCCATGTCCAGGTAGGTGACCTTCGCGTCGAACGCCGCGCCGAAGATCGGCTCGTTGAAGCGCGGGTCACACGCGTTCAAGATCGCGTCAGGTTGCACGCGGCCGATCAGCGCCACAAGCTCCTCGCGGCTGGAGGCATCCACGCGCTCAGCCGAGAAGCGATCCGGCTCGCCCAGGCGATCGGCCACCGCCTGCGCGCGCTCGAGCTCGACGTCCGCGAGCACCACCTGCGCGAACACAACACGACGCTGCGCGATCGCAGCGAACGCCGCTCCAACACCGCCTGCTCCAACCACAAGAGTCTTCACCCGGCCAGTCTGACGTAAACCGCACGCGCACAACGGCACAAGCGCATAGCGTCGATGCGACGCAATGTCGCAGGCGGCTCCCGTATGCTGCG
>DATHLT010000010.1:0-5615 GCA_035487855.1 Solirubrobacteraceae bacterium
AGGCGCGGGCCGCGGTTGCGGGGCTGCGCAGCATGGGCATCGACGTGGAGCTACTGACAGGCGACAACCAGCGCGCGGCCCACGCGGTCGCTGCCGAGGTTGGCATCGAGCATGTGCTCGCCGGCGTCAGCCCGAGCGGCAAGCTCGAGGAGATCGCGCGATTGCAGGACGCTGGACACCGTGTGGGGATGGTCGGCGATGGTGTCAACGATGCCGCCGCGCTCGCCAAGGCAGACCTCGGGATCGCGATGGGCACAGGCGTTGGCGCGGCGATCGAGGCCGCCGACATCAGCGTGCTCTCGGGCGATCTGCGTGGCGTGGCACGGGCATTGCGCTTGGCCAGGGAGACCTACACGATCGTGCTCCAGAACCTCGGCTGGGCATTCGGCTACAACCTGATCGCGCTGCCGCTGGCGATGACCGGACTACTCAGCCCCGCGCTCGCCGCCGTCGCGATGGGCCTATCGAGCATCACGGTCGTCAGCAACAGCCTGCGCCTGCGTCGCTTCGGCCGTCCAGGGCACCCGACGCCCGTGCGCAGCCGCCGCCGTCGGCTCGTCAGCATTGCCACCGCCAGCGCAATCCCGGCGCTCCTACTCGGTGGCCTGGTACTGGTTGCCCCCAACTCCTTCGCCGTACCCCGCGCGGCCTCGATCACCCTGAATGAGCCTGTGGGCGAGACGCTCGAGGTCTATGCCGAACCGCTGCGGCCGGGTAACGTGAACCTGCATCTGTTTTTGGAGGGCACGACGAGCGCACGCATTGGCTATCGTTCGATCTCAATGGCCGCTGTCTCAGCTACTGGCAAGCATGCACATGTCGGCTTCTTCGACGCTGGCACCGGCCACGACATCGCCGAAGTCAACCTTACGCGCGGCGTCTGGGACTTCCACGTGACCGGCATGGACGGGGCTGGACGGCCGCTGCGCGGCTCGTTCGCAGTACAGATCAACTGATCTGAGGCTGAGGCTCAGAACCTGTTTCAAACGGGTCTTACAGCCGCGTCACGCGGCGAGGCTGTATCCGGCCTCTTCGACAGCGGCCTTGACGGCGTCGCTGTCGATGTTGCTGCCGCGCACCAAGACCGTGCCACCGGCGAGATCGACCTCGACGGCGCTCACCCCGGCAAGCTCGCCAACCTCCGCTGTGACGGCGGCGACGCAATGCTCGCAGGACATGCCTTCAACGTTGTAAGTCTGCTCTGCGTCGCTCATCGGTGGCCGATTTTACTCAGGCTGGAGACAGGCTCGCTGCGGCCGGCCGGCGAATGCGTGAGAATCCAAGCATGCACGTCACTGCCAAGGCCGACTATGCCGTGCGCGCGGTCATCGAGCTCGCCGACAGCGCACAGGACGCCCCCCGCAAGGTGGACGAAGTGGCGCGCGCCCAGAGCATCCCCGTGTCGTTCCTGGAGAACATCCTCACGCAACTTCGCTCCTCCGGCATCGTTCGCAGCCAACGTGGGCCCGAGGGTGGCTATTGGTTGGCGCGCCCGGCCGCCGAGGTTAATCTCGCGGACATCATCCGCGCGGTCGAGGGTCCGCTGGTCGGCGTTCGCGGACAGCGACCCGAGGAGGTCGAGTACGCCGGGTCGGCCGAGAGCTTGCAGCAGGTGTGGGTCGCGTTGCGCGCGAACCTGCGCAACGTGCTCGAGAACGTGACCGTCGCCGACGTGGCCCAAGGCAAGCTCCCCAAGGATGTCCTCGCGCTCACGCGCGCCGAGGAAGCTTGGCAAACACGCTGAGCTTGCAGCAGCGCTGATTCACACAAACGTCGTTCACCTCGGACAACGTTGATTACATGAAAAGCCGCATGGGAAGTGAGCTTTGCGGGTATTGGCCAAGCGCCGGCGACTCACACAGATGGCCCCGTCTGGGGTACCCTGTTAAGCGTCGCTGCATGCCTGTTGGCAAGGTTCGTTCAGCGCCAGCGCTCGTTCCCCGGCGCCATTAGTCCCCCCAAATGGAGGTCTCGCCCCCGATGTCAGCCTCGCCCACAGCCGTTTCGCCCACCGCCGATGCCGCCGACGCGGCTGTCGCAGCGATCACCGGTGCAGCCAACCAGGATGTGACGTTCTCGCTGGCATTGACGCAGGATCAGAAGGACATCCGCGACTGGGTCCACGGTTTCGCCGCCGACGTCATGCGTCCGGCAGCCCACGAGTGGGACGAGAAGGAGAAGACTCCCTGGCCGATCATTCAGGAGGCCGCGAAGATCGGGCTGTACGGCTTTGAAGGCCTCGCGCAGTTCTTCGCCGACCCGACTGGGCTGATGCTGCCGATCGTCAACGAGGAGCTGTTCTGGGGCGACGCCGGAATCGGGATGTCGATCATGGGCACCGCGCTGGCGGTCGCCGCAATCTTCGGCCAGGGCTCCGGCGAGCAGATCGGTGAATGGATCCCGCGTTGCTTCGGCACCGTCGAGGACATCAAGGTAGCCGCCTTCTGCGCATCTGAGCCGAATGCCGGCTCGGACGTGTCAGGGGTACGCACACGCGCCAAGTACGACGAGGCGACCGACGAATGGGTCATCAACGGCCAGAAGGCGTGGGCAACCAACGGCGGCATTGCCGATATTCATGTCGTCATCGCCACTGTCGACCCCGAGCTTGGCTCCAAAGGTCACGCGGCTTTCGTGGTACCGATGAGCGAAGCGAAGGGCATCTCCCAGGGCACCAAGGTCTCCAAGCACGGCCTGCGCGCCTCGCACACCGCCGACGTGTTCCTCGATGACTGTCGCGTTCCGGCCGCGTATGTGCTCGGTGGCAAGGAGAAGCTCGACGAACGGATTGCACGCGTGCGCGAGGGTAAGAAGAGCAACTCCCAGGCGGCGATGCAGACATTCGAGTCATCCCGTCCAACCGTCGGCGCTCAGGCGCTCGGCATCGCCCGCGCCGCCTACGAGTACTCGCTCGAGTACGCCAAGGAGCGCGAACAGTTCGGGCGCAAGATCATCGAGAACCAGGCCGTCGCGTTCACCTTGGCGAGGATGAAGCTGGAGATCGATGCTGCACGTCTGCTCGTGTGGCGGGCCTCGTGGATGGGTCGCAACAGCGTGAAATTCGAGAACGCAGAGGGCTCGATGAGCAAGCTCAAGGCCGGCGAGGTCGCCGTTTGGGTGACCGAGCGCGCGATCCAGATCCTCGGCGGCAACGGATACACGCGGGAGTTTCCCGTGGAGCGTTGGCACCGCGACGCGAAGATCTACGACATCTTCGAGGGTACGGCCGAGATTCAGCAGCTGGTAATCGCGCGCGCGATATCCGGCATGCACATCAAGTAACCGTCGTTGCGGCTGCTACCAGGCCTGGTCAGCGCCGCAATGCGGGCAGATCACGCTTGTCGAGACGCTGGCACTGAAGAGGTAGCCGCAGCCGCAGATGTAGGAGGCCAGGTCGATCGGGCCACCGGCGTCGCGGACGCGCTGGACCGCTGGGTCGCCGCACCCGATCACCTGCTCGCGCTCAGGCTGATGGACGGCCACAAGCACGGGGACCACGTGCCCGTGGCCTTCTCGGCGCACGCGCACACGGCGTGGCTGGCGTAGCGGGTGTAGGAGGCTGGCTCTCATAGGCGGCTGATAACTACAACGTCGTTCGCGCTGGAAGGTTTCGCTGTATATCGGCGATTTCCTCGCGAAGCTGCAGCGCGCGCAGGCTATGACCGCATTCGGACACCAGCGCGGGAGCAAACTGGGTTTGCGATACTTGCCTGCGATGAACCCCGCGCGCAAGCGAACGGTGCGTTTGGTGGTGGCGTTGAGTGCCGCCGTACTGCTGGCCAGCGCCCTGATCTATACGAGCTTCAGCGCTGCCAGCCCGGCGCTGACACCCACCCAGCTGGTCCATCAGGCGCAGCCCGGTCGCAGCTATGAGCTGACCGGCACCGTCGTCAAAGGCTCGGTGCACCGCGAAGGCAACGTGCTGGACTTCGCCGTGGCGGACCGCGTGGGCGGCACCTCCGTGCCACTGAGCTATACAGGCGTCGTGCCGGATCCCTTCCGGGAAGGTCGCGAGGTAATCGTGAACGTCGAGAAGCAAGGCAACCGCTACATCGGCGAAAACAACTCACTGATCACGAAGTGCCCCTCCAAGTACAAGACCGCTCCTCCGAGCGAGAACCAGAACGCCTGAGTGTCTCAGCAAGCGGTGGAAACCACCGGCACGGGCGGTAGTTGCTGATGGCTGGTCTCGGATTCGCGTGTCTCGTGCTGGCGCTGGTCATCTGCGCCTACGGCATCGGCGCGTCGTTGTATGGCGTGCGCAGCGGCCGCGTGGAATATTCGGAGTCGGGCCGTCGCTCTGTTTACGCGCTGGCTGGTGTGCTGAGCATCGCGATGCTGGTGCTGGAGATCGCCTTCCTGGGCAACGACTTCGCCTTCGACACCGTTGCTGATACCTCCAGTCGTACCACGCCCGAGCTGTATCGCGCTGCCGCCGTGTGGTCCTCGCAGGAAGGCTCGCTGCTGCTGTGGGCGTGGCTGATGTCGCTGTGGTCGAGCCTCGCGCTGTTCCTCACGCGCCGGCGCCTGCGCGACGTAGCCGCGTATGCGACCGCGATCCTGCTCGGCTTCGGCGGGTTCTTCGTGGCGCTGATGGTCTTCTATGCGAACCCGTTCGCGACCACCCATCCCGCCCCGCCGGAAGGCGTTGGGCTGGATCCGCTGCTGCGCTTCCCCACGATGATGATCCACCCGCCGATGCTGTACTCCGGCTACACGCTGTGCACGATCCCGTTCGCGTTCGGGATGGGAGCGCTGCTTGCCCGCAGGGTGGATGCCGACTGGATCAAAGCGATCCGGCGCTTCGCGTTCGCCGCGTGGTTGTTCCTGGGGATCGGCATCCTGCTGGGCGCGCTCTGGTCCTACTCGGAGCTCGGCTGGGGTGGCTATTGGGGCTGGGACGCGGTCGAGAACGCCTCGCTGATGCCATGGTTGACTGGCACCGCGTTCCTGCACTCGTTGATGATCCAGGAGAAGCGAGGCATGTTGAAGGTATGGAACGTCTCGCTCGTGCTCGCCACCGGGACGCTCGCGATCATGGGCACGTTCCTCGTGCGCAGTGGCATCCTCGATTCGATTCACGCCTTCGGCGGCCACACGCTCGGCGTCCCGTTCGTGTGCCTGATCGCGCTGATGATCGCCGGCTCGATTTACCTGGTGGTCTCGCGGCGCGACATGCTGCGCTCGGAGCATCGCCTTGACTCGCTGCTCTCGCGCGAGTCGATCTTCCTCGCCAACAACGTCGTGCTCGTGGGCCTGTGCTTTGTGATCCTGTGGGGCACCTACTTCCCGCTGATCTCCGAGGCGTTGACCGGCCAGGAAGCATCCGTGGGGCCACCGTGGTTCGACCGCTACACCGTGCCCTTGGCGCTGGTCCTGGTCCTGCTGAGCGGGATTGGCCCGGTGATCGCGTGGCGCCGTGCGACCTTTGCCAACGCTCGACGTAACTTCCTCGCGCCGATCGCATGCGGACTGGTAGCGCTCGCCGGGCTGGAGATCGCCGGCGTTACGCAGAAGCCGTTGGCGATCGTGATGTTCTGCTTCGCGGCGTTCGTCTTCGGCAGCGTCGGGCAGGAGTTCTTCCGTGGCACGCGCGCACGACGGGCAATGGCCAG
>DATHLT010000011.1:0-29495 GCA_035487855.1 Solirubrobacteraceae bacterium
GGGGTTCAGGTAAATGGCCCCCTCCAGCTCCTTGACAGCTGTCTGAGGTCTTCCTCCGCTGGTCAGGTCATAACGTCCTAACACCAGCCATGTCTGCGGGTTGGATGGCTGCAGGCGCACCGCGCGAGCGAGCGTCGCGCGGGCGAGTGCCGGTTCGCCTGAGACCTGCTGGACGCTTGCCAGCGTGAACAGCGCTTCGATCGACAGCGGATCGCGTGAGACGGCGCGGTTAACGGCGGCGAGCGCCGCCGGCTGATTGTGGGCTTCCAGCTGTGTCTCGGCTTCCTGGCGGGCATCTTCGGCGCGCTGTGGTTGCCACTCTGACCATGCCGCCAGCAACACCGCGACGATCACCGCAGCGGCGAGGAGCACACGCACGACGCTTGGCCGCACACCTCCGCTGGGGGCGCCTGCGGTCGAGCTCGCGCGGTCCGGGCCGGTTATAGCGGCAGCTGTGCGATCGCTGCCGACCGCGCTCGCGCTGATGGGCAACGGCCCACGGCCTGCCAGCCAGCCAGCGCACAACAGCGCCACGCAGGCGTTGCCCGGCACGTACCAAGTCCAGTCGATCAGCGAGTGGGCGCCGAACACGACCACCACGCAGAGCATGCTCAGCAGGCCAATGCGCTCGGGGGTATAGCGCCGGAGCTTGCGGTCGCGAATACGCCGCCAGCCCGGTCGTCGCACCCCGGTACGGATCTCTAGCCAAGTTCGCCAGCCCGTCCAGCGGCGATTGAACGGATGTGTCGCACGTCCCGCCGCGGCCATCCACGTCGACAGCAGCGCCAGCGCCACCAGCAGGCCGACCAGGCCGAGGTCCGCGAGCGTCTGCAGGACGAAGCTGTGCGCATGCCTGACTTCGAGGGTCTGCGCTTCGTAGCGCAGGTGGGCGGTGGCATAGCCTTCCGCGCCGGCTCCGAACAACGGGTTGGCGTCGAACACCTGCAGCGCCTCCTTCCAGTAGCGAGCGCGCTCGCTCGCTACTGCAGTAAGACGCCCGGGGGTGTTACCCGGCGGGATTGCGTTTGGGTTGGTCAGCGCGTCGAATGCGTGCGAGATGCTGCCCGTGAACCCACGCTGGCTGACGGCAAGCGCTCCCGCGAACGCGACCAGGGCGAGTACCACTGCCGCCAGCAGCACCGCCCCGGCGCGACGTCGAGTCAGCAGCGACGGTGCGCGACGGCCGGTAGAGAAGCCGATGGCGATCCCCACGACCGTGAGCGCTACGAACATTGCCAGCATCAGTGCACCCAGTTGATGGCCCGCGGCGGTGCGTTCGCTCAAGGCAACGCCTTCCGCACTGAGCGCGTGCTTGGAGAAGTCCCAAGCCCCCACGACGCCCGCCCCCGCCGCTGCCACGATCAGCAGCGCGGCGCTGCGCAGACGCAGCGGCACCACCAGGAACCACATGACCAAACCGACGGCCAGCGCCACCATTGCGCCGCGCGAATAAGCGAGCATCAGCGTCAGCAACACCACGCTCATTGCCGGGTAGGCAAGCGCTCGCAGCAACGCATGGCCGGTACGACGCGCGCCGAGCCATAGGCAGCAGATGGCGCCGATCGCGGCACTCAAGCCGACCGCGTTCCAGTAGCCGTACGGTTCGTTCAGGCGCGCAAATGTATTCGACGGATCGAGACTGGCGGGGAAGACCTTCGTCAGCAGCGCATAGCCGCACACGATCACTGCCGCCAGCGTCAGACCGCCGAGGATCGCCGGCCAGCGCTCGGGTGCTACGCGCACGAGCGCAAATCCAGCGCCGAACACGGCGCTGTAGGCGAGCATCCGCCCAGAGTCCTGCCAGCTGTGATCGGGCTGCACCGACCACGCGATCGAGACTGCCGTCACGGCAGTGAACACGAGCAGCAGCCCCATTGGCCAGATGCCATACACGCGGCGGCTGCGAGCTGGGGCGAAAATCACCGACGCGGCCGCCACAACTCCGGACCCGAGCGTCAGCGCCAGCTCGGTGCTCGTCATCGATTCGAGGTTCAGGCCGCCCTTGGCGTGGAAGGTGATGAAGCAGAAGATGGTGGCGATGAGCAGCGTGATCCACCACAGCTGCTCCCGGGCGCCAGCCAAGACGGCCGCAGGCATGCGGCCCGAACGATTGGCACGCGGGCTTGCGGGTGGCGGCGTTTGCACGCCGAACGCCTGCGGCGCCTCAGCGGGGGCGGTTTGCACGGACACGGTTGCGCATCGCCGCGCCCACCCCAACCAGCAGGCAGGCCAAGAGGAACGCGAGGGTCGCCAGCAGCGGCGTTGGCAGTGAGCTGAGCGCTGAGGCGATACCCACGTGCACGACGCCCGGGTGGATCACCGCACCGCCGAATTTGACCGATTCAGGTTTGGTGTTCTGGGCGTGAGTGATCGCCTGCTGCTCGGATGGCGTGGCGGCGATCGCCACGGGAGCAGGGGCGTTCTGGCCACTGTCCGCACTGCTGCCACCACCGTGTCCGCCCGCCGCGGCGGCACGCTGCGCTTCACGGATCATCGCTCCGCACTGGGGGCTGTACTCTTCGAGATCGGCTTCAAGCTCTTTCAGCGCCTGGCGGTAGGCGCTCTGGCTGAAGTCGCTGATCGACTGCCCGTTGGTGCACCGCAGAATGATCTTTTCGCCCACGTTCGCGCTTGCCTGCTGGGCGCTCGCCATCAGCATGGTGCTCAAGAGCACACCCACTAGGGCCAGCTGCCAGAGTGTGCGCACGACCCCACCTGGGCGGCTCTCGAGAGGGGAAATTCTCATCGGCTGACTATCCAACGCTACCAATGCGTGCGGAAATATTGAGGCTGGACAGCGCATCGGAGAACCCCTGAGCCCAGGCGTCATGGCTGAACGCAAGTACATCGCTGGCGCCAGCGCTGCCCAGCTTGCTGCGCAGTGCCGGGTCGGCTGCAAGCTGTGCGATGGCCCGTGCGAGGGCGCGGCTGTCGCCAGCAGGCACGATCAGGCCGTTGTCTCCGTCTCGAACGAGACCTCCCGCGGCTGCGCCAACGGCATTTGTGGCGATGATCGCAAGTGCTTGGTTCATAGCCTCGTTCACCACCAACCCCCACGGCTCACGAAAAGTGCGGGTGGGGATGGAGGCAACGACGAGTACGTCGCATGCGCCGTACACATCGCGCAACTGCCCCGGCCTGAGCTTGCCCAAACAGACGACCGGAGCGCCGCTTGCGCGCGGGGCATCGCTTGCGAGCGGAGTATCGACGCCGGCGAGGACTAGCGCGGCGTTCGTGGCGCCCAGCTCCGCCGCCCGCCAGGCGGCCAAGAGCACCGGTAGGCCCTTCTCCTCGGCAGCGCGGCCGACGAACAGGAAGCGCACGTCGGCGTCAGCGGGCCAGCGGGGGTTGACGGGAGGCGAGCGCGCGGGCGAGCGCCAGAAGTCGTTGTCGACGGACTGCGGCGCCACGTGGACGTTGCGCGCTCCGTGCGCCCTCACGTAGGCGCTTACGTGAGGGCCGTAGGTGACCACCGCGTCTGCCGAGCCATAAAGCCGGCGCAGGGGCAAGTAGGTGAGAGCGTGCGCTGCGCTACGCGGGTGGGTCCAAAGGGAGGCCCACAGGAGTACGGGAATCCCCCCGCGGCGCGCTCCAGCCCATGTGGCCAGTGGCGCGAAGCGCCCACCCGTGGGGCAGACCACCGCGCGGTAGCGTTCGCTGGCCGCCAGCGCGAACAGCTCGCGTGGGCGCACATGGCGATGCGGGAACGGCAGCTCGCCGGCGAAGTCCGCGCCGCCGTGCTTGGCTGCGCCGCCGAACAGCGCCAGCTCGATCTGCTCGAGCTCGTGCAGGCGCGCAAATGCACCCACCCTGTAGGCGGGTGCATGCCCGGTGACGAACAACAGCGGCTTCAACCGAGCACGTGCCGGTAGGCGGCCAGGGTCTGCTCGCCGCAGCGCTCCCACGTGAAGCTGGCGGCGACGGTCGCATGCGCGCGCTGACCGGTCTCGCGCAACCTGCGGGGGTCAGACAGCAGCTCGTCGATGCGCTGAGTGAGCCGCTCGATGTCGCCCGGCGGGACGAGCAGGAAGCCATCGCCGGCGGCGGCGATCTCCTCGGGGCCGGGCTCGCCGCGGCAGCCGATCGCCGGTACCCCGGCAGCCATCGCCTCAACGTAGGCCACGCCGAAGGCCTCCTCCGTAGATGGCATCACGAACAGCGTGCAGCGCTGCGCCAGCTCGATCGCCTGCGCCGGCGGGAGCTGCCCGTGGAAGTCAACGCGGGCGGTTACTCCCAGACGCGTCGCTAGACCTTCCAGGGCGATGCGCTCGGGGCCGTCGCCGATCACCGCATAGCGCAGCGTTGGATGGCGCTGGGAGAGCACCGCCAGCGCACGCAGCACGTCGGCATGGCGCTTACGGGCGACCAGGTGCGCGACGGTGACGAGCGTGGGCGCGCGTACAGGGGGTGGACCCACGCCGGTGAGATCCAGTCGACCGCCCGCATGCTCGCGTGCCTCCCAGCTGTCACGACGGCTCGCGCGCTGGGCGACAGGCAGATCGGTGCCCAAGTGCACCACGCGCGTCTCACGTGCGCCGTCGTCGCGGGCGAGCGCGGCGATGCCATGGCTGTTGGCGAGCACCAGCCTGGCGGCAGCGAGGCTGCTTGCCACGGCTTGCGCGCCGGTGTGGCTGCGCCTGGCGGTGTACAGCACATCGCCGCCGTGCACGGAGACGATCAGCGGGCGCTTGATGCCCGCGCGCCGGACCGCGTCGCCCGCGGGTACGGCGTTGTGGGCGTGGATCAGCTCGAACGGAAAGGACCGCGCGAGTTGGCGTAGCGCGAGCGCCAGCATTGGTGCCGCCCATACACCCCATGCCGCATAGGAGCGGTCGCGTGCGGGCGAGACAAACGGCACGTACGTGACGGGCAGCCCGTCGCGAGTCTGCTTGCGCGGCTCGCGCATGCGTGCAGCCAGTGCTCGTGTTGCGCCGCGTGGGCCGCCGGCGAGCGACGAGCGCGGCGGCACGAGGCGATGCAGAACCAGCACGCGCACGTCTGCGCCTGCGTCGCGGGCGGCAAGCGCCTGGCGGTGGGCCCACACCCCCAACACGGGGTCTCTGACGCTTGGGTAGAACTCCGCCACCACGGCCACCCGTGGTTTGCTGTGAGGGGCGCTGTTCACCAGCTGTGGTGGGTCGAGAGGGTGCGTGCGGCCTCGCGCGCGCTCAAGTACGGCCTCGTAGCGAGGAACGAGCGGGCCTCGTCGATCGCTTCCTCGCGCTCGTAGTTGGCAGCGGCGGGAGCAGCGCGGTGGCCGATGGCGAGCGCGTCGACGATGCCGCAGCGCCACTCGTGTTGGCGGGCAAGCGCTGCCCAGTGCAGGTCCAATCCCCAACCCATACATAGCTCGGGGAATGGCAGCAGCACGGGAAACGTCCGCCTGGCGAATGCAGTCACGGGGCCGATCTCCACGAAGCACGTCTCCCGCACGACGCTGCGTGGGTGGCGTCTGGTTACAGGCCAGGCGGCATGCGAATGCAGGCGATGGGCCGGCTGTGCGAGCGACAGCGAAAAACGCTCGCAGAGGAACAGGAAGCGGTCGACGAAGCCGCGCGGCAGCTCCACGTCATCGTCGAGCACCAGCAGCCAATCGTAGGCGCTGATTGGAGTCTCACTAGCCCTGGCACCCTCCCGCTCGGCTAGCAGCAGGTTGAGGTTCTCGAACTTGCCACGACCATCCGGCTGAGCTGTGTGCAGCTCCACGTCGTGGCGTGAGCGCAGCAGCTCAGCATGCATCGCGTCGGTCAGCTGGCGGTGCTGGGGGCGCTCCACGCTGAGCGCTAGCACGCGGCGTAGCGGCGGCGCGTGGCGTGCGGCGAGCTCCAGGCGCACGCGTCTGATGCTGAGGATCTCCCATGCGTCGAGCACTGCGTCTGCCGCCGCACGGCGTTTGGCGTCGAGTCCGCCTACGGTGCCGCTGGTACCCGAGAGGAAGTCGTCCTGGAGGGCTAGAGGAGCGGCTCGCCGGACTGATTGTGAGGTGTCGTGGCGGCGTTCGTGTGCACCTTCGCGCAGGCGTCCCCAGCTGTGCGACACCATCGTCAAACCCGCCGGGCAGCGCCGGCGGATGACATGTCCAGCGCAGCCGATCAACGTGAGCAGCTCCTTGTGGAGTGAGGGCGCGCTGCCGCGCCAGGCGTCAAAGCGTCGCGCGGCGCGGCCACGGGTATACGCACCGCGGCAGAGTGCGCGCAGGCGCGCGTCGGCACCCGTGCGACGATGCTCTACAGCTGCTGCTGCCACATACAGCACGCGTGCGCTTGGTTGTTCTGCACGCAGCCGTTCCTGCCACTCCTGCTCGTCGCCGCCGTGCTCCAGCGATACGTCAAACGGTCCCACCCGCGCCAATGCGCTGCGGCGGATTGCCATGTTCGCGCCCCACGCATAAAGGGCGTCGGCGTCGCGCGCGCCGAGCTCGAGCGTCGTGATGGGGGCAGGCTCACGTCCGCAGGAATGAGAACCCCAACCACCGCTGCCTTCCAGGCGAGCCGTAATAGGCCCGGTGAACACATCCACCTCTGGGTGTTCGCCGGCTGCCTGCAGCAGCGCAGCTAGCCAGCCAGGGCTCGCGCGTATGTCGTCGTCGACGAACACCACGAGATCCCCGTGGGAGCTCTCCACGCCTGTGTTGCGCGCGATGTTCAGGCCGAGCGGTTGCCGGTGCGGCACGTAGCTGGCACCCAGGCGCTCCACCAGCTCACGAGCGGGCTGCGACGGTCCCGCGTCATCGACCACGAGCACCTCCGCGCCCGCCTTGGCGGCTGCTGGCACGATCGACGAAAGCGTCACCTCCAGATATGGCAGGCGCGCGCGTGTGGGGATGACGATCGATGCTGGAGGCGGCATGACTGGCAGAGAGTCTAGGTTTGACGCCGGGATGGTCCTGTTCCTACACAACCGCTATCGCATCACCGGTGGCGAGGAACGTGCCGTGGAGGACCTGCTGTGGCTCGTGCGAGAGTATCTGGGCGAGCCTGCTGAGCTCTACTCGCGCGACTCCGTGGGCCTCGCTCGCTCGCGTGCCGCTGTGGGGCTTCTGCGTGGCGGACTCGAGCCGCTGGAGGTTGCCGCTGCCGTGCGCTCGAGCGGTGCGCGTGTGGTGCACGCACACAACCTGCTGCCAGCGCTGGGATGGCGCGCACTGGCCGCCGCGCGCGCCAGCGGGGCGCGGGTGGTGTTGCACCTGCATCAGTATCGCCTGGTGTGCGCGATCGGAGTGTGCTTCACCCGTGGCGCCGAGTGCACGCGCTGCCATGGGCGAGACACAACGCCTGGTGTGCGCTTGAACTGCCGTGAGAGCGTGCCCGAGGCGCTCGCCTACGGTGCGTCGCTGGCGCTGTGGCAGCGACGCCTGGTGGAGCAGGCAGACGCGGTGATCGTCCCCAGCGTGTTCGCCCGCAAGCGCCTGCGAGAGCTCGGTGCGCCGCTCGATTGGGGGAGGGTGCATGTGCTGGCGCCACCCGTGCGAGCACTTGCTGGGACGCGGGCTGCGGCAGACGCGCCGGCTGCGCCGCAGGCGCCGGCGCCCAGGTCGTATGCATTGGTGGTTTCGCGGCTGGCACCGGAGAAGGGTGTGCATGTGGCGATCGACGCGTGTGTGGCGGTCGGCGTGCCGCTGGTGGTGGCGGGCGACGGGCCCGATCGGGATGCGCTGATGCGGCACGCCGGCGACGCTCAGGTCCGGTTCGTCGGCCATGTCGATGACGAGCGGCTTTCACAGTTGCGGGCGGACGCGGCGATTGCGGTTGCGCCGTCGCTGTCGGCAGAGACGTTCGGGCTGGCGGTTGCCGAGGCGATGGCCGCAGGGCTACCGGTGGCGGCGAGTCGCGTAGGGGCGCTCCCTGAGCTGGTCGATCCGGACTGGCTCGTACCGCCTGGCGACGCGGATGCGCTGGCGAGTGCGATCGCGCGGCTAGCCGGCGATCGCGCTGCCGGTGAGCGCGCGCGCGAGCGCGCGCGGGCGATCTGTGCGCCAGAGGCGGTAGCCGCTGGGCTCGCGCAGGTGTACGGAGATGCTGGGAGCCCCGTCGCGAGGGCATGAGCATCGCGGACGCACGCCGCCCAGCCGGGTCGTCGGCTGCGATGGAGGACGCTGATGGCTCCGTGGGCGTCCCAGGCAGGCCCTACACTGGCGCCCTGGATGAACACCGTCGGCGTCATTGGACTCGGCTACGTCGGCCTGCCACTGGCGGTCGCGTTTGCGCAGGAGGGCTGCGAGGTCATCGCTGTGGACGTGGACGCGCGCAAGATCGACGCGATCGAAGCGGGCGACTCCTACATCGAGGATGTCCCCTCGGAGCTGCTCAAACAGCTCTCCGCACGGATCCATCCCACGACCCGCTACGCCGCGCTGAAGGATGCGGACGCGGTGCTCGTGTGCGTGCCCACGCCGCTCACACGTAACCGCGAGCCCGATCTGGGGCCATTGATCGAAGCGACCCGCTCGCTCGCGGGCGTTCTACAGAGCGAACAGCTGGTGGTGCTCGAGTCGACCACCTACCCAGGCACCACACGGGAGCGGGTCGCGCCGCTGTTGGAGGAGTCGGGGCTCGCAGCAGGCAGGGATTTCCACCTTGCGTTCTCGCCCGAGCGGGTCGACCCTGGGCGCACCGACTTCACGCTGCGCAACACCCCCAAGGTGATCGGCGGGCTCACCGATGCTTGCGCAGATCGCGCTGAAGAGATCTACGGGCTGGTGTGCGACGAGTTGGTGCGCGTGTCCAACCCCGATGCCGCCGAGATGACCAAGCTGCTGGAGAACATCTTCCGTTCGGTCAACATCGCGCTGGTCAACGAGCTGGCGATCCTGAGCGACCGCATGGGCATCGATATCTGGGAGGTCGTCGAGGCGGCGTCCACCAAGCCATACGGGTTCATGCCGTTCAAGCCCGGTCCGGGGATGGGTGGGCACTGCCTACCCGTCGACCCCTTCTACCTGAGCTGGCGCGCACGCGAGTTCGACATGGCGACTGAGTTCATCGAGCTTGCCGGCAAGGTCAACCAGCAGATGCCCTATCACTGCGTGGCCAAGGCACAGCGGGTGCTCAACGACGCGGGCCTATCGGTCAAAGGCGCGCGCATCGCGCTGTTGGGCGTGAGCTACAAGCCCGGCGTTGGCGACACACGCGAGTCACCCGCGTTGAAGATCATCTCGCTGCTGCTAGATCTGGGGGCGCAGGTCAGCTACCACGACCCGCATGTGCCTATTCTGGCCGACTTCGGGCTCACCAGCACGCCCCTCGATAGCGCTGTCGCGGACGCTGATCTGGTGCTGATCGTGACCGCTCACCCCAGCGTCGACCACGACCTCGTCGCCAGGCGCGCGCGGTTGGTGGTGGATCTGCGCGGTGTCACTCGCTCATCGCAGCTCAGCAGCGTCGTGCGGCTATGAGCGGCGAGCAGCGGTGAGCGGCCTGACGTCCAGCTCGGCGGCGCCGGGCCTGCTGCTGGGCGACGGTGTTGAGATCGGCGAGGGCGTTAGCTTCGGCGCCTACGTGGTCGTTCACGCGGGAACGCGTATCGGCGATGGCTGCACGGTCGAGGATCACGCCGTGCTGGGCAAGCGCCCACGACTCGCGCCGAGCTCCGGGGCACACGGAGAGGTTGGCGCGCTGGAGCTCGATCCAGGGGTGACGGTGTGCGCCGGCGCAGTGGTATTTGCGGGAACGACCGTTGGTGAAGGGACAATCCTGGGTGACCAGTCGTTCGTGCGCGAGCGCACCCGGATCGGACCGCGATCGGTGATCGGCCGGGGCAGTGCGATGGACAACGACGTGCAGGTGGGCGCTCGCGTGCGCGTCCAGACGAACGTCTACCTGACTGCTTTCAGCGTGATCGAGGATGACGTGTTCGTGGGGCCTGGAGTGACCACCACGAACGACAACACGATGGCTCGTCATGACAGTGGGATGGCTCTGCGCGGCGCAATTCTGCGGCGCGCGTGCCGTGTTGGCGGTGGCGCCGTCTTGACCCCAGGTGTGGAGATCGGCGAGGAGGCGTTCATCGCCTCCGGTGCGGTGGTCACACGCGACGTGTCCCCGCGAGCGCTCGTCATGGGTGTGCCTGGGCGCGCAGTGCGTGAGGTGCCCGACGAGGACCTGCTGGAGCGCTGGCGTGGCTAGCTCTCGCGAGGCGTGACAGCTGGCCAGCGCGCTCTGGCGGCTCAGCGTGCGCGGGCGGCTGCTGCCACCTGCTCGGCCTGCTCACGCGTGAGCGTCGGGTTCATCGGGATCGCCAGATGCGTACGCGCGGCGCGATCGGTGCTGGGCAGCTCCACGCCGGTGCCCCACTCACGCATTGCCTCCTGGCGGTGAACCGGCGTACGGTAGTACGGCTTGCAGCCGATCTCCGCCGCCCCCAGGGCTGCTTCCAAGCGCTCCACGTGCTCGTCTGCGACCACGTACAGGTGCCACGCCGGCTCGCAGCCGGTCACCGGCTTGGGCAGCGTCACGATCTCTCCCAGGCCCGACTGCTCGTAGTAGCTGCCCGCGCTTCTGCGTGCGTCCGCCCACCCGTCCAGGTGCGGCAGCTGCACGCGCAGGATCGCCGCCTGTAGCTCGTCAAGGCGCGAGTTGTAGCCCACCTGCTCGTACGTCACCTTGTCGTGCGAGCCGTGGAAGCGCAGCGTGCGCGCTAGCTCCGCCACGCCATCATCGGACGTCGTGATCATGCCGCCGTCGCCGAACGCGCCGAGGTTCTTCGAAGGGAAGAACGAGAACGTTGCCGCTGTGCCGAGCGCCCCCGGGCGCCCGTCCGCGCCGGTCGATCCAGCCGCTTGAGCCGCGTCCTCGAGCACCGGCACACCGAGCTGTTCGATCTCCGCGATCGGCGCCAGGTTGCCGAACAGATGCACCGCGACGACTGCCTTCGTGCGCGGTGTCATCGCCGCGCGCACCGTGTTAGCCGTAATGCAGTAAGTGTCCGGATCGATGTCGCAGAACACCGGCCGCGCGCCCGTCGCTGGGATCGCCTCCGCGGATGCGTAGAACGTGAACGACGGCACGATCACCTCATCGCCCGGCCCCACGCCCATCGCCCGCAGCGCGATGGTGATCGCCTCCGTGCCGTTTGCCACCCCGATCGCGTGCTCACAGCCGCAGTACGCCGCAAACTCCCGCTCGAATGCGGCCACTTCCGGGCCGAGGATGTAGCGCTCGGAGTCAAGCACCCGCGCCACCGCCGCGCGCAGCTCCTCACGCAGCGGTACTAGCGGCGTCGAGGTGTCAAACAGCGAGACCCCCATGTGCTCAGCGCGGCGCCAGCAGCTCCATGTCTGCGCGCGTCATCAGCCTGATCAGCTCCTCGAAGCTCGTCTTTGGCTTCCAGCCCAGGTCGCGGCCTGCCTTCGCCGGGTCGCCAATCAGGTGATCCACCTCAGCCGGGCGCACGAACGCGGGGTCGATCGTCACATACTGCTCGAAGTCGCCCAGCCCCGCCTCGTCGAACGCCACCTCGCAGCACTCGCGCACCGAGTTCGCCTTACCCGTCGCGATCACATAGTCCTCCGGTGTATCGCGCTGGAGCATCAGCCACATCGCTTCCACGTAGTCCTTCGCGTAGCCCCAGTCGCGCTCCGCGTCCAGGTTGCCCAGGCGCAGCTCTTTCTCCAGGCCGAGCTTGATCGCCGCCGCGTGCCACGTGATCTTGCGGGTGACGAACTCGAGGCCGCGGCGGGGGGAGTTGTGTACGACCAGGCGTCCCACTCCAGCGCAGAACACGCCGCTCTCGGTCTCCAGATCGAACACCCACTCGTCGTCCGGGACAGTTGCGGGGGTCACGCGGCGTACTTCCGTGGGGCTGCGCAGCAGATGCTGACCCTGGCCGCCCACGCGAGCCGCCGAGCGCAGGTTCAGCTGGTAGTAGGTGCGTCCGTTTCGCTGCTCGACATACACCGACGCGGGCTGGCGCTGGTTGAAGTACAACAGGCATAGGCCCTGCGCAAGCACCGCGCTGTTCGTCTTGATCGACTCGCTGTTGCCCTTCTTCAAACCGTCGCCCGCGTAGTATCCGGTGAGGAACGCTCGCTGTGTCTCGAGGTCCGCGTTCAGCACGATCGGTGGAACCTGCTTGAACGCGCTCGCCGTGTACAGCTGCTCCCGCAGCCACGGGCCGATGCGGCCGGCGCCGGAGAAGTTGACTATCTCCACCGAAGCATCCGCATCGAATCCAGAGGTTCCGGTCGACTCGCGGGAGAGGCCCAGGAACACGCGCGACCACAGCTCCATCGCCCTGCAGCGAATCAGGAAGTCGTTGTTCGTGAACCGCACCTGGCGGCCGTCCGTCGAGACGTAGCCATCGGCCGCCAGCAATCCCAGCAGCTCCGCCATCTCCGGGGCGATCGCACTCCAGCCGGGTGCAGCTGGCATCCAATCGGCGATCGCCAGATCCTCGCCCTCCCGCACCTCGCCCGCCTTGATCGACGCGCGATCGTCGTCGAGCATCGTGTGGTGCGCCGTCACGTCCACGACGCCACCGCGCGCCTGGATGTTGAGCAGCTCGTGGTCGGGGTCCGTGCGCCTGCGACGTGTCGCAGTGATTGCCCGCACGTAGGTCCAGTCCTCGCCGTCCCATACCTCCACGAGGTTCTGCGGCGTGTAGCTCTGCACGCTCTGACCCTTGCGGCGCAGCGGCACGAGATCGGCGGGTGTCTTGATCGAGACGACCCCCAATTGCCTCACGATTAGGGGGGTTGTCTCAGAGAGACACTCATGGTTAAAAAGTATCCCCGACGTAGCGTGCAGGTCATATGACTCGCGGTAGTTGACCGTGATGAAGTGGCCGTACGCCTTCGCCACGCCGTACGGCGAGCGCGGGTAGAACGGCGTCGTCTCCGTCTGCGGGACCTCCAGCACCTTGCCGAACATCTCGCTGGAGGACGCCTGGTAGAAGCGCGCCTCCGGGCACACTTCGCGCATTGCCTCCAGCATCCGCGTCACGCCCGTGCCCGTGAACTCCGCTGTGAGCGTCGGCTGGATCCACGACACCGCCACGAACGACATCGCTGCCAGGTTGTAGATCTCCGACGGTTTGGATGCTCGCAGTGCGTCCACCAGCGAGCGCTGGTCGAGCAGGTCGCCTTGGTGCAGTGTCAGGCGGTCGCGGATGTGCTCGATGCGGTCGAACTTCTCGGTGGAGGCGCGGCGCACCATGCCGTGGACGTCATAGCCTTTCTCCAGCAGCAGCTCTGCCAGATAGGAGCCGTCCTGACCGGTGACGCCTGTTATCAGCGCTGAGGGGCGAGTAGACATGACGCGGCAGCTTATCGACCGGCGGCGATAGGCCCGTCCAGTGCGCCGCGCAGCCAGCTGACCGTCGCCGCGATCCCGTCCTCCAGCTCGATTCGCTCCCGCCAGCCCAGCAGTCGGTCGGCCTTCTCCACCGATGGCCAGCGACGCTCGGCTTCCACCGTCGACGCCGGTACCGGCTTCAGCTCCACTGTCTCCAGATCCTCACCGCACGCCTGCCACACCATCTGCGCGATCTGTGTCACCGTCAGCTCGCGCTGAGCGGAGATGTTAAAGTCCTCGTTCAGCCCCGCCGGCGAGCTCATCGCGCTGAGGATCCCATCCGCGAGGTCGTCCACGTGTGTCAGCGTCCGCGTCCGCTCCGCCGAGCCGTGGATCTCAAACGGACGCTCGCCCGACAGCACCCGCTCGATCAGCTCCCGTACCGAGTCCGATGGCGACTGCGCGACGACTAGCTCCGAACTACTCACATTGCCCGGGCCATACGCATCGAACAAGCGGCAGATCGTGAACGGCAGGCCGTGCTCGTCGTGTGCCGCGCGGCAGTACGCTTCGCCCGCGCGATGCGAGAAGCCATGCGCCGAGAGCGGCGTCGGACATCGCGCCAGGTAGTCCTCTGGCGTTGGAAACAGCTCCGCCCGCTCGAACACCGACGCGCACGACACGTATACGAACCGCTCCAAGCTCAGCCCAAGCGCCGCGCGGACGATCGCGCTGTGGAGCGCGTTGTTCGCCTCGATCAGCGTGTACGGGGTTGCCTGCACGCTCGTGATCGCGCCCGCGACAGAGGCCAGGTGGATCACATGCGAGCAGTTGTGCGTCGCCGCTCGCGCCTCTCTTGCCACACGCAGATCGCCGATGTGCACCTCACAGCCCTCGCGCATCCACTGTGGCACCGGGCGCCGGTCCGCCACCCGCACCTCGTAGTTTGGGTCGGCCAGCAGTCTCCTCACCACCGCCGCCCCGATCATGCCCGCGCCGCCAGTCACGAGAACCCGGCTCACCTGTCGCGACCTCGCCCGCGCACGTGCTCCAGATACTGGCGCGCAAAACCCATCACAAACAGTGGGTTGTAGCGGGCATAGCGTCGCCACAGTCGTCGTGGCTCATGCGACAGGCGGTATGACCACTCAAGGCCATTGCGCTGCATCCACGCCGGTGCCTGCGGCACCAGGCCCGAATGGAAGTCAAACGCCGCACCAACCCCCACCAGCAGCGACGGCGACAGCCGCGGGCGCATGCGCTGCATCCACTGCTCCTGGCGAGGCTGCCCCGTACCCACCCACACCACCGCCGCCCCCGAAGCATTGATCAGCTCGATCTCGTGCTCGTCCTCCGCCGGCGTCAGCTCATGGAACGGAGGAGACGAGCACCCCACGATCCGCAGGCCCGGGAAACGCTCCAGCAGGCGTTCCTCAAGCAGCGCACTACCCCCCGGATGGCGACCCCCATACAGGTACATAGGGGTCCTGTTGCGCGCCGCGCGAGCGCAGAACGCAGCCATCAGATCCGGGCCGTACACACGCGTCGCGTGGGGATGTCCCAGCGCGTGCAGCGCCCATACCAGCGGCATGCCGTCCGGCACCGCCAGCGTGGCCGCCAGGGTGGCCGCTAGCGTGTCCGGTTCCTCTCGTGCCAACATCACCAGATTGACTGCGGCAGCCGTCACGTAGCCCCGGCTGCCCGTCGCAATCATCTCATCCATCCAATCCAGCACCTGCTCGTAGTTGGAGATCGCCAGCGGGATGCCCAAGATCTCCGCACGCGGTGGAGGCTCTGGCGCAGCCTGCACGGCAGGGGCGGGCGGGTTGTGCGCCGGAGGCATTGCCATTGCGTGAAGATACCCACCCTCGTGCAGATCGACGTCAACTTCTGGGCAGGCAGGCGCGTACTCGTCACCGGTCACACCGGCTTCAAGGGCGCATGGCTATCGCTGTGGCTGCAATCGCTCGGAGCCGATCTCGTTGGGCTGGCCGGCGGTCTGCCCACCAGCCCGTCCCTGTACGAGCTCGCACACGTCGGTGACCATGTGCGCGAACTGCACGTCGACGTGTGCGACGGGGACGCCGTCCGCCAGGCGCTCGCACAGGTTCGTCCCCAGGTGGTCTTCCACCTCGCCGCCCAGCCGCTCGTGCGCCGATCGCTACGCGATCCCGTCGCGACCTATGCCGTCAACGTGATCGGCACCGTCAACGTCCTCGAGGCCGTGCGTCAAGCCGACCCTGGCATCCAAGCCGTGCTGGTCGTCACCTCCGACAAGTGCTACGCCGGCTCACCCGAGCGCTCGCGGCCATTCGTGGAGGACGATCCCCTCGGCGGAGCCGACCCCTATTCCAGCTCAAAGGCATGCGCAGAGCTCGTAGTCAGCGCCTACCGCCGCTCCTTCTTCCATCACAGCGGCTCGCCGCAGCTGGCCACCGCGCGCACCGGCAACGTGCTCGGCGGAGGCGACTGGGGCGAGGACCGGCTGCTGCCCGACTGCGTGCGCGCCGTCGAAAGCGGACAGCCCCTAAAGCTCCGCAACCCGCACGCCATACGCCCGTGGCAGCACGTGCTCAACCCACTCCGCGGCTACCTCTGCTTGGCCCAAGCACTCGCACACGACCCCACTGGCAGTACCGCACGCGCATGGAACTTCGGCCCACCAGCACAGCAAGCGCGAGCCGCCAGCTGGATCGTCGAGCGCCTCGCCCAGTTCTGGGACGGTGAGCTCGCATGGCAGCTCGACGAGCGCGCCAACCCGCCCGAGGCGCGTTCGCTGGAACTCGACTCAAGCGCAGCTCAGCAGCTACTCGGGTGGAGCCCCACCTGTGGGCTGGAAGAAGCACTCGCGCTCGTCGTCGCATGGCACACAGCTCATCGCAACGGTCAGGACATGCGCCACGTGAGCCTCGCGCAAATAGCCAACGCGTGAGAGATCACTTAGCTTTATTGGTCGCTTAAACACCCGCCCGTACGCTGCCGTCCATGAACACACAGACCGTCGCCGCACCACCCCGCGCAGGAGTCGACTGGCGGCGCGCCGAGTTCGTTCTCACGCTGCTCGCCTGCATCGGCTTCATCACCCTGCCCATCCGCATCACCACCGTCTACAGCGGACTGCCCGCGCACCCGCTGTTCGTGCACGTGCCCGTCATCCTCATCCCCACCACCATCCTCGCCGCCGTCGTGTTCGTCATCAAGCCACAGTGGCTCACGCGCTATGGCATCGCGCTCACGCTCGTGTCCATCGTTGCCATGAGCTCCATCTTCCTCGCCATGCAAGCCGGCGCCGCGCTGCGCGGCGCGCTCAACCTGCAAGGTAACGCCGCCAAACTGATCTCCGAACACTCGCACGCAGCGCACATCCTCGCGATCGTCTACGTGCTCTTCACCGCCACGCTGATTGTCACCTTCGCAGCTCAGCGCATCTCCGGCGGCATGCCCACTGGCCTCAGCATCCTCGACAGCCTGCTCACCCCCAAGCCTACGCTCACCGCTCTGCGTGTTTTGCTCGTGCTGCTCGCCATAGTCGCCGGCTACATGTGCTTCCGCACCGGCGATCTTGGCGCCAAAGCCGTGTGGCAGGGGAGGCTTCACGGAGCTCACGCGGGCTTCCCAGGTGGTCTTGGTGGGCCTAGCGGTGTTCGCGGGTATGGGTCCGGCGCGTTCGGTGGCGCCAGCAAGTACAGCCCAGGCGCCGGCGGCTAGATAGTTGCATCGACCACCTAGCTAGGAGAGTCTCGCGAAACTCGTTAGACCTGTATTGGTGCGGGTTTGTAGGTCTGCCTTCGTAGTCGATACCTCAGGTCTTGGGCTGATCTACGCCAGGCAGAGCCGGTGGCGAAGAATCCGTTGCGTCTGAGGCGGGGAACAGCGACTTTGTGACGACAAGCCCGACCGCGATCACTTGAACGACTGTGGAGCTAAGCCACGCGATGATCGTGCTGCCGGGGATGTCCCAGCCATTCCAGAATCCGTAAATCAGGAAAGCAACGTCTGCGATACCGACCTGAATCGCGACGGCCAGCGAAACGTGATCGGCAATGCGTTTGCGGAGTTTGCGATTCTCCTCAAGCTGTTTGGCGTGTGTCTCGCGCTCTTGAACGGCTGCCTCGTGGAGCCGCTGCGTATGCGCATCGGTGAGGAGACCGTATACGGGAACAGGCGGCAACTCCTGACGTGCCAGCTCCTCTGACGCGCTGGGAAGGGAAGGGAGCGAGGGCGACGCAGACTCGCCGGGAATGTCTGACGGGCCGCCATCATCGGCCTCATCCGTCATTACTTCAGCCCGAGATTGACCAGCCGGAAGCGCATCGCGTCTTCTGACACCCCAAACTCGTACGCGAGCGTGGGCACGCCGTGGCCTTCCTTGCAACGCCGCTCGACCTCCTCGCGAGGCATGAGCAAACTCGCCGCAAACTTGTTGGCGTAAATCTCGTCCTGGTCATTGCCTTGAGAGGTCAACAGGTCGCGGTGCTCGACGTACTCGTAGTCCGTAGCCCCGGCCGCGCTGCGCTTGTAGTAATGGCCAAGCTCGTGCGCACACGTAAAGCGACGACGGTTTGGGCTATCTGATGCATGGACGTAGATCTCCGGGTCCTCGCCGGGACGTTTGACCAGCATCCCTGAGATACCGTCATCGAGACCTGCGGCGTATGCCTTGATCCCAAGCTTTTGCGCGATCACGAAAGGATCTACGGGAAGACTGATCGGTGCACTATCACTATCGGGTGCCCACACCGTCCTCAGGATCTGTCGAGCATCGCTTTCTGGATCGCTGCCCATGGCGACGATGGTAGCCCACGATTGGGTCGGTACGGACGCGCCGGCATCGTCCGGCCCCACCTTGCGTGGCGTATCAAGGGAGCCGAGACTGCCTCCGGGTCAGGCGTCTCCAACTCCCGGCCAATATCGGTCAGCGCTCAAAGCATCGGCTGGCGTGTCGGGTCCGTGAGCGGATATAGCCGTTCGCTCATCCCTCCCAGGAGCCAGACAGCAAAATCCTGCGGGCAGGCAAAATTTATAACCTGCCCCCATGAGTCCCCTAAGCCTGCGTCGCTATCGCGCCGAGCGTCTACTGCGAGACGAGTTCGAGGCGCTCAGAGGACGGGTGCTCGCCACTGTGCGGGGGCGGCTGGGCGCCGGCGGTTCGAGCCTCGATCAGGGCGACCTGGAGGCGTGTTACGCGGTCGCATGGCAGGGCCTGTACGCAGCCGTGCTCGACGGGCAGGAGATCGCCAACCCCACCGGCTGGCTCGTGCTCGTCACCTTCCGGCGTGCCATCGAGGACCTGCGCGCGCGTGGGCGGAGCAACGGCGGCACGCCGTGGTCGCAGGGCGCTGGCGTTGGCGCTCAGTGGGAGGAAGGCGAGCCGGGCATGGATGCTGCCGGCACGACCGATCTCGATCTGGCTGCCGAGCTCGACCACCGCATGCAGCTGCGTCAGCTGTTCGAGGGGTTGCGCGGGCGCCTGGACGGGCGCGAGCGCGAGGCCGCCACGCTTTGCTACCTGCAGGGCCTCTCGCGCTCGGAGGCAGCCGCGCGTATGAACGTTAGCGACGCGCGCATGCGCAAGCTCATGGAGGGACGCGGGCCCGGCCGCCCCGGAGTTGCCAGCAAGGTTGGCGCGCTCGTACAAGCGATCCGCGACGGCGACTGGTGCGAGCAACAAGGCTCGCTCATGCGCGCGCTCGCGTTCGGCGTGCTCGACCCGCAAGGCGAGCGCTACCAGCTTGCCCTGCTGCACCACGCCCAGTGCCCCGCCTGCCGGGCCTACGTGGTCTCCCTCCGCGGCCTCGCCGCCGCGCTACCACCCGTGTTCCTGCCATGCAGCCTTGGCGCAGCCGTGCTTGGACTTGCCGACGGGGCTGCTCACGCCGGAAGCGGTGCCGGCGTGGCTGGCACTGGCAGCAGTGCGCCGGGAGGGGCCGCGGGCGCCGGGCTGCAGGCCGGGCGCGGGGTCGCCGGTGCTGCCTCCGCGTCCGGCGCCGCCGGTGTCGGTGGTGCAGCCGGGGGCGGCTGGCTGATCGGTGCTGGGCCGTTCGGCGCCAAGCTTGCTGTTGGCTGCCTGCTTGCGCTCGGTGTGGGGGCAGGGTGCGTTGCGCTCGATGACGGCGGGCGGGCGCATGTGCCTCGCCACTGGCATCGTCTGGCCGCTCGCGCTCACGGGCCTGCGCTCCCGACTGTGCCTGGCGGTGACGAGCTGGCTGGGTTTGGCCTTGGCAGCGCCACATCGTCAGCAGCTGGCGCAGGCGCTGCCGCGCTCACGCCCGCCACCAAGGCCATCCGCGAGTTCGGCCCCGAGGCGCTTGTTGCCGGTGCGGGTGGATCTTCAACCGCTGTTGCCCACAGTCAAGCCGCGCGTTTGACGAAGGCCAGGTCGGCGTCGGCGGGGTCGGGGCAGGTCGCCGCATCATCGCCAGGTTCGCGTGACTCAGCTTCCGCTGGCAGCCAGTCGGCGGGCTCTAGCTCCAGCTCAGCTTCCGACGGAGATTCCACCGCGGCTGAGCGCGAGTTCTCGCCTGGTTAGCGGCATCGCTCGCGGCTCGAGCGGCGAGGTGGTTTTTGCTTTAGAGCTGGTCGATGGCGCGATGCAGGTCGCGCCGGTCGATGACCCGTGCTACGAGGTACTGCGCCCCAGTTGCATCAAGCTCGCAATAGAGCACCCGATGCTCTCCAACACGTAAGCGGCGCCACGGGTGGTGTCCTGCCATCGACTTTATGTCGAGGTTTGCTGGACCAGCACCGAGTCCTTCGAAGGCTTGCTGTACTCGCTTTCGGGTCTGTCGATCCAAGCGCTTCAGGTCGCGTATGGCACGCGGCGCGAGCTCGATGTTGCTCAGCGGCTCGGCCATCTATGGGTGTCCAGGCTTCCTGTTTGCACATCTACTGCTTGGTGTCTTGCGTGTCTAGTTCCGCGAAGACGTCGCTTGCGGAACGCGTCTGACCGTCTGCGTGCGCCTGCTCTGCTGCTGCCATGTCCGCGGCGAAGCTGGGGACCTTCGAGAGCAGGTAGTCCTCGAGGTCCTGGGCGTGGATTGGCACGAGTGCGGCGACCGGCTCGCCGTGTCGTGTGACGAGAGCAGTGTGCTTGGAGTCGGCGACGTCTGCGACGACGCTGCTCGTGTTGCGTTGTAGATCACGGATGCTGACGGTGCTCATCGAGTGCCTTTATTTTGCTCGAAGTAATGTCCGACAAGTATATGTACATTCGTGACCAGCGTCAAGTCTGCGGGCGATGCGACGAGCCATCAACACTCTGGGCGATTCCCGAGTGGAAGCCTACGCGTCACCCGCCTTAAAGAAATCAGGCACCTCTCCCGTCATCGCATAAGCGGTCCCGCAGCCAGCGCACCGCAGCAACTCAGGCTCATGCTCGCGCAGCAGCTCCCCGTGGCAAGCGGCGCAGCGCCACTCGAGCTTTCCCTCGCCCTGACCGGTCTGTCCGCTCGCGGGCACGGTGATCAGCCAGTCGCGGTTGCGCAGCGCCTTGAAACGGTGAACGGGTGAGCCGACGCGTTGCGAGACGGTGTGGTCGAGGCCATAGAAGGCATCGCGCAGTCCTCCCGGCAGATGGCGGCCGAAGCCCACGATCATCGCCAGGGTGGCGTTGCAGCGAAAGCTGCCGTACGTGGCGTCAGGGCCGAACAGCCGACGCACGGTGGCAGGGTCGAAGTTATTGATGTGGCCCTCATCGTGCAGCTCGTAGTCGGGCTCGTGCTCATCGGCGCTCTGGCTCACGGGGGTGGTCACGAGCACCGTCCCGCGGGAGACGCGACGCATCTCCGCGATCATAAGATCGGGGTCGAGCACGTGCTCGATCACCTCAGTGGACAGCACCAGATCGAAGCTCCCGTCGGCGAACGGCAGCTGGGTGGCCTCAGCGGCCGCGACGGGGAAGCCGTATATCTGATGTGCCTTGGCGAGGGCGGTGGTGGAGAGATCGACCCCCCACACGCTCGCGCCAAAGCGATCGCGCACGACGTTCATGAAGTAACCCTCAGCGCAGCCAACGTCGAGGACACTCGCGAACGTCAGCGAGCCGAGCGCCGACAGCAATGCCCGCTGGCGCACGTAGTGCCTGAACGCGTCCGGCGTATAGCCGTGGTGGGGCTGGTGGTCCGCATGCGTGAGGACCGCGTTTTCGGCCTCCCGCACCGCGCTCGCGTAGTCCTCGCGCGAGAGCGTGTCCCGATCCCCGGCCATTTGCTGAGCTTATCCAAGCACGCGGGTGGCACAAGCCCGCGGCAGCGGCGGTGCGCTCAGCCGCGGGGGAAGACCTTTGCCAGCCGCGCCAGCGCGAGCGGGTTGCCGCGGGGACGAAGCCTGCCACGGGCTGCCGCACGCAACGGGTCCAGGCGCTCGCCCACGATGTCAACCCAGTCCTGGTAGGACAGGCGCAGGCGCAGATCGGGCTTGGGCGCGTCGCCCTGCTGGACGGTGCTGGAGCCGTTGTTGACGGTCAAGTGCCAGGTTGGGACGTCAGGGTCGGTGAACTCCCACTGGAAGGTGGTGGGACGCTTGAGCCCGTGGTTGGGGTCGACCTGGCGGCGGATCGTGTCGAACAACAGCGCCACGGTCTCCTCGTCACGCAAAGTGGGGCCTTCGCGCACGCCGATCACTCCCGCTTGCGCGAGCGCCCGCCCGCGCTGAGCTATCTCCAGCGGCGAGAGCCCCTGCGGCAGTAGCGGCGGGCCAGGCAGCGACTCGATCGCGAGGCCGGCGGAGCGCAGCTTGGTGGTCATGGATGTCAGACCCTCGACGCCCACCTCGTCATATGTGGCGCCGAAAACGGTGATGTAGCGTTCGTCCCAGCCGGGGGGCATGAGCACCTGGGCGGTGTAGCGGGTGACGTCGCGCAGGGTCCGTCCGACCGCCTTGGGCACGCCCACGGGGTCTTCGCGGTTGAGGTCCGACAGGAGCTTCACGCCGAAGCCGATGTGCCTCTGCTCGTCGGCGGCGATGTTGGCCATGCCCTCGCGGAACGCCGGCAGTTGGTCGCGCTTCTCCAGGTAGCCACAGATGAAGTGCTGGCCCGGCTGAGCGAGCGCTGCCTCCACGACGATGTGGTAGAGCGTCACCGCCGCTGCCAGTTTGGCGGGGGAGTGGTCGGCGCGCAGTTCGTCGGCCATGCGATCGAGGCGCCCGAAGATCTTGCGAAAGCCGGGCGTCAGCTGCGGCTTGACCGCCTGCAGGCCGCTTGCCATCGAGCCGTCGCCGATGCCGCAAACCTCCTGCATGAAGCGCTTGAAGAACACCGCGTGGCGGGCCTCGTCGACCTGCTGGGTGGTGAGGAAATACTTCTGCTCCTCGCGGGGCGCGGCGTCAATGTAGGGGGAGAGGTTGTCCGCGACCGCGTCCTCGCCCCAGAAGAACAGGCAGTAGTTCCACAGCGCCGCGGTGCGCTCGAACTCGGTGAAGTCCTCGCGCCACTGGCGCGCGTCCTCGGTGAAGTCAAGCTCAGTCGCCGACCAGTTGCCGCGCTCCCAGCGCGAGTACAGGTCCTCGTAGGAGATCGCGTCTGCGGGCAGGCTGCCGAGACTGCTCGAATCGGCGGTGGTGGGGCTCGTGGCGGTCGCCATTCTTTCTCGCTCCTCTCGAACCAATCACAGTTGAATAACGAACGTTATCGAAATAACGAGCGCTCACCAACTAAGATTTATAAATATGAAGATGGATGAGAGCGATCTGTATCAACCGAGCGGCGCAACGGCAAGGAGCGCGGGGCGCATGACGCGCGAGCAGGCGCGGGCGAACACTCGCGAGCGACTGCTCACTGCGGCGCGCAGTGTGTTCGCTCGAAGCGGGTTTCATGGAGCCTCGGTCGACGAGATCGCCTCCGAGGCGGGCTTCTCCACGGGCGCGCTCTACTCGAACTTCGACGGCAAGGAGGATCTGTTCCTGGTGCTGATGGAGCGCGAGATCGCCGAGCACGCACGGGAGATCGCCGACGCGGTGGGCGCGCGCGAGTCGATCGCCGAGCGCGCCACCGGCGGCGCGCGCCAGTGGATGACTATGATCGACCGCGAGCCCGAGCTGTTGCTGCTGTTCATGGAGTTCTGGGCCTACGGCGTGCGCGACCCCGACGTGCGCCCCAAGGTTGCCGAACGCTTTGCGCAGATGCGCCAGGTGATCACCCAGCTGATCGCCGACGGCGCGCGCGAGTTCGACCTCGAGCTGGCCCTACCAGCCGAGCAGCTCGCGCTCGCCATCGACGCCCTCGCCGACGGCATCGCCCGGCAGAAGCTTGCCGATCCTGCTGCCGTTCCAGACGAGCTGATGGGCAACGTGCTGGCGCTGTTGTTGACTGCCGCTACCCGCCCCGCGGGAGCCACCCGGCCCGCGGCGAGTCGGCCGCCCGCCGCATCCGGCCCCCGCGCCGGCTAACCGTTAGTCGCCCGCAGGCAAGCACAGGCACGCGTAGTGGAGCGTGAACGCACGGTGCGCCAGCGATGGCGCGAGACGATGAACGCCTGCGCGTACCGCCCACTTGAGCGTTCCCGCAGCGCGCGCTCTCGGGCTGGTGGCGAAGAAGCGGTGGACCTCGAGTGGCAGCGGATCGTCCAGCTCCGCCGCGATCGACAGCCCCGCGCGGGCAACAAACGCGCGCACCGCTTCACGATCGAGGCGCTGCAGGTGCCCTACCTCGGCGGCGTGCTCACGCTTGACTTCGCGCCGGGCCGACCAATTGGCCTCCAGTGGCACCTCCACCACCACGGCACGACACGCACGCGCTACCTCCGTGAGCAGCTCTGCCGGGTCGTGCACGTGCTCGAGCACGTGTGAGAGCACGCCCAACTCGTAGGCACCGTCGCTCGCGCGCAGGTGCAGACCGTCGTACAGCTCAACCGAGTCGATCTCAGCGTGCTGGCGGGCGATGTCCACCGCCGCCTGGGTGATCTCCACCGCCGACAGCACCCCGCCGAAGCCGCGGCGGTGAAGCTCGCACAACAGCGCACCGTCGCCGCAGCCCACCTCCAGAGTGCTCATCGGCGCAAGCCCCGCCTGCGCGCACAGGGCGATCACGTGGTCCGCCTTGCCGACCGCACCCAGCGCCCGCCAGCGCGCCGAGCGGGCAGCCTCGGCGGGCGCGCGCGAGTAGGCGTCGTCGTAGAAGCGAACGAGAGCGGCGGAGTGCTCCACACCGATGATTATTGTGGCCGCGATGACAGCGAAGCTCTCAGCATCGCTGCGCGCCTCGCCGGCGACGGTGCCCGCGCTGGCCGCGCTCGCGCTGTTCGTCGTCTGGGCGACCAGCCAGGCGGGCTATCCAGTGACCCACTGGGCGCCGGGCGCGCTGGTCGTGCTGGTGGCGCTCGCGATCGCCCTCGGCGTGGTGCGCGTGCGTATGGCGGAGGTGCCGCGACCGGTGCTGATCGCGCTTGGCGCGCTCGCCGCGTACACAGTCCTCAGCTACCTGTCGATCCTGTGGGCCGCCAACACCGGCGACGCGTGGGAAGGGGCCAACCGGACGCTCCTGTACCTGCTGGTGTTCGCGCTGTTCGCGCTATGGCGACAGCGCGGTCGCAGTGCGGCGCTGCTGCTGTGCGTGTGGACGATCGCGTTGATCGTGTTGGCCGCGTACACCGCGCTACACCTCAGTGGCGCGAGCGGTGCGCATCTGCAGGCGATGCTTCCCGGTGGGCGCCTGGAGTACCCCACTGGCTACCCCAACGCAAACGCTGCCCAATGGCTGATGGCCTTCTGGCCCGCGCTGCTGTTGGCGCGCAGTGAGCAGCTGCCGTGGGGCATTCGTGGGCTGCTTGCAGGCGGTGCTGTGCTGCTGGCGGAGGTCGCGCTGCTCAGCCAGAGCCGCGGCTCCATCTACGCCACGCCGGTGATGGTGGTGCTCGTGTTTGCGCTGCTTCCAGGCCGTATCCGCACGTTCGCGCTGCTGATCCCCGTGGTCGCCGGCGTTGCTGTGGCTGCGCCGGCGGTGCTGCACGTGGGCGATCATCTCAAGCACGAAGCCGTAGTCCCGGCCACGCTGCACACCGCCATCGCGTCCATGTTCGCTGCCGCGCTGGCCGTCGGGCTGGTGGTGGCTTTGGGTGCCTACATCGAGTCGCTACGCCCGTTCTCGCGAAAGACCCGCAAGCGAATACATGCAGGCATGCGCGTCGTCGCGCTACTCACGCTGGTGGTCGGCGTGATCGGCGGCTTGGCGGTGGCTGGCAACCCCATCACACGGATCGAAAAAGGCTGGGACAGCTTCAAGGGGGGGTACTCATCCGATAACACCAGCGGCAGCCGGCTCGTCAGCGGCTTGGGCAGCAACCGCTATGACTTCTTCCGCGTAGCGCTGGATGAATTCACCGCCCATCCGATCGTGGGTATCGGCGCGGACAACTTCCAGCAGCAATATCTCGCTCGAGGTCGCAGTAACGAGACCCCTCACTACCCCCACAGCGTCGAGCTGCGCACGCTCTCCCAGACGGGCCTGATCGGGGCGCTGATCGCGCTCATCGGGCTCGGCGGCGCACTCCTGGCCACTGCGCGCGCACTCCGTCGCGCCACGCCGCTCGCCGGCGATGTTGCCGCCGCGGCGCTCGCCGGGTTCGGATATTGGGTCGTCCATGGGTCATTCGACTGGTTCTGGGAGTTCGCTGGGCTCGGGGCCGCCGCGTTCGCGCTGCTCGGTATCGCATGCGCGCTTGCGCCGCGGCGCGTGGCAGAGCCCACCGCGGGCGACGCGGGGGGTGGGCGTAGCGGCCGGCGCCTAGCGCTCGGCGCGGGGCTGCTCATGGCACTCGCGGCCGCCATCTCCCTGGCAGCGCCGTGGCTGAGCCAGCTCGAGGTGCAGAGCGCTGCGCACATCTGGACGAGCTCGCCACAAACCGCGTACGCCCGTCTGCGCGATGCCGCTCGTCTGAACCCGCTCAGCGACGAGGCTGACCTGGTCGCCGGCAGCATTGCGCTGCGCTACGGCGAACTGTCGCACGCCCAGCGGCAGTTCTCGCTGGCGCTTGGGCGGGACCCAGGGGACGCGTACGCGGCGCTCGAGCGGGGCGCGATCGCCTCAGCGAGAGGACAACGCGCGCTGGCGCTCGGTCTGCTCGGACGGGCGGTGCGGTTGGAGCCGCGCGAACCGCTCGCCCGTGAGGCGCTGATGCTCGTGCGCGAAGGGCACCGTCTGAGTATCGAGGAACTGAACCGCGTAATCCTGCTCAAAGCTCAGCAACTCGAATAAAGGGTCAATCGATTCTTGCGAATTTACCCCGAAAAACTCTCGACATCCAGCCGTGGCTTCGGTAGCGTGTGAGCCGGTAACTCGTCGGTTTGTCGAGGTTGGGCTGTTGCGCTCAAGATGCCCGATGATCGGGGGGCGAAGGTGACGACGAATACGTGGCACGGATAGGAGCAGAGCTTGCTCGGGCCAGAAGGGATTTCGAGGCACGGAAGCATGAGCGGTACCCGTCGCACCATCATCAAGCTGACCTTGATCGTCATGATCGTCGCTGCGCTTGCACCGGCGGCCGCGAACGCAGGCTCGCTGCTCAGCGGCTACGGCGGTCCCGGCGAGGGCAATCAGGCGATTCTTGGATCCGCGCTGCTCAACGGACCGTCCGGAAAAGGCGGCGCCGGCGGCGGCTCGGGCACCGGCGGTACGGGCCGATCGGGCTCCTACGGGTCGCTGATCGCCAATGCGACAGAAGGGCAGAGCGCGAGCTCCAGCCGCGGTAGTGGAGGGTCCACCAGCTCCACCAGCTCGCGATCCTCCAAATCCGGCGGCAAACAGAGACATGTCGAAGCAGGCGCGGGGAAAGCATCCAACAGTGCATCTCAGCCGTATAAGCACACATTCAGGGCATCGACCGAGACCTCTGGCAGCGGCGGCTTGCAGCCGCTTGGACTATCGGGCGCCGACCTGCTGTACATACTGCTTGCGCTGGTAGTTCTGGCTTTGACGGGTGTTGTGACTAGGGGATTGGTGCGAGCCAACGTGCAAGGGGATGAGGGGCCGGCTCAAGCGATGCGACGGAGAACCCGACTAACCAACTAGACGCACGATAAGGCCCGCTTCATGGACAGCACGCGAATCACCCAACAGACATCAACAACGCTGCCGCTACGCGGTGAGCTGACGCATGACGCACCGGTCCCGCGCGGCGCCCTGTGGCGGCGTAGCTTCACCGGGCCTCTGCAGTGGCTGCTAGAGGGCGTCGGCTGGGGGCTTTTGCGTCCGACGGTCGATTTCATCCTGCTGTGGGCGGCCGTCATCATCGCCCTCGGCGGCGTTGATGCCACCACGAGCGTCTCCTCGGCGAGGGCACCGCTGTTGGCGCTGCCGCCGCTGGTAATGGTCTTGTTCTATCTGCGGGGTCTCTACCGCACCCGTCTGCGGGCGCTGGTTCTCGACGGGATCGTGCCCGTGCTCAGCGGCGTGTCTGTGGCGGCGATGGCAGTGGCGACGCTCGGCATGCTCTTCAACGGGCAGTTGCCGAGTCAGACCGACTGGCTGCACGCATGGCTGTACTCGCTGGTCGGCGTGGGGCTCGGACGAATCGCGCTGTCGTTCGCACAGCGGATGGCGCGCAAGCGCCACCTCGTGGGCAAGGCTGTGCTAATCATGGGCGCTGGCGTTGTCGGTGCGCAGGTCGCGCGGCGGCTGGACTCGCATCCCGAGTACGGGCTTGTGCCGATCGGCTTCCTCGACGAGGATCCCCGCTCAGTTGCCGAGGTCGGCGGACGTGACGTGCCCGTGCTGGGCACGATCGACGATCTCGACGAGACCGTTGCCAATACCGGCGTTAGGCACCTGATCGTGGCTTTCTCATCTGTCGCCGATGCACGCGTCAGCCGTCTCATTCAGCGCTGCCAGGAGTTGGGCGTCGAGGTATCCGTGGTACCGCGGATGTTCGACACGATCAACGACCGCGTCGGCTACGAGACGGTTGGAGGGCTGCCCTTGCTGTCGTTCAACGCGGTCGATCCCGAGGGTCTGCAGTTCGCTGTAAAGCACGCGCTCGACCGGGTGCTCGCGCTGCTGTTGCTGATCGTGTTCGCGCCGCTGATCTTGCTGGCGGTGATCGCAGTTCGTCTCAGCTCGCCGGGGCCGGCGTTCTTCCGCCAGCGCCGCGTCGGCCGCGATGGCAAGGTGTTTGACTTCTACAAGTTCCGCTCGATGCGGGTCGTCTCGGAGCCTGCCCTACTGCAGGACGAGGGGGAAGCGAGCGCTGTGGACTTCCTGCTTGGCGGCGACACCGCCCCGGGCGGCGTCGAGGGCGAGGACCGGCGCACGACCGTGGGGCGCTTCTTGCGTAGCACCTCGCTGGATGAGATACCGCAGTTGTTCAACGTGCTGCGCGGCGACATGAGCCTCGTCGGCCCGCGTCCCGAGCGCCCCGAGTTCGTGGAGCTGTTCCGGCAAGACATCATTCGTTATGGCGATCGTCACCGTGTCAAGTCGGGCATCACCGGCTGGGCGCAAGTGCACGGACTGCGCGGGCAGACCTCGCTGGCTGAGCGCGTCGAGTGGGACAACTACTACATTGCCCATTGGTCGCTCAGCCTGGACCTGAAGATCCTGGCGCTCACGTTCGTCGCGCTGTTCCGCAACGCGGAGTGATCAGGCCGCGGGGCGATCAGGCCGCGGGGCGACGAGACGCCGCGGAGTGATCAGACGCGCTTCTGGGCGGCCTTGCTGGGGCCGCTCCAGTACTGGAACACGCGTACGCGCAGAGCGTGCGTCCCAAGGGCCGCTGGCAGCACGATCGAGTAGCGATTGAAGCGGTCCAGCTTGAAAATCGCGCGGTAGCGCAACAACTTGCCCTTGAAGGCTTCGAGGCCCATGAAGTCGCCCACCGGCGCGGAGCCGCTCGCGATCACGTGTGCGCCCTTGCGGCGTAGGTCGAGCACGATCGGGGTGACCTTGGCGAATGGGGACGCCAACGCGTTGGCGAAGGCCGCGAAGGCGGGCTTGCGTGCGCCGCTCGTGTTCGTCAGGCCGAAGTCTTCGGACGTGGAGTCCGCCAGCTTGTACATCACCGCCGCGGCCACCCACGGGGTGTGCACCAGCTCGCGGTAAGTGTTGGCGAGGTCGCTTCCCTGGAGCTTTGGCGTCACACACGCCTGTTCCTGCTCGATCGAGTGCGCCGGCCAGCAGCTGCTCCACCCGAACTCGTCCAGCCACAGCGGCGTGTTGTCGCCGTTGGCGAGCTGTACTTCGTGGATCGAGCGCAGCGAGCCGAGCGTGAGGTTGTAGAAGTGCACCGCCAGGCCGTCGTAGTAGCCCTTGATGTGAGCCGCGTAAAGCGCACGCAGGAA
>DATHLT010000012.1:0-12989 GCA_035487855.1 Solirubrobacteraceae bacterium
CCGCTCTCGGCGGAGGCCCAGGCGGAGGCGCGCATCCTCATGCTCTCCTCCAACAACATCCTCTCGCCCGCGCATGGGGCGCCGCTGGCGACCCCGACGCAGGACATGATCCTCGGTGCCTACTACCTGACCTACGGGCCCGAAGCGGACGAGCTGGCAAAGATCGACCGTGCCACGTATGAGCCACGGCCGCACGTGTTCCGTACCGCGCAGGAGGCGGAGCTGTCCTACGAGGGCAACGTCGTCAAACTGCATGACATCGCCGAGTTCCGCCCGTATGGGCGCGAGGGTGGCCACGTGCTCACCACGATCGGGCGGATCATCTACAACGATCGCATCGAGCGTGCGCTCTCGGAGGCGCTCGGCGGCGAGTTCGACGCGTCCAAATACGTGTTCGTCAATCAGTCGATGAAGAAGCGTGACACCACGCGTCTGATCGACATGCTGGTGCAGTCCTACGGTGCCACGACGATCTCGCTGGTCCTCGACGCGTTCAAGGACCTCGGCTTCAAGTACGCAACGCAGGCCGGCATCACCATCTCCAAGAACGACGTCGTTGTGCCGCCGTCAAAGCAGGAGATCCTGGACAAGTTCGACAAGCTCGTCGGCGATATCACCGAGCAGTACGACGACGGTCTGATCACCCAGGAGGAGCGCCACGAGGCGGTTGTCGAGCAGTGGAATGCCGCCACCGACGAGGTTGCCGAGGCGATGGTCAAAAACCTCGACGTGCTCAACCCCATCTTCATGATGGCCAACTCCGGTGCTCGTGGCTCGTTCAAGCAGATCCGCCAGCTGGCGGGCATGCGTGGCCTGATGGCCAACCCGAAGGGTGAAATCATCGAGCGTCCGATCAAGGCCAACTTCATGGAGGGCCTGTCGGTGCTGGAGTACTTCATCTCCACCCACGGTGCGCGAAAGGGTCTAGCTGACACCGCTCTGCGTACAGCCGACTCGGGCTACCTGACGCGTCGTCTGGTCGACGTCGCCCAGGATGTGATCATCCGCGAGGCGGACTGCGGCACTGAGGAGCACATCGAGCTCCCCGTCTTCAAGGACGGTGGCGACCCCAACGACGGGCTCGTCGGGCGCATCGCCGCGCTCGATATCACCACCAAGCGAGGCCGCATGCTCACCGAGCAGGGTGCGGAAATCGGCCGTGCAGAGATGGCCGAGATCATCAGCGCCTTCACCGAGGATCAGGAGAAAGGCACCAACGTCACCGTGCCCGTGCGCTCCGTGCTCAAGTGCGAGGCGCCCAGCGGTGTGTGCCAGGCCTGCTACGGCCGTGCACTGGCAACTGGCGCCCTTGCCCAAATCGGCGACGCCGTCGGGATCGTCGCCGCACAGTCGATCGGCGAGCCGGGCACACAGCTGACCATGCGTACGTTCCACACCGGCGGCGTTGCCGGCGCGGACATCACTCACGGTCTGCCCCGTGTCGTCGAGCTTTTCGAGGCTCGTCGCCCCAAGGGTCTCGCCAAAATCGCCGAGCAGGACGGCGTCGTCTCGATCGAGGAGACCGACAAAGCGCTTACCGTCGTCATCACCGACGAGTCAGGTGAGGAGCACCGTCACGCCTTCCCACGGCGCACACGGTTGTTCGTCAGCTCCGGCGAGAAGATCGCCGCCGGCAAGCAGCTCAACGAGGGCTCTGTCTACCCACACGAGCTGCTCGCCATCCGCGGACGCACCGAGACCGAGGTGTATCTGGTCAAGGAGGTCCAGGAGGTCTACGTGTCACAGGGCGTGGACATCAACGACAAGCACATCGAGCTGATCGTCCGGCAGATGCTCAAGAAGGTGCGTGTGGACCAGAAGGGCGACACGGACTACCTACCCGGGCAGTTCGTCGACCGCTTCGAATTCGCCAAGGCTAACGAGGCGGTGTCGCAGGCTGGTGGTGAGACGGCCCAGTTCGAGGACATCATCCTCGGTATCACCAAGGCGTCGCTCAACACCGACTCCTTCCTGTCGGCTGCCTCCTTCCAGGAGACCACCAAGGTTCTCACCGATGCTGCCCTCGAAGGCAAGATCGACCGGCTCAACGGGCTCAAGGAGAACGTCATCATCGGCAAGCTCATCCCTGCCGCCACCGGCCTCAAGCGCTATCGGCGGATCGAGATCGAGCCAGCCGAACCGCTGCCCCGTGCGATCGACGACGTCGGTCTGCTCGACCAAGACGAGATCGCGGCCGAGCTCGGTCTCGCGGGCGATGGCTTCAGCGGTGGCTACGGTCAGGAGTTCGACGCTGACCTCGCCTCGCTGGAGAAGATTGGCGCCGGCGGTACCGACCCCGGCTTCGCCGAGGAGCTCGCTGAGCTGGAGATTCCCGACGAGAACCTCGCGGTAGACGAGGACTAGCCACAGTCTCAGACACATATGCGCATTGCCGAGCGGCCGGGGTGACCCGGCCGCTCGGTCGTATTAGCTGCTAACGAGCCTGCCTCCCGCAGCTGCGTGCTCGGCGTAGCGCTTTCCAGCTACTCCAGCGCCTGAGCCCAACTCGTCAGCTGCTGCGCCTCCGACGACGTGAGGCCATGCTCGGGCTCGGTTTGCACGAGCAGAGTGGGCGCCGAGCGGGCATTAGCCCACCCATGGCATGCCGGGTTGAACGCGTCGTCGATCCACGCCAGTGCCCGCTGCTGCGCATAAGCGTCGATCGCGTCGAGCTTCCAATGTGCATTGGTCCGTCCAACCGCGCGCTCAAAGCGCAGGAACGGCAGCGCGGGCGGCAACCCAAGCAGATAGGGGAGATGCTCGTTGGCTCGATCTTCCCAGCCACTAGCCCACACCAGCTCGAACAGGTCAGACAGCGCAAGCAGGTGAGTCGCAGCCGTGGACGAAAGGAAGTGCGGTGTTCCATCGATCGAATGAAAGGAGCCGTCGCGCGCGCGGCTATTGCTACGACTGTCCTGGACACCCAGGCTGGCCCGCTCCCAACCGCCGAACAGCGAGATGACGCCGTCGATATCGACCATCAGCAAAGGCCTGCACGGCTCTTTTGTCTCGCCCATAGGCTCTTTAGCTTGCATAGAGGTTGGGATGGGTAGTCTGCCGGAACGGCTGATGTGCTGAGGCCGCTAACGCGCAGTAAAGCAACCGCGGTTGCCAGTCGATGACCACAGCGACTTCCCCTCAGACCATGACCATGGACCTAGGCATACTCCTCGCACTCCTCTGCGCCTTCGTGGCGAACTTGGGGTTCTTCTACAAGTACAGGGGAGCGAACTCGGTGCCCAAGGTGGAGGTCCTGCACCCGCTGCGCTCCGCTAAAGAGCTGTACTCCTCCAAGTGGTTCGCGCTGGGGATGTTCATCGCCACCGCCAGCTGGGGGCTGCACGTAGCGGCACTTGCGCTCGCGCCGATGTCGGTGATCCAGGTGTCCCTTGCCGCCGGCGTGGTGTTCATCGCGGTGATGGCCGAGCGGATGTTCGGCTTCAAGGTCGGTCGTCGTCAATGGATCGGCCTGTCGCTGACTGCGGCGGGCCTGGTGCTGCTGGGTGTGACCCTGCCGACCATGCACGGCGCCCACTCGCACTTCTCCCTTGCCGCGATGATCTCCTTCGAGGCGGGGCTGTTTGGACTGGGTGGGCTGCTGCTGATGGGGCCGCGAATGGGTGGCCCGGTCGAGCACCACGGAATGATGCTCGGTGCCGCTTCGGGCGTGCTGTTCGGTGTGTCAGACACATCGATCAAGGCGCTCACCGGCATCGTCGGCGCCCACGGAGTCCTCGGCGTGCTCCTCAGCCCATGGCTAGCGGTCGCGATACTCGCGTCGATCGTCGCCTTTTACGCTTCCGCGCGCGGCCTGCAGGACGGCGAGGCGGTCCCCGTGATCGCCGTCACCGGCACGGCTGCAAACATCGCAGGCATCGCCGGCGGGATCATCGTCTTCGGTGATCCCATGTCGGCCAGCCCCATCGGAGTGGGGCTGCAGGCGCTTGCATTTGTGCTCGTAGTGGTAGCCGCGGCGATGATGCCTGCACCCGTGCGAGCAGTCGGCGCCCCGCAGGCCGCCTAGCGCTGCTAGCATCCCCGCGAATGCCAACCACCTCGCAACTCGTGCGCAAGGGACGCGTCGTCCCCAAGAAGAAGGTCGCCACCCCCGGATTGAAGTCTGGCAAGGGGCGCAAGAAGAAGACGGCCGCGCCACAGCGGCGTGGGGTATGCACCCGCGTGTACACCACCACCCCGAAGAAGCCTAACTCCGCCCTGCGCAAGGTCGCGCGTGTGCGTATCTCCGGATCGATCGAGGTAACGGCCTATATCCCCGGAGAGGGACACAATCTTCAAGAGCACTCAGTGGTGCTCGTGCGCGGCGGCCGCGTCAAGGACCTTCCCGGTGTGCGCTACAAGGTGGTGCGTGGCACGCTCGACGCCGCCGGCGTGAGCGACCGCAAAAAGGCGCGCTCGCAGTACGGCGTCAAGAAAAAATAGCCGCAGCCCACCGCTTCCAGGAACGAGACACCGATGCCCCGTCGCGCAGCAGCACAGATTCGCCCTGTCGAGGCGGACCCCATTCACCGCTCCAAACTCGTTCAGCAGGTCATCAACAAGGTGATGCTGGACGGCAAGAAGTCCACAGCCGAGCGGATCGTCTACGACGCACTGGCACTGCTTGGCGAGCGCAGCGACAAAGACCCGATCGAGACACTCGAGGCATCGATCAAGGCGCTGACCCCCACGCTCGAGGTGAAATCCCGCCGCGTCGGTGGCGCTACCTACCAGGTGCCGGTAGAGGTTGCCTCCAGGCGCGCGCGCACGCTCGCCGTTCGCTGGCTGGTCGAGTTCGCCCGCCAGCGCCGCGAGAAGACCATGGCCCAGCGCCTGGCAAACGAGCTGATGGACGCACAGTCCCAGCAGGGCGGCGCGTACAAGCGCAAGGACGACATTTACCGTATGGCCCAGGCCAACAAGGCCTTCGCCCACTATCGCTGGTAAGCGCGCCGAGTACCGGCGCGGACCTTTGTCCTCGGTCGCTCGCGTGCGAAGCACGCCACGCTCCCTGCGTCCGCGGTCCGCTTGATCCTCGACGCGCTTACGGGCGCGTTGAGATACGCATACGGGCGCGCTGATCGACGTGTTCCGCTTGGTCCGCGGGCCGCTACGGGCTCGTAGGTTTCGCCGGGCGGGCTGAGTTTGGTTTTATGGACACCCTTCCGGGTGTCGGGTGGGTTGCGGGTTGGCTGCTCAGGGGTCGACTGGGTTTTGCTTGCCCGCTTCTTCGCTGAGGCGGGCTAGTTCTTGTTCGTCAAAGCCGCCTTCGTCTTCTTTGAGCACAGCGTGGGCGTGGTCGAGATCGTTGGCGTTGACGTACACGCCAACGGTCTGAGGCATGCCTCGTCCGAAACCACCCAAGCTGGGGCTGTGCATGCAACGGATGCCGGCATCGGACAGGCGTCCCATGATGATGTCCGCCTCCATTTGGTTGGCACTAGCCACGATCTTCAGATCGTCCTCGTCTGACATGGTGTAAGCGTACGGTGGCGGGGATCTCTGCGAGGGCCCGATACGATGGGATCGCGGTGTCCAACGCGGCGTAGGTGCCGATGGGACTCTGTGCGATCGGCCACACTTATCCCGCCGGACCAAGTACGCCAGTCATAGACGCCACCTGACAGCAGCTCAGTATCGGCATAGGCTTGCCCCAACGCAACAGGAGGGAGGCCATCGATGGCCCGCGTAGAGCCGTATCACACCGCCCGTCCTGAGACTGGCGGCGAGCGGAACGTCTACCACAACGATGACGAATGTCCGCGTGGCAAGGAAATCACACCCGCTGACTGGCGCAAAGGCACGGACAACCGGCCGCTGTGCAAAGTCTGCAACTAGGCCGCAGGCGCACGGAAGGTCAGCTCCCAATGTGGGCCTTCGGGCTCTCCGGCACGGCTGACCTGCCAATAACGGCGGAGTTCGCGTACCGGTAGTTAACGCTGCACGGCGGCAGCGAGGGCACGGAAGCCCTCGCTGTTGTCTCCGTAGCGCCACTGCACCTAAAGTTCCGGCGTGATTAGCACAGCCGACCCCCTCGCGATGATGTGCTCATGCGTAAGGTCGGTCGTGAGCTTTGGGAGATTTCCAAGATCTGGTGGCTTGTCGTCCCCGGCGGAGTGCTGGGTGTCGTTGCCATCGTCCAGGCGATCAAGGGAGCACACGGCAAGTCCATCTGGTTCTGGGCGTTCTGGGCGATGGCGGCTCTGATGCTGGCAATGGGCTGGCGACTGCGGAGCGTGCTCAAGGAGCGTGATCTGGCTCGCGATGAGCTTGCCAACGAGAACACAAGAGATGTTGTGGCACAGCGCATTGATCGCTTCGCCCACGAGTGGAAGATTTTGGGAGATGAAGCACCCGGCGAACAGGAAGGTGTGGGTCCGATAACCACGCCAGAGCAGGTCTTTTGGTCCCAATCTATGCAGCACCTGAACGAGCAGATCAGCAGCGAGCTGCGCCGAAATGCTCCCGGCTTCGTGAAGTACTGGCGATCCAACCTCGCACCAATGCCACCGCCCCAGCCATTTGCCGCCTATTCGCACGCCTTTACGGAGATGTCGCTCGTGCAGCTTCGCTTTATCGCGGAGCGGCTTAGGGCAGGGCACGATGAGCCTGAGAACGGCATTCAACTATTTGGTCCAGCTGGCGAACCTCAATTCCCCGAAGCCCCAGACCCACAGTCGAGTGCCGACCGCGATGGAGATTGACAGTCCTGACGCCGTACTTGGTCTAGAGGTATAGGTGTGCGATCGGCCACAGAGGGGTTGAAGAACAAAGATTAGGTTCCTAATCTTTCGGTACCAAATGTCTTCCTCGGCTAGACAAGCATCGGTTGACGCGGCGCACGGGCATGATCCGGACGGTTCGCTGAAGATCGAGCGCCACGTGTGGGTGATCTCCGGGGTGGTGATCCTGGGGATGATCATGTCGATCCTCGACACGACGATCGTCAACGTCGCGCTGCGCACACTCGGGCATGATCTGCACAGCCCGATCTCGCAGGTGCAGTGGGTGGTGACGGGCTATCTGCTGGCGCTCGGCGCGGTCATCCCAGTAACTGGCTGGGCGTCACGGCGCTATGGCGCCAAGCGCGTGTACCTGGTTTCGCTGGTGCTGTTCACCGCGGGCTCGGCCGCGTGTGGCGTGTCGAACTCGCTCGTCGGGCTGGTCGTGTTTCGTGTGCTCCAGGGCGCGGGCGGCGGCATGATCATGCCGGTCGCACAGCTGATCATGGCGCAGGTCGCCGGCCCCAAGCGCATGGGCAGGGTGATGGGCGTCGTGTCGATGCCTGCGATGCTCGCGCCGATCTTCGGCCCGGTGCTCGGCGGCGTGATCCTCGAGAACCTGCACTGGTCGTGGATTTTCTTCGTCAACGTGCCCGTCGGCGTGGTCGCGTTCGCGCTCGCCTGGCGGATGTTGCCGCAGACCGATTCCGGCGAGGCGGGCAACCTCGACGTGCTTGGTCTCGCGCTGCTGCCCACGGGCGCGGCTGCGATCGTGTTCGGCCTCTCAGAACTCGGCTCCGGCGCGACGCTCGGCTCGGCGACCGTGCTCGCGCCGCTACTCGGCGGGCTCGTCCTGTCGTTTGTCTTCTGTCTGCACGCGCTGCGCGTCGAGCGCCCGCTGCTCGACATCAGGCTGTACGCAAACAAGGTGTTCGCCGGCGCGTCGTTCACCACGTTCGGGCTCGGCGCGGCGCTGTTCGGGGCGATGATCCTGGTGCCGCTCTACTACCAGGAAGTGCGCGGCGAGAGCATCATCAACACCGGTCTTTTGAACGCGCCGCAGGGCCTCGGTGCGCTCGTCGCAATGCCGATCGCGGGACGCCTCACCGACCGTTTCGGTGGTGGGCGCATCGCGCTTTGCGGCGTCTCACTGCTGTGCTTGAGCACGCTGCCACTAGCGTTCGTCGGCGCGAACACTTCGATTGTCGGCCTGTCCGCGCTGCTGGTGGTTAGAGGCGTCAGCATCGGCCTGTCGTTCATGCCCGCGATGACCGCGGCGTTTGCGTCGATGCGCCCCGACCAGCTATCTGACGCGACGCCGCAGATCAATGTGCTGATGCGCCTCGGCAGCGCGATCGGCGTGGCGGTCCTGGCGGTCGTGCTGCAGCGCGCGTCCGGCGGCGCTGTCACCCATCCGGCGCACGCGTTCCGCACCGCCTACTGGTGGGGGCTGGGCATTGCTGTGTTGTCGCTGGTCCCGTGCCTGATGCTGCTGCGCGCCGAGCGCCCGCGTGCCGGCGGCGCCGTTACTGCCGGCGAGCCCGCGGTCGAGCCGCTGGGCGCCTGAGCCCTAGGTCAAAGCGATGAGCACGCCCAGCGCCGCCGAGCTTCCAGCCGATTTGCCGTTGGCGACGAACGCTGCGATTGTTGGGGCCAGCGAAGGCGAGCCTGCCTCGCGCGAGCAGCAGGTGCGCGAGCTCGGCTTGGCCTTCCGTCGTACCTTTCGCAGCCTCAACCGCCTGCGCGGCCGCGACACTCACCTCGGTGGCGAGGAGCTCAGCCACGCACAGTTCGAGCTGCTGATCGAGCTATGGGAGCGTGGCGAGCTGTCCGCGGGAGAGCTTGCCACAGCTGCCCGCTTGAGCCCCGCCACGGTTACGCAGATGCTCGATCACCTCGCCGACAGCGGACACGTGGAGCGTGTCCGCTCGCCAACCGATCGGCGTGTGGTCGTCACCCGCCTCACGCCCAAGGGCGCAAAGAAGATCGAAGCCAAGCATGCCGCTTGGGAGAGCCGCTGGAAGCAGGCGATGGCAGGGCTGGAGCTCGACGAGTTGCGGGGTGCCACGCGCGTGTTGCAGCAGCTTGCCGCGATGTTCGAGGACGCGCCGGTTGCGGGGGCCTGCGAGCAGTCCGCTACGGGCGCACAAGTCGGCTCGAACACGGGCAGGAAGCCCGTTTAGGGCGCAGAATTCCTCTGCTATAGTCGAGGCCGCGTCGCGGGTGATGCGCTGCTGTTGGCGCGTGGCATCCCGACTCGGCAATCAGATGGAGAACTCGAGCAGATAACGAACGCGGACTGGTCCAGATAAGACCTGCAGCGTGCGTGGGCCCGGGGGGCCTATTTTTTTGCCCGCAGCGATCCTCAGTACCGACCAGAGACGATCACACATGCCACGTAAGTTTTCCCTCCAAAACACCCGCAACATCGGGATCATGGCGCACATCGACGCCGGTAAGACGACGACGACCGAGCGCATCCTCTACTACACCGGCCGCACGTACAAGATCGGCGAGGTGCACGAGGGCGCCGCGGTGATGGACTGGATGGAGCAGGAGCAGGAGCGCGGCATTACGATCACCTCCGCTGCGACCACTGCGCAGTGGAAGGACCACCGCATCAACATCATTGACACGCCGGGACACGTCGACTTCACGGTCGAGGTCGAGCGCCCGCTGCGCGTGCTCGACGGTGCGATCGCACTGTTCGACTCGGTCGCTGGCGTCGAGCCGCAGTCCGAGACGGTCTGGCGCCAGGCGGACAAGTACCACGTGCCGCGCATCGCCTACATCAACAAGATGGACCGCATTGGCGCCGAGTTCGACAAAGGCGTGCAGACGATGATCGACCGTCTTGGTGCCCATCCGGTGCCGATCCAGCTGCCGATCGGAGCGGAGGGCGATTTCCTCGGCGTGATCGACCTGGTGGCGATGAAAGCGATCGTCTACAAAGACGACCTCGGCAAGGAACAGGACGAAATCGACATTCCCGAGGGCCTCGCGGAAGCGGCTCAGGCCGCGCGCGAATTCCTGCTCGAGGAGGTCTCGCACTACGACGACGCGCTGCTCGAGCTCCTGCTCGAGGAGGCCGACGTGCCCGAGGACGTTCTCAAGAACGCGATCCGCAAGGCCACGCTGTCGACCAAGCTGACTCCCGTGCTGTGCGGCTCGTCGTTCAAGAACAAGGGTGTGCAGCCGCTGCTGGACGCGGTTATCGACTATCTGCCCTCGCCGCTGGACGTACCTCCCGTTGTGGGCACCGAACTGATCAAGGGCGAGGAGCAAGAGCGCGAGGTCGTACGCCACGCCGATGACTCCGAGCCGTTCTCTGCGCTTGCGTTCAAGATCGCTGCCGACCCCTACGTCGGCAAGCTGACCTACTTTCGCGTCTACTCCGGGCGCCTGGAGGCCGGTGCCAAGGTCTTGAACGTTGGCAGCGGACGCACCGAGCGCATCGGGCGAATCCTGATGATGCACGCCAACGAGCGCGAGGAGGTCACTGAGGTCTACGCCGGTGACATCGCCGCAGCGGTGGGTATCAAGCAGGTGATTACCGGCGACACGCTGGCCGACCCTGCCCACCCGGTGCATCTCGAGAACATCATCTTCCCCGAGCCGGTCATCAAGGTCGCGGTGGAGCCCAAGACGAAGGTCGACCAGGAGAAGATGTCGGTGGCTCTTGGGCGCCTGGCTGAGGAGGACCCCACCTTCCAGGTGCGGACCAACGAGGAGACCGGCCAGACTGAGATCTCGGGCATGGGCGAGCTGCACCTCGAGGTACTGGTTGACCGTATGAAGCGGGAGTTTGGTGTCGAGGCGAATGTTGGCCGCCCGCAGGTCTCCTATCGCGAGACGGTGCGCGGCAGCGTCGAGAAGATCGAAGGCAAGTTCGTCCGTCAGACCGGTGGCTCGGGCCAGTTCGGTGTGGTCTTCATCGATCTCGAGCCTGCCCCGGGCGTGGGGTTTGAGTTCATCAACAAGATCAAGGGTGGAGCGATCCCCTCGGAATACATCCCTGCCGTCAAGAAGGGGATCGAAGACGCGCTCGAGAACGGCGTCAAGGCTGGCTACCCGATGGTTGACATGCGCGTGACGCTCGTGGACGGCAAGTACCACGACGTTGACTCTTCGGAAATCGCGTTCAAAGTCGCCGGCTCGCTTGCCTTCAAAGAGGCAGCCAAGCGCGCCAAGCCCGTACTGCTGGAGCCAATCTTCGCGGTCGAGGTGGTCACCCCGGACGAGTTCCTGGGCAGCGTCATCGGCGACCTTTCCAGCCGCCGCGGTCGCGTCGAAGGCCAAGAGCCGCGTGGAAACGCGTTGGCTGTGACAGCCAGGGTGCCCCTCAGCGAGATGTTCGGGTACGCGACTGATCTGCGCTCCAACACGCAGGGACGGGCCACGTACACGATGCAGTTCGAGGCCTACGAGGAGGTTCCGCCGAACATCGCTGAGAAGATCGTCGAACAGCGAACGGGGGAGCCGATCCCGGCCTGAGATGACCGTGAGCGCTTCGCGATACTGCGTCCTCGGTCGCTCGCGTGCACAGCACGCTGCGCTCTCTGCGTCCTTGTCTCGCTCGACTCACGGGCATCTCGTCGCACGAGGCGCATAGGAGCAAATCGCAGTCAGCAGTCAAGAAAGTCCGCAGTTAGATAGATTTCTGAGGTTCGCCTCCACAGGGGCGGGCATACAAGTCGATACAGGAGCGAATTCAAAGTGGCGAAGGAGAAGTTCGAGCGCGATAAGCCGCACGTCAATGTCGGGACCATCGGTCACATCGACCATGGCAAGACGACGCTGACCGCTGCCATAACGACGGTGCTGGCCGAGCACGGAGGTGCGGAAGCCCGTACCTTCGCGGAGATCGACAACGCGCCCGAGGAGAAGGAACGCGGGATCACCATCGCCACATCCCACGTCGAGTACCAGACGGAGAACCGTCACTACGCTCACGTGGACTGTCCTGGTCACGCCGACTACGTCAAGAACATGATCACCGGCGCCGCCCAGATGGACGGTGCGATCCTTGTGGTCTCCGCGGCCGATGGGCCGATGCCCCAGACGCGCGAGCACATTCTGCTCGCCCGTCAGGTTGGCGTTCCCTACATCGTCGTGTTCCTCAACAAGGCGGACATGGTCGACGACGAGGAGCTTCTGGAACTGGTCGAGGTCGAGGTGCGCGAGCTGCTCTCCGAGTACGACTTCCCCGGTGACGACATTCCTTTCATCATCGGCTCCGCGCTCAAGGCGCTCGAAGGCGAGGAGGCCTACAAGGAGAAGATCCTCGAGCTGGCTGCCGCCCTGGACTCCTACATTCCGGAACCAGTACGAGAGCTCGACAAGCCGTTCCTGATGCCGATTGAGGACGTGTTCTCGATCACCGGTCGTGGCACGGTGGCCACTGGCCGTGTCGAGCAGGGCATCGTCAAAACTGGAGAGACGGTGGAAATCGTCGGGGTGCACGACTCGACCTCGACGGTGGTCACAGGCGTGGAGATGTTCCGCAAGATCCTCGACGAGGGTCGCGCGGGCGACAACGTCGGGTGTCTTCTGCGTGGAACCAAGCGTGAGGAGATCGAGCGCGGTCAGGTGCTGTGCAAGCCCGGATCGATCACCCCGCACACCAAGTACAAGGCAGAGGTCTATGTGCTCAAGAAGGAGGAGGGTGGTCGCCACACCCCGTTCTTCACGGGCTACCGGCCTCAGTTCTACTTCCGCACGACCGACGTCACCGGCGTGGCAAAGCTGCCCGACGGCGTCGAGATGGTCATGCCTGGAGACAACGTCCAGATGGAGATCGAGCTGATCCAGCCGATCGCCATGGACCAGGGCCTACGTTTCGCCATCCGAGAGGGCGGTCGCACGGTCGGTTCGGGCGTGGTCAGCGAGATCATCGAGTAGCACACGCGCGCCATCCGACTCGCTCGGATGGCGACGCGCCATTGGCAGTCCGATACGACTAATTCAGCCCCACCGCTAGGTGTGGCGGCGACGGGGCGGGTGAATAGATCCGCCCGGCGTTGCCGTCCAGGAGGGGTTTTCGGCGGGAGCCTTTCCGCCGGAGCGGTACCGCAGCGAGCGCAGACAGAAACATCGAAGACCACAGACACACGATCAGAGCACCAAGAAAGACACCATGGCAGCGGCCAACCAGAACAAGATCCGAATCCGACTAAAGGCATACGACACCTCGGCCATCGAGTCGGCGGCGAAGGAGATCGTTGAGACGGCTACTCGCACCGGAGCGACCGTCTCCGGTCCCGTGCCCCT
>DATHLT010000013.1:0-16719 GCA_035487855.1 Solirubrobacteraceae bacterium
AGCCGACGTGGTCGTCACGATGGGCTGCGGCGACGCCTGCCCCTATATCCCCGGCAAGCAATACATCGACTGGGATCTACCCGACCCGAAGGGCAGACCGATCGCCGAGGTCCGTGCGACGCGAGATGAGATCGGCCGGCGCGTCACGGCTTTGTTCGAGGTGCTAGACAGCGGCTAGCGCGGGTGCGAGTTGATCCGCGGTTGAGTTGATCCGCGGTTGTCTCCACGGCATCCGTAATCGTGACCACGAGGCGTCCGTCGCGCTCCAACACTCGTCGCGCGCCAAGCACTGTCAACCCGACGATGCAACTAGTCCCAGGCGCGTATCGAACCACATGGCCCTCTGGCGTCTCCTCCCCTCCGCTGGCTGGGGCCACGCCCACGTGCAGGTAGAGCGCGTCGTTGTCGGCGTCGTAGTCGGCGTGATCGAAGCTCAACGGTCCGATCGTGATGTTTACGCGCCGCATCGCGCGCACATCGTAATCTCGCCGCTGCCACTTCCGGCATGTAGTCGAAAAGCCGGCCACAAAGCGAGACTCCCGTGCCACCGCTCGATAGAGTCGAGGAAGTGACTCATCGCGAGCCATCTTCGGTACGGGCCCGTACCGCACTCAAGGACATGCTGAGGAAGGCGATCGCCCGCTTCGGCGTCGTGCGCCGTGTAGTCAAGTCGCCCGCAGGCCAACATCTTGTTCAAACGACACGGGGCGCACTACTCGTCAACGAGCGCCTGCGGTTTGCCGCACATCAGCTCGGACCGGCCAGCACGGCCACCTACAAGCTACGCAGCTCGGGTGTGAGTGTGGTCATCCGCCACGACGGTGTGCTGGCCGCCCGCCAGCCACCCTCAGCTACAGCCGACGTCGCGATTCTCAATGAGATCTTTGGCGGCACCGGCGGGCAGTACGCATACGAGCCGCCGTCCGCGCTCGCCAGCACACTGGACGCCAATCCGCCCCGTAAGGTCATGGACCTGGGCGGCAATGTCGGGCTGTTCGGCGCATACGTTCTGAGCCGCTGGCCCGGAGCGTCCATACACAGCTTCGAGCCTGATCCCGCAAATCTGCGCGTCCTCACCCGCGTGGCCGCCGCTAACGCGCTCGACGGACGCTGGATCGTCAGCGACGCCGCTGTGGCGAACCGGCCAGGTCAGATGACGTTTGTCGCCGACCTGTTCGCGGAGTCTCACCTGGCAACCGATGCAGCCAACGACGCGCACAGCCCGAATGGCTCATCCGCGATCGATCGACCGGGCACCGACGGTCACGGACACCAGATCACGGTCCGTACCGTCGACTTCTTCAATGAGGACCACGACGTCGATCTGTTGAAGATGGATATCGAGGGCGGCGAGTGGGCGATCCTCGCCGATCCTCGCCTGTCAGATCTCAAAGCCGACGTGCTGGTGCTCGAGTGGCACGCACTCGGCTGCCCCGAATCCGATGCCCACACCGCGGCCACTATGCTCGTACAAACTGCTGGCTACGACCATCTCGAGGACGTCGAGGTGGGGACATACAACGGCGTCCTGTGGGCCTGGCGCGACTAGCAGCGCAACGCTGACACGCCCTCGCCTTTCCAGGCGAGCTGCGCTAGACCTCAGGACACCCCAGCACAGCAATCAGCCGACCGTCGTGATCCGCTGACTACTCGGCGTGGGCCTCGCTGATCTCACCCTCGCCGTCACTGGCAAGCATCAACACGAAGGTCAACGTCGCGGCGCCGACGCCCAGCATCCCCAACACAGCGAGCACCAAAACCACCATGCTGCCAGTCACAGCTGCCGCAGCCACAAGTGAAACAGGAATGGAGATTCCAAACAGACCAACCAGCAGCGGCGAGGTCTCAGAGGCTCCAGCAGGGAAGCTACGCTTGTCACTATTGTTACTCACTGTCAACCTCCTGGGGAGACTCATCGAGCAATGGGCATCAGAGTTTACTACTGAGATCCTCGGAAGCGTGAGTCCGCGTATTGTGTTACTCGTCACTAACTACTGCCATCCACAGTGCTTCACAAGCGCGGGCGAGTAAACCGCTGAGCAATCTGTCAATGGCGGCGTGTACGCGCGCTAGCGCCGGGTGAGAATGACGACGGGAATCTCCCGATCGGTGTGGGCCTGGTAGTCCTCATAGGCTGGCCACACCTCGCACATCAACGACCACAGGCGTGCGCGCTCTTCGCCCTCCGCCGTAGTCGCCCGCACCGGGATCTCCTCATCCAGGACCTGGATCATCGCGTTGGGATTCGCCAGCATATTCTCGTACCAGCTAGGGTTAGCAGGCGCCCCGCCCTTGGATGCCACGACTACCCAGCGCTCGCCATCGGTGCGGTGGATCAGGGGAGTGGTTCTGATCACTCCCGATGTGCGGCCCTCCGTGCTGAGCAGCAGGATTGTCGTTCCGCGCCAGTGGTAGCCGCGCTCCCCATCGGTCTCACGGTAGACCCGTACGTGCTCGCCACCAAACAGATCGTCGTCTGACTCAGGCATCGATCTCTGAGTCTAGCGGTGACGCGCGCTAGCCGAACCGGCGCGCCAGGTGAGCCTGCAAACCGGCGCGCCAGATGAGCGCGTACTGGCAAGATCACCCATCAGGAATGAGTTCAAGTGAAGACCCAAACGAGCCTCACCCAAGTCGAGCCCAGCGGGCAAGCTCCTTTGCGCGCGTGGCCGATGAGTACGAGCGTGGACGTCCGGGATATCCTCGCGAGGCGATCCAATGGCTGCTTGGAAGCGAGCCGCTCGAGGTGCTCGACCTGGGCGCAGGCACGGGCAAGCTGTCGGGCGCGCTGCTCGACGCGGGACACCATGTGATCGCGGTCGAGCCGCTCGATGAGATGCGGGCGATTCTGACCTCCCGCCTACCGCAGGTAAACGCGCTCGACGGAACTGCCGAGCAGCTGCCACTTGCCGACGCGAGCGTGGACGCCGTTGCCGTAGGAGCAGCATTTCACTGGTTCGACCAGACCCTCGCCCTGGCGGAGATCTCACGGGTTCTGCGCACACCGGGCGTGCTCGGCCTGCTCGGCAACTCCTTCGACACCGCCACGCCGTGGGTCGCGGGTGTACGCGAGATCCTCGGTCCGCCGGCAATCCAACGGCGCAGCCACTGGCCATCCGTGAAAGAGCTGAGCGAGCGCTTCACACAAGTCGAGCAGCACGAGTTCCCACACGAGCAGGAGATCGACCGGGCGAGCCTGCGCGACCTTGCAAGCTCTCGCAGTAGCCTCGCGGTCATGTCCGAGAGCGACCGGGAAACCGTCTTGGCAAAGCTCGATCTGCTGTGGGAGCACGATCCGGAGCTAGCCGGACATAAGCAAGTGCCGCTGCCATGGCGGACGCGAGTGCGTCGCTGTAGGAGCCTGCGCTGAGCGCACACGCAAGCGCCCCAACCCGCTGACAGGGCGAAAACCGACGAGAATGACCGACTTGTCCATGGCGTTCCTGCCCAGCCCCTCGAGCAACGGCTTCTACCTGGGGCCGCTGTTCGTGCACTTCTACGGCCTCGCCTACGTCTTCGCCGTAACCGCCGCGGTCAGGGTCACCATGCGTCGCTGGGAGGCTCAAGGCGGTGACCGCGAGCTCGTATACGACGTCGCGCTGTGGGGCTTTCCCGCTGGCGTGGTCGGTGGCAGGCTGTATTTCATCGCCACCAGCTGGAGCGAAGTGCCGCCGCACTGGTGGGGGCCGTTCGCGGTCTGGGACGGGGGCCTGGGCATCTGGGGCGGGATCGCGCTCGGTGCGCTTGTGGGGATCTGGCGACTGCACCGAGCCGCCGTCAACGTCGCGCTGTTCATGGACGCCGCCGCCCCAGCGCTGCTCGTTGCGCAGGCGATTGGGCGGGTCGGCAACTACTTCAACCAGGAGCTCTTTGGCGGGCCGAGCACCCTCCCCTGGGCACTTGAAATCTCCGCCGCCCACCGCCCCGTCGGCTACTCGCAGTACGCGACCTTCCAACCGACGTTCTTGTATGAGCTGATCTGGAACTTGCTGCTTGCAAGCGCGCTCGTGTGGCTCGGCCACCACAGAAAAATACGCCCGCCCGGGCTATTTGCGCTGTATGTGGCGGGCTACTCGTTCGCGCGGATCGGCGAGGAGCTCCTGCGTGTGGACCCCGCCCATCATATCTTCGGCTTGAGGCTGAACTTCTATGTCGCCACGCTTCTCTGCCTGGCCGGGCTCATCTGGTTCGTGCGCGTTCAGCGAGCCAGCCCGCCCTAGTAGCCTGCCCGACAATGGCCGACACGAGCACCATCGCATCGCTGGCCACCGCCGCCGGGACGCTCGTGCTCGCCATTGCCACCTTCTCATCCACTCGCTCGGCCAATCGCGCCGCGCGCGTGTCAGAGCGAGCACTGCAGGTGGGGCTGCGGCCGGTTCTCTTCAACGCGCGCCCACAGGACCCGCCGCAAAAGGTCGGGTTCGCCGATGACCACTGGCTCGTACTGCGCGACGGGTTGGCTGCGGTACAGCAGGCAGATGGCAATCTTTATCTGGCGATACCCCTACGCAACGTGGCCTCGGGGATAGCGGTGCTGCATGGATGGCACCTATGGCCACAGCGGGCCGGCGCGGACACGCCACCGATCTCACCCGACAGCGAGCAGTTCCGTCGGCTGGGGCGCGACCTGTACGTGCCCGCGGGCGACATCAGCTTCTGGCAGGCAGCGATCCGCGATCGCGCCGACCCGCTACACGAGCCGCTAAGCGATGCAATCCAGGCAGGTCGTGGGATCAGCGTGGACGTGATGTATGGAGATCATGAGGGCGGTCAACGCACGATCACCCGCTTCTACCTCGCGCCCCGCACACACGACGAGCAGGACCCGTGGCTGTGGCTGTGCTCCACCTCGCGCCACTGGAATCTCGACCGCGCCGACCCGCGCTGACGAGAACGCACCAGCTGTGCCCGCCAACCTAGGTGTGGTTATAACCGAGCAGCGCGTAGTTCTCAAGCGCGCTATCGACACCCGCCTCAGCAGTGCTGACTACCGCTGCGGCTGCCCTATAGCGGTCGGCTTCTTCTGAGCCAGCCGCACTGGCGAGCGCCAGGTAGGCGGTCTGTGCCTGTGTCAGGGCTGTCACGAGTGCTGCCTGAGCGGCACTCGCCGCTTGCGGTGCTTCCAGCGCCGTCAGCGATGTGGCAGCGCTTGCAAAGCGATTGGCGAGAGTGCCGGCAAGCGCCTTCACCCTTCGTAGTGCGGTGCTTTTGTGAATCTCGCGCCGGATCGCCATACGTTCCTTGTCCAAGGCTTCGAGCGCCGTCGCCAACTGGCCGGCATAGCCGGCATTGGGGCTAAGACTGTAGGTCGCCTGGCCCACAAGCGTCGCACTCGCGACGATTTCCCTGCACTGATTGAGATCGCTGGAGACCCCGATCGGCGAGTAGCAAACGAGCGCTGTGGGACTGCCACCGACCGTGGGAATCACATAAACATCGAGAGTCCGGTCATAGCCGCTCAGCCCGCTGAACCGGTATGCCTGCAGGTGGGTGAGGTTCACTACTTCGACGTGTGGGACGACGTGTAGGAGCGAAAGGAACGACAACGGGAGTGGGCTCGGCGCGCCGGCTGGGAGCTGCCCACTGAGCAATCCTGCCTGCACCGCATTCCCATCCGGCGAAAGTACCAGCGGCCCCGTGATCGTGAGCCCAGGCAGCGCGGGCGAGGACGTAGCAGGCCGCCAGCTCTCTGGATATTCCAACAATACGCTCGCTCCCGATGCCACCCGAAGGGCCTGGCTTGCGGCAGGAACCGATGGTGCAGAGGAACGGTGAATGCCCACAAAGTAGCCAACAATCGCAGCGACGATGAGAATCGGTATCACTACCCGGGGCAGGCTACGACGGGGCCTATCCAAGAGGTCAGCCAGAACTGTCAAACGAGGTGCCGCCACCCGTTTCGGATTTGGTGACTGGCTTGCTCTTCGGCGACGATCCGCCTTTGCCGGCCGCCGGCGTCGACCCAGCAGAAGATGACCCGCTGGAGCTGCTGGGCGTCCTGGTGACAGGTGCTTCGGTGACCGGCGCGGGCGTCGTGGTTGCGGCCGGCGAGACCGACGTTGACAGCCCAGAGGATTCCGACGCCGGTATAGCGTCCGTGCGGCTCGCCGCGGTGCTCTCGGTGAAGGCGGGAGCGGGCAGGACGCTGACCTTGACAACTTCGATGCTGATCGGTGGGGCGCTGCTCAGCGCCACGGGGATTGCCGAGCCCGCCGCCGCGGCCGGCACGCTCGGCAGCAGCCGTTCCGCGGGTGCCGCCGCGGGCCGCTCGGCACGGCCAATCGCAAAGCAACAGGCAAATACGGCCGCCCCTGCCAGCACTGACACGAGCGCCGCGCGCGCATAGGAGCCAACTGAGGAGCCCACGTCCATCGGCGTCGTTGGCATCCGGAATGTGTTCATGACGGGCACACGATCGGCGTCGTTCCCGCCGGGTTCAAGCACTCGTCCACACGGGTCGGAGACTTGCCGCGACGGATCGTAAACCGTGTGAACTTGCCGATCTCACCCGTCTTTGAGACCCAAATCGAGAGCACAACGCCACCGCGCAGCGGCCGCTCGAAGCGTTTGAAGGTGATCAGAGCGGTGCCCGATTTGCTCTTTGCCCCTGCAGTGGCAAGGAAAGCCAGCGACTTCGTTGGGCAGTGCGAGCCGCGACACGTGATTACTACCTTCGCTCCCACCGGCGCAAGAACCGAGAGGACGGTTATCTTGGCGCCCCTGGCGTTGTAGGAGCCCGCCATGTGTACGACCGGGAAGGGCTGCATCAGCGGCACTGGTGCGGTGCTGACCGGGATCGTCTCAGCTACGGCGGTTGACTGTCCGGCTGCATTCGTGATGCTCAGTTGCACGACGTGGAGCCCAGGCGTTGCGAAGGATGTGGTTAGCGATGATTCGCCTTGCGTAAATACGCTGTTGCCTGCCAGAGACCATGCGTAGCCCGTAATCGGAGCACTCGCGTCGGTGGACGTCGATATCAGCGTCACTGGCTCGCCAGCATTCGGAGCGCCCGGAACCCACTTGAAGGACGCAAGCGGCGACGATGGTTCGCTCACTGGCATGCTGAGCTGGGTGACGGTGAAGGTCACGGCTTCGCTGTCACCGATATTGCCAACATCGTCGCCCTGTTCGGCCTGCGCTGTGTATTCGCCCGGACTCAGAGGCCCAACGGAAGAGGACCAGCTACCGCCGGATGCCTGTACCGATACCGTCTGCACGAGTGTGCCCGCGGTCGTCGCGCCTGCATACACGTGGGTCGTAATCGTCGCCAGGTCGCCTTCAGCGCTGCCGGCAGAGCCGCTAAGAGTCGGCGATGTGCTCGTCGTCGAGCTGCCGTTTGCCGGCGCGGTAAGCGTGATCTGTGGAGCTTGGGCGTCAGCCGTGAATGTGATCGGCGCACTCAGAAAGAACTTTTCGTGAGAGCTCGATTGTTCGGCCTGTACCGTGTACGTGCCGCCTTGCAGGGATGAGACTGGGCCCACGGTCCAGTCTCCCGATTCGCCGACCGCGCCAGACATTTCCTCGACCACAACACCAGACGGTGATTCGCCTGCGAAGATCCGCAAGGTCACAGATGGGGTGTCTTCTTTGGCGGCTACCGCGATCCCATTGAAGCTCGGGGTCGGACCAGTGAACAGCCCGGCCTGACGACGGACGAACCCAGCCGTGTCCAGCGAGAGGACGGTGTGTACCGTGAAGGTCACTGGGTTGCTCTTGCCCGTGTTGCCGGCGTCGTCGAGCTGTTCGGCAACCGCCGTGTATTCCCCATTGGGGAGAGCCGTAGCGTCGCTTGCCCAATGTTCACCTTCGGGCTTGATGACTGCGATGGCATAGGGCTCGCCAGTAGCCGTCGCGCCTTCGTAGATGTCGAGCGTGACCAGCGGCTCATCGCCTACGGCGTGACCAGCGAGCCCACTGAAGCTTGGCTTCGACACCGACAGTTCGTCACCGTCGGCGGGGGTCTTCAGTGAGACCTGCGGCGGAGTGGTGTCGATCGTGAACGTGACCGCAGCGCTCGTGCCAACGTTGCCCGCTTCGTCGCTTTGCGAGGCCTGTGCGGTGTACGTGCCTTCCGCGAGCGAGATCGGCGTCTGATATGACCATGTTTGACCGCTGACGGTGGCGCTGCCCGAGGCCGCCTTCTTACTGCTGTTGACGGATCCTCCTTCGTAGATCGTGACCGTCACGCTCGGCTCGTCACCGAGTTCGATTCCCGCATCGCCAGTGATCGTGGGTTGCGTGGCGTTGCTCGGAGATGCTGGCGCCTTGATCGATACCGCGGGCGCCTTCGTATCCACCCGGAACGTCACCGGTGCAGTGGTACCGACGTTTCCAACATCATCTTCTTGAGAGACCTCGGCAGTGTAGGTACCGTCCGCGAGATGCGACGACGTGTATGTCCACGCTCCGGCTTTGACGGGCACGCTTGCCGAAGCAATGGGATTCCCAGCCGCTGAGGCTCCTGCGTAGATCATGACCGTCACGCTCGGGGGGTCCCCGGTGGCAATTCCTCCGGTCCCGGTCAGGGTAGGCGTTGAATCGTTAGTGGAGGACACCACTGGGTTCAGCGTTACCGCCGGCGCGGTTGTATCGATCGTAAAGGTCTCCGTGCCACTCGTCCCGACGTTTCCTGCTTCATCGCTCTGCGAAGCCTGCGCTGTATACGTACCGTCGGCGAGGTGAGACGCAGCGTATGACCACGTGCCGTTACTCACCGGCACGTTTGTCAACTGTGCGAGGGTTCCTCCAACTGTCGCACCCTCGTAAATCTTCACCGTAACGGTTGATCCATCGCCCAATGCAACTCCCGCCGCACCGCCCATTGAAGGTTCTGCATCTTTCGAGGGCGATAGCACAGGGTTGATCGACACTGCCGGCTTCGTCGTATCCACTCGGAACGTGACCGCGCTCGTGCCAACGTTCCCCGCTTCATCGCGCTGTGAAGCCTGCGCCGTATATGTGCCGTCCGCGAGATGAGGCGCGGCATAGGACCACGTCGTCGCATTCACTGTTGCGCTGCCGGAAGCAACGGTCTTCCCACTCGGAGTCGTGCCTTCATGGATCGTGACGGTCACGCTTGCCAGGTCACCGATCGCAACACCTATACCGCCGCTCAGTGTCAGTTCAGGGCTTTTCGTGGGCGACATCACCGCATTCATCGACACAGCGGGCGCCGTCGTGTCTACCCTGAACGTGACCGCCGTGCTCCCGCCGACGTTGCCGGCTTCGTCGCTCTGGGTCACCTGTGCGGTGTAGGTGCCATCGGCGAGGTGCGGCGATGTATACGACCATGCTCCACCTTTCACCGTCACGCCTCCCGCAGCCTCGATCGTCCCGCCAACAGATGTGCCCTGATAGATCGTCACCGTCACGGTCGGCTCATCCCCTACCGCGACGCCGCCAGCCCCTGTCAGCGTCGGTTCGGGGCTTTTTGTCGGCGACGTCAAGGCATTCATCGTCACCAGTGGCTTTGTTGTATCGACCCGGAAGGTGACCGCGGCGCTGGTGGCGATGTTGCCTGCTTCATCACTCTGGGAAGCCTGCGCCGTGTATGTGCCACTCGCAAGATGCGGCGCCATGTAGGACCACGTCGCTGCGGTCACCGTCGCACTTCCGGACGCCACGAGATTCCCAGCCGTTGAGCTGCCTTCATAGATCGTGACGCTAACGCTCGGCAGATCGCCGGCTTCAACACCAAGCCCACCCGTGAGCGTTGGTTCTGATTCTTTCGTCGGAGAGCTCGGGGCGTTGATTGACACGGCCGGCGCCGTAGTGTCGACCGTGAAGGTCACCGGCGTGCTCGCGCCGGTTTCAGAGGTTGCGTTGGTCTGTTCGGCGACCGCGGTGTACTGCCCGTCTGCCAGCGCAGTTTCGGGCGTGAGCCCCCAGGTCGCTTCGCCTGGGCTGACTTCCACCGGCACGAGCTGGGTCAGCGTCTGGACCGGCGTTTCCCCCACGCTCGCTCCCACGTAGATCTTGAGCGTGATGGGGTCGGCCGTGTCGTTGCTCATGCCGGTGAACGACGGCGTTGGGCTGTTCTTGAAGCTCCCGGCAAGCGGCTGGCTGATGATGAGTTCAGGCGCAGCGGCCATCGCGCTGCCACTGAACCCCACGACCAGCACCGTCACCGTCACGAGCGCAGTCGCAAGCGCTCGCGCAACATTTCTTCCTGCTGTCATCGAAACGCCGCCCCAATCATGTCGTCGTCCATCCTGTATCCGTTCAGCGGCGTCAGGCATCATCCGTGTCTGCCTGTTTCTGCTTCGCCCCTGCACATCATACGGAGATTTGTCGTGATTTTGGGACGTTTGGAGGGCATTCGTGCCATCTCGGACGCTTGACCGCAGCCGCTTGATCGCTTGCGCACAGGCGCATCCAGCTACCCCAAAGTCAGACTCACCGCCGCAGATCGCGCAGGAAATACGCGATCGTGCGGTTGAGCAGCTCGGCGCGCTCCCACTGCAGGAAGTGTCCGGCCCGCTTTATGACGAATGGCCCCACAAGCTCGCCAAAGGCCACTTCGCACATCTCTGGGAATGATCGCCAGATGACATGGTCGTCAGCGCCATACAGCGCGAGCGTGGGGACGGGACTGACCTCGAAGAACCGTGGCGGCTCAGAGAGCGCGCGCGTCCCAAGCGCGCTCTCGTAATTGCCCCAACCGGCGCGCAGCCGCTCGGCATCCGCGAACGGCTCGGTCATGAAGTCCACGTCCTGGCGCGAGAACGCGCCAGGCGTGGCCCAGAAGCGGTGGCCGTAGAACTCCCCCACGTAGCGGCGCCGTTGCTCAGGGCTGTCGAGCTCCAGCGCAAGCGCGTCCGCTTCGCGACCCTGGCGGATGAAGTAGTCCCCTGCCATCCGCATCTCGAGCGCTGGAGCCGATGGGATGCCAGCGTTCTCATAGGCCTCGCCGAGCAACGGCAGGATGCTGTTGAACAGCACCTGGCGCTCGAGGAACCCCTCAAAGCGCAGACCCAGGTCCTGAATCACACCACCTCCCAGATCGCCGCCCGCCGCACTCAAGCGCTCGTGGCCGAGCACTCCATGCACGAGCGCATACAGGTCGCGTGCGTGCGCCGCCAGGTCATAGAAGCCGTCAGGCGCAAGACCCGAGTCGCCGAAGCCCCGTAGGTCCGGGACGATCACCTCAAAGCCGGCCTGTGCCAACGGGGCGATGTTGCGCCACCAGATGCGCTTAGTCTCCGGCCAGCCGTGGACGAGTAGCAGCGGATAACCGCCCTGCCCCGCCCGCACGTAAGCGAGCTCTACACCCTCACGCACCTCGGCGCGCTCGAGCGTGAAGGCATCAGGGCCCACTGCGTCCTGCATCGCCCTGCAACATATACCCTTTGGGCTAAAGCTCCAGATAGCGCAGCACGACCCGCCCGATGACGATCACATCGCCGTTTTGCAGGTCGGCCTGCTGGACGCGGCGGCCGTTGACGAAAGTGCCGTTGGAGCTGCGGTCATCAAGGATGCGGGCTCCCGTCGGGCGCGGTACGAGGATCGCATGGCGTCGCGACACGGAGGCCTCGTCGAGATGTAGCTCCGCGCTCAAGCCACGCCCGATACGTATCGCGTCGCTACTCAACGGGATCAGCAGCTTCCGCTCAGCGCCCTGCATCTCGATGTAGCGACCCGAGTCGACCTGTTCGAGTGCCGCCGAGCGGTGGCGAACGCTCTCATCTAGGCACGCCGTCGGATCGAATCGCTCGGTCACGCCTTCAGCTGTGGGGCTGATGAGTGTCTGTGTGGTCATGCCGTTAGCGAATCAAATGCTACTCAGGCGAACCTCAAGGCTCGTGAAGAAATTACGAAATGCCGCAAGCTCCGGCGAATTGTTATACGCGAAGGCTAATGTGGGGCTAAAGGCCCGTGGGGTCCCGTGCCCGAGCCCCGCGAGCGGCTATACAGACGGCCCAAGGCGCCCGGTCTTGCCTTCGGCCTTGCGACGAGCCATACGCTTGGAGCTGAACCAACCCCAACCGCCGACCGCGAGGACCGGCACGACGTACATCATCGAGATGTACCAGTGCATCAAGCAGGCAAGCGGCGCCATCCTCGGAAATCTAGCACGCCCACACCACGCCTTGCGGGCTCTTCACCAAGCCTCACTCGACACTCCCGAACCGCCGCCGGCGCCAGTGGCGTGGGCGCGGCGCCTACGCACGAACACCACGAACAGCACGCCTCCCACCACGATCGCCACGCCGAGGATGATCGCCGCCAGCGGCGCCTTGGAGTTCTCTGGCGTCCAGAACAGCTGTCCGGCGATCGCGCCTTTGGTGTTCCCGACTTCGATCGGCACCTTCCAGTTGAAGATCAGCGTGCGCGTGCCCTTGTTCTTGACGCGTGCCGGCGGGATCGGCGACATCCAGTGGATCCGGTGGTCGTGCCATTCGAACTGGCCCGTACGATCCACTACTTCCCACTTCGGAGCTGCGCTAGAGCTCGCGATCGGCGGCACCGTCACCTGCGCATAGAAGTTCGTGTTCAGGTAAGTCGCCGGGGCACGCACGTTCTGCTCAGCGGTGCCGTTGGCGAGCACCCGCGCATACGGTTCCCCTTCGTAGCCGTAGATCGTGACCGTCTTGCCCGTGTGGTTGCGCAGCAGCAGACGATCTGCAAACTCGAGGACTTCCACGCTCAGGCCTCCTACGTTCGGCGCGACCGCCGTGATGTTGGAGCGGTACTCGTAGCTCGAGCCCTGGTCATTGATCGGATTGGAGCTCTCTTTCGACTGTGCCGGCGTGGTCGCGATAGCCGCTAGCGCCGCGGCAGCAGGAGCGAACACGAGCGAGACGACGCCAAGTAGGGCGAGGAGAGCGCGACGGACCATCGCTGTCGAACCGTAGCGGAGCGGCTCGCTGGTCATGTGCCCACCGCCGAGAGCAACCACAAGCCGAAGCTCGTGAAAGCGACCATCACCGCGAGCATCCAATACTGGCTGCGCACCGCCTCTTCGGGGTCTTTGTAGAGCACCAGCGCACGGTCGTGCGCCAGCGCCAGGCCGCCGACGTGGCCGCTCACGAGCGCAGCCACCTGCACGTACCAGATGGCTGCATAGGAGATCACGTGGTAGTCGATCTGGTAGTTGCTCGTGCCGAATATGTTCGCGCCGTTACCGAGCGGGTCCGACGCCAGATAGACCATCGCCTGGCTCTGCCACAGCAGTAGTGAGAAGTAGTGCGCCAACACATATGCGAAGGCGATCGGCACGAGCGTATGCACGAACGTCCTCGTGAGCGTGGCGCTGTCATAGCGGTCGCTGACTTTGCGCACCCCCACGATGCCCAGCCGGTAGACGGCACAGATGATCAGGATGCAGAACACGAGGCCCGCCGAGTAGGCAAGCTCCTGTGCCGGCGTGGGATTGAAGCCGACGCCTTCGACAGCGCTCTGCAGGCTTGGCTCGTTCGTGCGCCAGATTCCGCCGTTGGAGAACCCGTCGAACGTGGTCGTACCGATCTGGGCGCAGATGAATGCCACCGTGCCAGCCCGGATCTGCAGACCAGTCACGCCGCTCAGCGGACGGCGCAGATAGATCGCACCGTCCTCGCAGCGCACGAGCGCCGACAGCTTTGAGAGCAGGTTGAAGTACACCCCGAAGCCGTCCGCCTGCGTGCTCCATTCCTCCACGCCAAACAGCGCCATCCCCACCACCATCGCCAGGAAGTAGCCCAACGACAGCGCCGCCAGCGTCGACGGGTTGTCTTTTTCGATGTAGATCAGCTCAAGCCACGCAAAGCCCACGACCCCAGCGGTAGCGGGCCACAGCCCCAGCCACTCGGGGTAGCGCAGCGGCGCTTTGACCGACTCCCCGCGCCGGAGCGGGCGGATGAGTACCGCGAGCACGCGCGCGCAAGTCCGCCACGGGCTCAGCGCACGAAAGACATCGCCGAAGAGCACGCTCACGACCGGAAGGCCGACCCAGAAGATCACGTAGATGAACGTGACCGAGAAGTTAGCCTGAGTGACCTGCGCGCCGGCGAAGCCACTGTAGAGCACGAGCGCGAACAGGCCCACGCCCACCAGGCTTCCCAGCCATTCCAGCATCCGCGGAAGCGTGCATAGCCTGCGCAGGTATGGCTCCTGCAACTGCGGGCGCATCCACAAAGTCGACAGCGCCACGAACGAGACGACCAGCACAATCGCGGCGGTCCAGCTGAACAACCACACGGGAATCGGCAGGTCTGCCTTCCCCACAATCCCGTGCGCCAGAGCGTCAGCCGGCAGCGCGAGCGCCACAACGCTCAGGCCAGCGAGCAGAAGTGCCAGCTTGCGGCGGGCCGAAGCGCTCATGCCAGCCGCAGTCTATGCAAGGGCATGGTTCAGGCTCGCCGATCGCTGCGGTTGCGTACCCTGACGCGCAATGCTCGCGTTGCCGCTCGCCACCTCCACCGGGATAGCTGCCGCGTTCCAGCTCGGCCCGCTGACGATCCTCGGCCTGCTCTATGCTCGTCGCGCGCACACGCTCGCGGAAGCAGATCGACCCGTGCCCGGTTGGCGCCAAGCATGCTTTTACGGCGGCTTCGTGGTGATCGGCGCGGCGCTCACCTCGCTCGGTCATGCCAGCCAGGATCTGCTGTGGGTGCACATGATCGAGCATCTGCTCCTGGGCGACATCGCCGCGCTCTTGATCGTGCTCGGCCTCACCGGGCCGCTGATCGCGCCGATCCTGCGTATCCGCCTGTTCGATCGCCTGCGTGTGCTCTCGCACCCAGTAGTCGCCTTCCCGCTATGGGTGATCGACCTGTACACATGGCATCTGCCGGTCTTCTATGAAGCGGCGCTGCGCCACTCGAGCATTCATGCGCTGGAGCACGCCATGTTCCTCGGCTTCGGGATCAACATGTGGATGTGCCTGTTCGGGCCACTGCCAACCCCGAGCTGGTTCGGCAACCTCGGCAAGCTGATCTACATCGTGGCAGTCCGACTCGCCGGCACCGTGCTGGGCAACATCTTCCTGTGGTCAGGAACGATCTTCTACCCGTTCTACCTCAGCGGAGAGGCCCACTTCCGCATCTCGCCGCTCGCCGACCAGAACATCGCAGGGGCGATCATGATGGTCGAGGAGTCGATCCTCACGCTGTGCCTGTTCTGCTGGCTGTTCCTACGCGCCGCGCGCGAGAGCGATGAGCGCCAAGATCTCCTCGACTACGCCCATGCTCAGGGCCTAGAGCTAACCGATGCCCGTGCTGCGCGGGCGGTCGCCGCGGGACGTGGCTCGGAGCTTCGCGCGCGCCTGGAAGCGCGTGTCGATGAGCAGACAGAGGCGCCAGAGCGCGTTCAGGCCCATTCGAGCGCCTCAGAGCAGACCTAGCGCAACTGTACGTCACTTGCATCGCCACGGCTCAGTTCAACACCACTCCGTTAGGGCGCCGCTGGTCAAGCGAGACAAGGACGCAGGGAGCGTGGCGTGCGGCTAGCACGCGAGCGACCGAGGACGCAGCCTCGCGCCGCCCAGCCGGTGTCCTAGCCGCCGGCTACTGCTGGGAGGATCGTCAGCTCCGCGCCGTCGTTGACGGGCGTCGCCAGACCGTCGAGGAAGCGGATGTCTTCGCCTGCGAGATACACGTTGACGAAGCGTCGCAGCGAGCCGTCTTCATCAGCGATGCGTACGCGAAGCTCCTCGTGACGCGCGAACAAGCCGTCCAGCACCTCCTGCACGGTGACCCCGTCGATCTGAGCCTCTGCCTCGCCGCCCGCGGCTGCACGCAACTGCGCGGGGATCTTCACGACCACCGACATCAGATAGCGCCCGAGACGGTCAAGGATCGAGCAGGGCTAGGACGCAGAGAGCGAAGTGTGCTCGGCACACGAGCGACCGAGGACGCCGCCCTGCGAAGGTCATCGACCTTCTCGAATGCCTCGACACTCGGCTCGATTGTGTACGTCTCGAACGTGTCGCGCACCGCGTCCAAAGTCTTCAGTCCCTCGCCCGTAATCACGAGCACTACGCGCTCGTCGGGGTCGATGTCGCCGCGCGCCGCCAGCTTCGCGAGCACCGCCGTGGTGACGCCGCCCGCTGTCTCGGTGAAGACGCCTGTCGTCTCCGCCAGCAGCTTGATGCCCGCACGGATCTCATCGTCGCTGACCGCGTCGATCGAGCCACCTGTGTTGCGCGCGAGATCGAGCGCGTAGGGACCATCGGCGGGGTTGCCGATCGCAAGCGACTTGGCGATCGTGTCCGGCTTGACCGGACGGCAGACATCGTGGCCGGCGGCGAACGCGCTCGCCACCGGCGAGCAGCCCTCCGCCTGCGCCCCGTTCATGCGCGGCAGCGGGCGGGTGGGGTTCTCTATGAGTCCCAACTCGGTCCATTCCTCAAAGCCCCTGGCGATTTTCGTGAACAGCGACCCCGAAGCGATCGGGACCACGCAGCGGTCCGGCAGCTCCCAGCCAAGCTGCTCGGCGATCTCGAACGCCAGCGTCTTCGATCCCTCGGCATAGTAGGGGCGCAGGTTGATGTTCACGAACGCCCAATCGCGCTCAGCGCTGAGCTCCGTGCACAGGCGGTTGACGTCGTCGTAGTTGCCGTCCACGCCGACCAGCGTGGTCCCGTAGATGCCCGTGGCAAGAATCTTCTGCTCCTCCAGGTTGGAGGGGATGAAGACGTAGGACTCAAGGCCCAGAGCCGCACCATGAGCCGCCACCGAGTTGGCGAGGTTGCCGGTCGAAGCGCACGCGATCGTCTCAAAGCCCAGCTCCCGCGCTCGC
>DATHLT010000014.1:0-5244 GCA_035487855.1 Solirubrobacteraceae bacterium
GCGAGCGCGAGTCCAGGAAGATCGTTCCGTGGCCCGCCAGCACAGGGATCACCGACATGTGGATGTGCGTGATCGTCGGTAGCACCAGCGAGTCGGGGCTGCCCAGCAGCGCGGTCAGGCGCTCCTCGATCTGCTCGTAGAGGATCGGGCTACCCAGCAGGCGCGACCAGCTGGGGTGGGTGCCCCACGCATCCAGATAGGCCGGCACCGCGTCGATGATCTCGCGGTCTAGATCGAAGCCCAGGTAGTTGCACGAGGCGAAGTCCGCCAGCCACTTCGAGCCGACGCGGATCATGCGCCCGTCGATCTCATCAATGACGGCATCCATCATCGGGTGCGAGCGCGTCAGCGACGTGAGCTGACGTAGCGACTCGGGAACGGCGGTGCTCGATGACTGCTCGTCAAGGCTGCGGGTCTCCAGACGAACGGGCGCGGTGGGAATCGGCGCTGCCCGTAGCAACTGCTCGAGCTCGGCCGCAGGTAGCGGCCGTGAAAGCGCGTAGCCCTGCACGAGCTCGCAGCGGTTGGCGACGAGCGAGCTCCAGGTGACCTGATCCTCGATGCCCTCGGCGACAACACGACTGCCGATGCTGTGCGCGAGCTGAATCGTGGCCTCCACGATTGCTGCGTCGACGGGGTCAGAGGTCATGCGTCCGACGAACGAACGGTCGATCTTGACCTCACCCACGGGCAGCGACTTCAGATGGGTGAGCGAGGAGTAGCCCGTGCCGAAGTCATCGAGTGAAAGGCCCAGGCCGAGCTCGCCCAGCTGAGCAAGCACGTCACCGATCCGCACAGGGTCCGCCAGGACCATGTTCTCGGTTACCTCCAGCACGAGCACCTCAGGCGCTAGCTCATAAGCGGCCAGCATCGCAGCCACCTCGCCGGGGAACTCTGTATCGAGTAGGTCCGCGACCGTGGTGTTGACCGCCACGTGCAGATCGATGCCAGCCTGTTTCCAGGCCTTGATCTGCGTCAGCCCCAGCTCGAGCATCTTGCGTGTGAGGGCGCGACCGAGTCCCGCCTGTTCTGCAACCGCGATGAACTGGTCCGGCGGGATCATCCCCCGCTCGGGGTGGCGCCAGCGGGCGAGCGCCTCCACGCCGACGATCTGGCCGGTACTGGCGTTTGCCTTGGGCTGGAAGTGGGCCTCGATCTCGCCACACTCGATCGCGTGTGAGATCTCACCAGCGAGCGTCAGGCGCTCGAGCGAGTGTTGGTCGCGCTCGCTGGCGTAGCAGGCGCGCCCGGACTGCGTGCTCTTGGCCTCGTACATCGCCACGTCGGCGTGTTGCATCAGCTGTTCGCCATTCTCGGCGTGCTCGGGGAACAGGGCGATGCCGATACTCGCGGTAACGCGCAGGTTCACGCCCTTGATCGGGAACGGCTGGTTGATCATCTTGAGGATCTTGTCCGCCACCAGCTCAGCCTGTGTGGCATCGCAGGGGCCGGTGAGCAGCACACCGAACTCGTCGCCACCGAGGCGCGCCGCGGTGTCCGAGGCGCGCAGCACCTCCTGTAGGCGCTCACCCACCTGGCAGAGCAGTTGGTCGCCAGCGTCGTGGCCGAGCGTGTCGTTGAGCTCCTTGAAGCGATCGAGGTCGAGCAGCAACAGCGCCAGGCTGGTGGCGCTCGCGTGGCTCGCCACGATCGCATTGCCCAGGCGTCTGAGGAAGTGACGGCGGTTCGGCATCGCGGTGAGATCGTCGGTGAGCGCCTGGCGGCGTGTTTCTGCGAGCCCGCGTACGTCACGGAAGGCGAGGCCGGTGCGCGCGAACGCGGCGATGATGGTTGCCATCGCCAGCGTCAGGGCGACGGGATCGAGTCGGGTGAAGTGGTCGTAGATCATCAGCCCGAGCGCGCTCAGCGTGAAGGCCGCGGGGATCGCCAGCACGCTGGTGGTGGGTGCGCGGTCGTCGTGCACTGTTGCTCCCGGCTGCCAAGCGGCGAGCGCCAGTAGGAGCACGCCGATCTCGTAAGCGAGGTTGGTGGCCGCGCTCGGCGCCGATGCGCCGCCGGCTACCTGCAGCGCGTACAGGATGTCTGCGGTTGCCAGCGCGAGGAAGCCGGCGCCCAGCATCGTCCACATGCGGTCAAGGCGCCAGCCGCGCAGCGCGAGCACGCCCACGACCAAGCCCGCGAGCACGAGATCGCACGCCGGATAGGCCATCTCGGTGATGACAGCGGCGGTGTTGCCCGACACCGACGCGAGCACCGGACGCACGACGAGCGCAGAGCCGATGGCGACCACGCCGAGCCCCGCGATCACTCCGTCCAGCCAGATCCTCGCGGGCACACGCCGTCCGCGGACGCGCGCCAGCCCGAGGATGCCGATGTAGCAGCAGGGGTAGAGCGTTAGCCACATCGCGTCGCAGACGGAGGGGATGGGGGGGTTGGGGAGATGTTCAACCCATGCCGCCCACAGCACGTTGCCCAGCCCGTAAACGGACACGCCGAAGGCAAAGACCATCCACAGGCGTCGCGACTCAGTCGTGCGGATGGCTCGCCAGCACACGATCACGCCGACGAGGATGTAGATCGCGGACGTGATCCAGTCACGGATTGGTTGTTCGACGCTGGGACCGCCCAGCCCGGTGGCAGCGTGTATGCCAGTGGCGGCCACGAGCGTAACGAGCAGCGCCGTGGCTGCTCCCAGCACGCGGCGCTCGCGTGGCTGCAGCACCGATGCGAGCGGTAGGGGCGACATGCGCATGGCGGCAGTATCGGACAGCGCCTGCGCTTGCTTGACTGGGCCTCAACGATTTTGTCCTCGGAGGCGTATCTCAGCGTTGGCTTTTACATTCTTGACGTTAAATACAGTACCAGTTTCTTCCTGCCATATGCCCAAATGACAGAGGCGATGTAAGCGGAAGTTTATCCCCGTGCGTGTTGGTGACGAACTGCGTATATCTGCGACATTCGGTCTGTGGAAATACGCTAAAAGTCCTGCAAAAACGCCTGTAAGCCGAGCCACACGTGCATCTCTCAAGCCAGCGTGCACGCTGGACGAAGTGGCTGATGAAATGTCAGTTAGCTGGCTTTGTCCCACTGAGCTGGATCGCAGACGGGTGACCGAGGCGAGCGCTCGCGTGCGAACCATCCGCACGGTGGGGTCCGGCGCGGTGGGCGTGACGCTGCTGATATCAGCGCCGTGGCTCGGCTGGTGGACGCTGATCCTGTTTGCCCTATCTGCACTCAATCTGTTGAGCGTCGATCATCGCATGCACGCGAGCGCGCACCCCGAGCGCGTGAGCGTGGGCGCGATCCTATGCACACTTGCGCTGCTTGCAACCGGCGTGGTTCTCAGCGGCGGCCCCAAGAGCCCAGCGCTACCGTGGCTGGTGTTGCCCGCCGGCATGGTCGCGGCTCGCTTTCGTCCGCAGGTGGTGATCGCGGGGCTGGTGTTGACGGTGGCGGTAATCCTCGCGGTGACGCTCGGCATCGATCCGCGTCAGACGCTGCACGACCCCGTGCCCGTGTTCGTCACGCTGGCGCTGTTGAGTGCCGTGGTCTCGATTGTGTGGGCACTGGAGACGGCGGAGCTCTACCAGCGGGGTGAGGCAACCATCGACCCGCTCACTGGACTGGCCAATCGCCGTCAGTTGGCGGAGGACCTGCAAGCTGTGTGGGGCGAAGCCACCGAGGAGCAGCCCGTACGGTTGCTGCTGTTCGACCTGGACGGCTTCAAGGCTTACAACGACAACTTCGGTCACCTGGGTGGCGACTTGCTGCTAAGCCGCCTGTCGCGCGCGTTCAAGCAGGCGGTGGGCTCGCGCGGCTGTGCCTATCGCCTGGGCGGCGACGAGTTCTGCGCGCTGCTGTGGTCGGGCTGTGGGGAGACAATGGTGGGCGACTGCCTGCAGGCGCTGAGCGCCGAGGGCGAAGGCTTTTCGATCACGAGCTCCTACGGCTCGGTGATGATTCCCACCGAAGCGAGCTATCCCGAGCTGGCGCTGCAACTGGCTGACGAGCGGATGTATGCCTACAAGGACTCCGGTCGCGCCAGCGCCGGACGCCAGACTCGCGATCTGGCGCTGCAGTTGCTGGCAGCGCATGAGCCGGTGCTGCACGCGCACTCATCGCACGTGGCTGAACTGACAGGCGGCGTGGCACGCCGCATGGGCATGATCGGGCCTGATCTCTCTGACGCGATCCGTGCGGCCGAGCTGCATGACATCGGCAAGGTGGCGATCCCGTACACGCTCCTACACAAAGCCGGTCCACTGGATCAGCACGAGTGGGAGCTGATGCGCCGTCATCCGATCATCGGCGCGAGCATCCTCAGCGCCGCGCCTGCGCTGGCGCGTGTGGCAGCGATCGTCGGTGCCACCCACGAGCGCCACGACGGCGCCGGCTACCCCCGCGGCCTGGCAGGCAATCAGATCCCGCTTGCGAGTCGCATCGTGTTCGTGTGCGACTCGTTCGATGCGATGGTCTCAGAACACCCGTTCGGCGAAGCCAAGTCTGAAGTTGACGCGCTGAACGAGATCCGCAGGTGTGCCGGCAGCCAATTCGACCCGCGTGTAGTGGAGGCGTTCCTCGCTGAGCACGCTGCTCGCCGCGCAGCCATGCTGGAGCGGGAGGCTGCCGCAAGGGCATCGAACCTGGCGGCCCCGCGGCAGTTGCGCGGTAATACCACGCGCGTGTGAGCTTGGGGCACGCTCAGCCGAACGACGGCCTCAAGTGACGAGCTGTGAGCCTGTTGTTTGTATTGGCTGGGGGTGAGGCTAGCCGTGCAGCTGCAGCCAGGTAAGCACCTGGCCGGGGTTGTTGGCGGCTGTGGCCACTGGGTAGAAGGCCCGCTCGATCACCCCGTCGTGCACGAGCAGGGTCAGCCGCCGGTACCACAGGCGCTCAGCCAGCTCGAAGGTTGGTAGCCCCAGCGCCTCCGCGAGCACCAGGTCAGGGTCGATCAGCATCGGGTGCTCGATGTGGTGATCGCGGATCGTCCCCAGCTGCTCGAGGTGCCGTTGGCTTGAGATTCCCACCGTGCGCACACCAAGCTCCCTGAAGCGGTACTCACGTTCGCAGTAGGCACGGTGCTGGGCGGTGTCCTCAGCGGGGCTGTCAATCCCGAGCACAGCGGAATCGTCGGTTCCTGGGTACAGGTAGTAAACGACCCAGCCAAGTGAGATCGTTTGCAGGCCGATGCGGCTGCCGTTGATGCGTTGCAAGGTGATCGAGGGCATTGGGATGCCAGCCAGGCGATGCGCGAGCGCCCTCTCGTCTGTTGCCACTGCCAGG
>DATHLT010000015.1:0-24898 GCA_035487855.1 Solirubrobacteraceae bacterium
CGCGCAACTCCTCCAGCGATGGGAGACTCACTGGCGCGAGACTATCGGTCCGCCTCCGCCCCACCTGGGATCATGGCCGCGATGCCGGAGCCACCTCGCCTACGCGGCCGCGACATCGTGTGTGTCGGATTCGCCGACTGGGACACGGAGCTGTGGACCAACCAGCACCATCTGATGTCGCGTCTGGCACGTGATAACCGTGTGCTGTTCGTGGAGTCGCTTGGCTTGCGCCGCCCGCAACTGGCCGGACGTGACCTCGCACGCATCGCGCGCAGGCTCAGACGCGGCGTTGCGCCGCCGCGCACAGTCGACGGCCTGCATGTGCTTTCGCCACTGGTCATACCGCTGCACAGCAACCGCTTCGTGCGCACGCTCAACGCTCGCCTGCTACCGGCGCTGGTGCGCCGCGCCGCCGGACGGCTGGGGATGAGCAAACCGATCCTGTGGGCCTATGTCCCCCAAGCGGAGGTGCTGATCGAGGCGCTGGACCCCTCGCTGGTCATCTATCACTGCGTCGATGACATCTCCGCGCACGAGCTGATCGACACGGCGAGCTTCCGCGCGGCGGAGGATCGTTTTGCGGCACGCGCAGATCTCGTCCTGGCGAGCGCGCCTGCGCTGGCGAGCCGTCTGCGCACGCTCTCGGACAACGTGATCGATGCACCGAACGTCGCCGACACGGAGCTGTTCGCCAAGGCGCTGACTCCGAGCCCACCCGCCCTACCGGTTCCCGTCACGCCAGACCCAGCCATGGTGGCATTGCCGTCGCCCAGGATCGTGTTCACGGGCGCAATCGTCGCGACCAAGCTCGACCTGCAGCTACTCGTCCAGCTGGCACGCCTGCGGCCAGCGTGGTCGTTTGCGCTGGTTGGCCCGGTGGGACCGGGCGATCCGCACACGAACGTTGCCGAGCTCGCGGCGGAGCCGAACATCCATCTGTTGGGTCTGCGCTCCTACGAGCAGCTGCCGAGCGTGCTGTGCGCAGCGGACGCCGGCCTGATCCCGTACTCACGCAACGAGCTCACCAACAGCATCTTCCCGATGAAGGTGTATGAGTACCTGGCGGCCGGGCTGCCGGTCATCGCCACGCCGCTACCGGCGCTCGCCAACGTCGCTGAGGTGCTCATAGCGCCCGACGCCGAGGGAATCGTGCGGCTGATCGAACAGGCGCTGGGCGAGGACAGCCCCGAGCGGCGCGCCGAGCGCTCACGTATGGCCGCTGCGCACTCGTGGGATCGACGTCTAGAGGAGATCGCAGCGGCGATCGACGCTTTGTGAGGCGATGAGAGACCTATTTGTAACCACGCACACCCCCGTGCTCGGTAGCGGCCAGGCCGTGCGCACGTACGGTGTTGCGCGGGCGCTCGCCACGCATCGCGGGCTCGATCTGCTGTACGTGCGGTTTGGCGAGACCCAGCCAGATGCGGCCTTCCGTGCGATCCCCGGCATTGCGCTGCACGAGGTCGTTCCCTCGCGGCGGCTGCGACGCCTGCTCACGTACGCAAGCGCACGTGCGAGCGGCGTGCCCGCGGGGTTCGCGCGCGGAATCTCACCCGAGCTGGCACGCGAGGCGCGCCGGCTAGCAGAGGTTCCCAACCGCGGGCGCGTGATCGCCGACGGTCCGATCACCGCCGCCGCGCTCACGCCGTTGGCGCGCAGACGTCCTGTCATCTACAACGCGCACAACCTCGAGTCCGGCTTTCGCGCCGATGTGAGCGGCGCCTCCGGCAGACAGGCGGAGGCTTTGCGGAGCTTCGAGCGGGGGCTGCTTGGACGGGCAGCCGAGTCCTGGATGGTTAGTGAGCCCGACCTAGAGGGAGCGCGCGAGCTCTGCCCTGAGGCGACGCTTCGCTACGTGCCCAACGTGGTGGATGTGGAGGCGATCACACCTGTCCCCCCATATACGGGCGACCCCAGAGCCGTGTTCGTCGCGAGCTTCACCTACCTGCCCAACCGCGGCGGCCTACGGTTTCTGCTCGATCAAGTCATGCCGATCGTATGGCAGCAGCTGCCTCGAGCGCAGCTTGCACTTGTCGGCGGAGGACTGCAGCAGCCGCCCAGCGACGACCCGAGGGTCCAGGCGCTCGGTTTCCTCCCCGACCTGCGAGACGCCTACGCGAACGCTTTGTGCGCGGTGGTGCCGCTGCTGGAGGGCGGTGGCACACCGCTGAAGCTGATCGAGGCGCTCGCGTACGGGCTGCCGGTCGTTGCCACACCGCGAGCGGCTGCCGGGCTGCAGTTGCGCGACGGCGAGCATTGCCTGATCGCAGGCGACGCCCACGCTTTCGCTGCGGCGCTCGTGCGCGTGCTGCGCGATGGCGCCCCCGATCTCGCCCGCGCGGGGCGCGAGCTCGTCCGCGAGCGCTACTCGATCGAGGCGCTCAGCACGCTCGTGGCGCCCTGATCGAGCCCAGTAACGCCCCAATCAAGCACAGTAATCGTCCAGCGGACATGCGTCCACGGCCACAGTGGCCGCTATAGCTTGCGCGGATTGCACCGAAAGATGACTTGCAAGGTTCAAGTAGAGGCGTGAACGCATCCGACCCACGGGGGAACGACGCACGCCTCTGCCACATCCCGAAAAAGGCACTCCCGTCGCGAGGCGGGTTCGCAAAGCCAGGGGTCTCAAGTAGACAGCCCGGTCATCGAAGGAGAACGCATGCACAGGACTCACCCCCGCCCCACCCGTGCCCTCAGGACGCTGATGGCAGTCTCGCTCGCAGCATTCGTTGCCCTGCTTACGTTCGCCGCCGCCAGCGGCGCCGCCGCGCAGACGAAGCGCACATCCTCTACCCGCAACCATCGTCTGCTTGCCATTGCCGCGAGCCGCTCGGTCCCTCGACCGCTGGCTGTTGCCGCAGCGGTCTCTCGTAACGCCGACCGCAACCTCGTCACCAAGGCCAAGCGTTTGAAGAAGTGCCTTGCCGTGCACCCCAGCAAGCCAAGCGCCTGCAGCGCCGCACGTAGCGCCCTGCAGAACGCCGGTAGCCAACTCAAGCGCGCACAGAGCAGGCTGGCGAGCGTCGCCGGCGGCGACGCCAGCCCTGCGTATCGCGCCGACTACAACCACTACAGCTGGTGGAATGCCCTGTTCCAGGCCCCCAAGCTGGGAGTATCCGGCGAGAAGCTCAGCTGGACGCAGGTGGCCGCCGTCAATAACTACGTGTTCGTGCGCAAGGTGCCAGGACAGCCGGACCAATACTCGACCGTCAGCGGCACATCCATCACGCCGCCGCCGGTGCCGGGTGTCACCGTCAAATACAGCGTGCGCACAGCCGTCAACGGCAGCCTGTGGGCGGGCGAACAGTCGATCTCCTACCCCGAACCAGCGGGCACGACCCCAGGCGAAAACGAAGCCGAAACTGAAACCCCCAAGGGCGAATCGACTCCGACGGAAACGGTCGACACGCAGGCCGCGCCGAAGCTCGTCGCGTTTGGCTTGAAGCTGTCTTGGAGCCCTGTCGGCGACGTGAGCGCGTACGTGCTCGCGATCAAAGTGCCGGGCAAAGCAGAACAGTTCACAGAGGTCAGCGGGACATCGTTTACTCCGCCCGTTGTTGCCGGTGTGACCGTCGGCTACAGCGTGCGCACGGCTGTGGACGGCAGCGCCTGGTCGCCAGAAGTGGCGATCTCCTACCCCACCCCGAGCACGCCCCCACCACCGCCACCCCCGCCGAGCGAAGAACCAAAAGCCGAAGAAACGCCGTCCGGTTCGATCTTGACCTCACCGATGTGGGTGGGCGTGGACGTCGGCGGCTGGCCGTCGAACTTCGCCGCCGACGTGGCCGGAGCCGCTTCCTACGTACGCGTCAACTCGCAGTCGAGCGTCGCCGGCTACACCGCCGCGGGCCTGCATGTGATCGACCTGCTGCTCGACGAAAGCTCAGCCGGCGTCAGCGGCCTGAATGCCACCGAATATGCAGCCAAAGCGGTCGCTGCGGTGAAAGCCAACCCGAAGATGGCGGCGCTCGAGGTCCTCAACGAGCCTGGCAACCAGTGGGGAGCGATGGGTCCGAACGCGGGCAGCGCAGCCAACGCAGCCGCCTATGACCATCTGCTCAAGGTTCTGCACGAAGCGCTGGTGGCGAACTTTGGCAACAACTACCCGCCGGTGCTGGCCTCTTATGACGGCGGCGAGGGTCCGACCACGTGGGGCCAGCAGATGTGGGCCGCGGAACCGAACGTGGGCAGCTACATCAACGGGATCACGCTGCACTCCTACGGTGGCACGAGCAATCGCGCCCACTCGGCGCTCGGCGATCGCGGACAGATCGAAGCCGCCCACGCTCAGCACCCGAACATCCCCATCTACATCACAGAGGTGGGTTGGCCCACGGCTGTCGGCCAACCATCCACAGGAGACTCGTTGCAGTGGACGGAAGCTGAACAAGCCCAGAACGTCACGAACTTCGTCAACTGGGCCAAAGGCACGGGCTACATCCAGGACGTGACGATCTTCAACTATCGCGACTACGGATCGAACGACTACTACGGCATCGAGACGGCCTCGGGGGCGCACAAGCTCTCCTATACGGCGCTGGCAGCGTTCCGACCCTGATCGCGGAACGCTAGGTCAGCCCGAAGGCCTGGGGGCTGTATCCGGCGCGGTTGGGGCAGACTCCCGACCGCGCCGGCCACGCCCCTCGTGACCTGCGCGCGCAAGCGTGACCCGGCCCGCGGTTCGGGCCAGCGGTCGGAGCCGCGGTCGCAGCCGGCGTGTCAGCACGATGCACCATCATGTGGCTGTGACTGACAGCGAGCGCGGGGCACACCAGTGACCCCACAGGCAAGAGGTGCAGTTCGAGGCGAGCAGCGATTCGGTGCGCTGGGACGTTGGCAGCTGGGCGTGGCGGGAGCGATCGTGCTGGGCCTGCTGGGCGGCCTTTTGGTCCATCGCGAACCGAGCGCAGCGATCCTTTTGTGTGTCGTCGTGGTGGCGATCCTCGGCCTGGCGATGCTCGGCGACAAAGCGTTTCCGTGGGCGATCGTGATCGTCGCGGTGCTGCCCTGGTATCCGTTCCTCACCGAAGCCGCGGAAGCACCGATCGTCAAGCAGAAGGTTCTCTGCTCGGCGGTCGCGGCGGCCGCGCTTGCGCCTTGGCTGTGGTCGCTGGCGATGGGCGGGCGCAGAACGCGCCCCAGTCGCGCCGCACTGTTGATGGGTTTCCTGTTCCTGGGCCTGGCAATCCTGATCTACGAGAACCTCCATGGACTGAACGCCGTGATCCAGTCCGGCATCGTCGGCTACGTGTTCATCGGCGTGACGTTCCTTTGCGCCAGGCGCTTCGGCGACGGCGAGGGCTGGCCCGCCGCGTCGTTCGCGGGGCTGTCGCTGCTCATCCTGATGGCTGCCGACGCCTACGTAAAAAACCCCTCTGGCCGGATCGGCTACTTCGTCGGCTACCCGATCACCTACGGGGCGCTCGTCGCAGCGCTGCTGCCGAGCGCGCTGCTGTTTGCGTCCCGGCGCTCGCTGCTGTTGGCCGCTGGCCTCGCCGGTGCGAGCGCGGTGATGTTGATCTTCTCCCAGTCGCGCAGCTCATGGGTGGCGGTCGTCGTGATGTTGATCGTCGTGGCCGTGATCCAGGCACGGGCGGGCAACTACCGGGCGCTGCGGGCGATCGGCGCCGGCATCGTGATCCTGACGGTGCTGATCCTCAGCACCAGCTCCCTGCACCGCCTGGTCGAGGAAAAGCTCGCCGCCAAGCAGGTGTCTAGCCAGTCTGTGACACACCGCGAGTTCAGCTACAGCTACGGCATCCACGAGCTCGGCCTGCGCCCAATCTTCGGAGCTGAGGAACCGGGCTTCTCCGGGAAAGAATCGGCCACGAAAACCGACATTGGCGCGGTCGACAACGGCTATCTGTCGATCGCTGCCGACATGGGCCTGGTGGGCCTAATCGCGGCCGTCATTCCGATCGGGGTCGCGCTGCGTGCGCTCAGCCGCTGCGTGCGCTTCCGCGTTACCCCCACCTATGACCTGAGCCTGGCACTCGGCATCGTCGGGATGGCGGTCGTCGCGGCCTTCTACGACAGCTTCTACTGGGCGCAGCTCGATCTGTTGCTGGGAGCGATGGGCGGCGTGCTCTCCACCCGCGTAGCGCGCATCGGCTCAGAGGTGAGCGAGCGTGAGCTCGCCGCCGAGAGCGACGGCGATCAGACAGGCGAGGAGACGCCGCGTTGGCCCGAGCCCGAACGTCCGTTGGGCTGGTTGGGCTCGTCCTCGTAGTAGTAGTAGCCGGCCTCGGTTGAGGATTTGACTTCGGTCAGCACCAGGCCGAACACACGCCGCCCGCTGACGGCCAGCACACGGCTGGCGGCGCGGACGCGATCGCGTCGGCTGTAGGCGCCGCGAGCAACCATGATCACGCCGTCAACCTCTGTCAGGCGCAGGAGCACCCGTGTGTCGGCGACCGGCAAGAGCGGCGGCGAGTCGACGATCACGACGTCCGCGGACGCACGCATGAAGGACAAGAGCTCGCCCATCCGGCCGACGCTGAGCAGATCGGCGGCGTTGGGGGGAATCGTGCCGCTGGGTAGTACCGCGAGGTTCGGCTCGTCCTCGATGCTCACCAGGAACTCGTCGAGCTCGCCGTTGGACACGAGCGTGTCGGACAGGCCGGGGAGATGGCGAGGGATCCCCAGCTGTGTGGCCGCGGCGGGACGACGCATGTCGGCCTCCACCAGGATTACCCGCCGGCCGCTCGCTGTGAGCGCCAGCGCGAGGTTGACAGCCACGGTGCTCTTGCCCTCGCTCTCCTCCGCGCTTGTGATCACGAAGCAGCGTGCCCGCCCCGTAGGGTCCAGGAAGCGCAAGCCCTCACGCAGCATTCTGTAGGACTCGCCGATCGGACCGGCCAGCTGCTGGGCGAGGCCGACGTGCGCAGGGGTGTGGGGAACGCTCGCGATCACCGGGTAGTCGGGCAACGCCCGTTCGAAGTCATCCACGGTCTTCAGACGCCGGTCGAGGAAGTCCACCAATAGCGCCAGCCCGGCACCGAGGAACAGACCGACCACGAACCCGAGGATGCCGTCACGTTTGGGCTTGGGCGAGACCGGAGAAGGATCCGGTTCCGCGTGCGCGATCACCTCGGCGTTGCCGGTCTGCAGAGAGCGCAGCACGCCGAGTTGGCGCAAGCTTTCGTTGAGCTTGACCGACTCGGCGGAGGAGGCGGTTTTGATCGCCTCGTTGACCAGTTCTTCGGCCTCCGCGACCGTATTGCGGTCGGTCTGGCGGCGGTACGTTATGTAACCTTCAGCGAACGCGTTCGCTACCGCTGCCGCTTCGCGCGGGTTCGCGCGAGTGGCCGTGATCGTGGCGATGTTCGCGTCGGCGTTGGGGCTGACGGAGATCGATCCGATCAGCGAGCCAACCGGTTCTCTGATCTTCAACAGGCTCTCGGCCTCGAGGCCCACGGCGGGGGAGGTCACCACGTCGATGCTCGTCTGCGTGGTTCGCTGCGGTTCTTCGGCGCCTCCCGAAGTGAACAAGCTGCTGCCGAATAGAGCCTGCGCAAAGCCGGTTTCACGGAACAGAAGCTCAGACGAAGCCGAGTACTGCTTGGGCGAGCGCAGCGACAGGGCCACCGCGACCGCGACGCTAATGATCACGACGGTGACCACGATCAGCCGGCGCCGCCAGAGAACCGACAGCAGCTCAAACGGCGAGACCGTGGGAGCAGACGGAGCTTTGGTGAGTGGTTCGGGATCGGCCACGGCTAAGCGGCTGCTGCGGTCGTACAGGGCACCATGTCAATGATACGTCGCTCCAGGCGGCAAGCTACGGCTGTTCTCATACCTGTGTCGATATCGACCGCGACGCCACAAGCCTTGAAGCGCGGCCACAATCATTAATACTCGAGGCTGGTGTGCCTGCCTGACTCGCCCTTGAACCACAGCTGACTGCCGATGACACCGCACCTACCGACACCACACCTACCTCTGCGCCTCGGCTTTGCCGCGCCGACCGATCCGAGCGACGTCCAGATCGACTCCGGCGTGAGCAACTCGACGTTCACCGCGCTGACCGAATTGGCGGCGGAGGTAGTTCCCATCAGTGGCGAGCTGCCACCCAGGGTAGCCAGGCTGGCCCATCTAGGTAGCGTCGCCGGGCGGCTCCGGCCAGGCGATCTGCGCGATCCCCGACGAGCGGCCAAGCGCGTACACAGCGCCGCGCAGCTGGGGCGTCCGACGATCGCGGCGCGTAGCCGTCTCATGCGGCGGCGCCTGACGGCTGCGGGGCGCCTTGAGGGGATCGTGCAGCGCAGTTGCAACATGGTGCTGCCGGCGGGCCAGCGGGTGGTGACCTACGAGGACTCAACCGTGTTGCAGGCCCGCGAAAGCTATCCCTGGCCGCACCTGCAGGCGCTGACCAACGCGGACTTCCACCGCTACATCGAGCGCCAGCGTCGCACCTATGAGACCGCCGTCGCCTGCTGCTGCACAACCCACTGGGTAGCGGCGAGCATCACCGCCGGTTATGGCATCCCAGCCGAGCGCGTGTTCGTCGTCGGCAACGGCCAAAACCATCCTGCCACGGAGCTTGCGCCGCGCGAGTGGAGCCCACCGCGATACCTCTTCGTCGGTGTTGATTGGGAGCGCAAGAATGGGCCCGCAGTACTTCGCGCCTTCCGCCGCGTCCGCGAGCGCTACCCAGACGCCCAGCTCGATTTGGTGGGAGGACACCCGCGCGTGGATATGCCCGGAGTCCTCGGACACGGATCGCTCTCCCGCGTCGACGTCGAAGACTGCGAGCGCATCGCCTCCCTCTATCGCTCCGCCACGACGTTTGTGATGCCCTCGCTACACGAGCCTGCAGGGATCGTGTACATCGAGGCTGCAAGCGCCGGCGTACCGTCGATCGGCACAACCAATGGCGGCAGTGCGACTTTGATCGGCCCCGGTGGGCTGACGGTGGACCCGCTCGATGACGAGCAGCTGTACGCGGCGATGCTCCGGCTTGCAGAGCCCCACACCGCGCAGCAGCTGGGCGAGCTGGCATACCGACACGCGCAGCTTTTCACCTGGCGCAAGGTGGCCGAGCGGCTGGTTAGGGCGCTTGCGATACCCGGTATGGACTGCGAGGGGCTGGCGGACTTCCTGTGATCAGCGCCGCACGGGCGTCCTCGACGAACTGCTCCTGCTCGTCCAGATAGGAGTCGAGCCTGAACTCTTGCGCACGCGTGTGGGCACGCGCGACGCGCGCGGCGGTGTCGGCCGTCTGCGTCAATGTGCGCGCGAGCGCGCCGGCCGCCATGCGCGCATCGCCGCGCGCGAACAGCAGCGCATGCTCCTCGTCGTGCATGCCCTCGCCGATGCCACCGACATCGGAGGCGACGAGCGGCACGTGCGCGAGCGCCCCCTCGATCGTCACCAGCGGGAATGGCTCTTCCCACACCGACGGCACGATTAGTGCGTGCGCGCGAGCGAGCACCGCCGCCACCTGCTCCGGGAGGCAGGACCCGCGCCAGCTGATTGCCTCGGCCACACCCAACTGCTGGGCGAGGGCGCGCATTTCGCGGCCATGGTCTGCGTCCTCCGGTCCAATCACGATCAGCCTGGCGCTGATCGCGTGCTCGCTGCGCAGTTGGGCGAGCGCCTCAATCGCCACCGAGATGCCCTTGTAGGGGGTGACGCGCCCGATGAACACGATCTCGGGCTCAGGCGCTGGCTGGCGCACAACCTCGGCATAGAGATCCCCGTGGCGAGGCACTGAGTGCCCGACTCGCTCCAACACCGGCTCGACGAACGGCTGCATTTGCACCAGCCGCTTGATCGCCTCGGAGTTCCAAGAGATCGCTGCGCGTACCGGCGCGGTTGGGTCGAGCCGCAGTGAAGGCAACCGATTCACCGCCTGGCAGCCCAGCGCCCATGCGCTCCTCACGGGGCTGCGCTGCGCGGGGAGCAGCTCGCGCATGAACTGATCCTTGACAAACAGGCGGCTGAACCAGTGCTCGCAGATGCGGAAGGCCAGCGGAACGTCACTGTCGGCGAGTACCCTCAGCGCCGCCTGCGGAATCGACGAGCCGTTCCAGCAGTAGATCAGCTCAGGATCCCATTGCAGTGCCCGCCGTGCGGAGTCAACTGCCCGTAGTGACGCACGGGGCGCCCGCAGAGCCCCGCGCGCATCTGGTGTCAAGCCGCAGAGCTCGCGTCTGACGTTGGCGCTGCCATTTGCACCGATTCGTGCGCTATCGACATCGCTTGTCAGCACGAGCACCTCGTGGCGCTCGCGCAGACGCTCGACCACACCAGAGCACTCGACCTCGTATCCGCCGACGGCCACCGGGGGGTAAAGGGTTGAGATCACGAGGATGCGCATCGCCTAGACGCTAGCCGGTGGAAGGCCATCTTCGGCTCGTGGCTGATAGCACTAATACTTGAGGGCGCGTGCAGGGGACTTGTGGGCGCGTGCTTACATAAAGCCGGACATGATCCAAGCCGACATGAAAGATATGAGCACGGCGGAGAACCAAGACCTCTCAGCAGCGATTGAGGCGGCCAGGCAGCCGTTGAAAGCACCACGGATGCCACCAGCTGATCTACGCGTGCGGCTGGGGACCTCGACGCGCCTGCGCCACGTGGTGCCCAATGGGCTGGTCATCCGTAGAGCGATCGCCAAGGGACGCGCGGAGTGGGAGAACCCGCTACAGCGCCAGCAGGCGCTGGCCAGCATGAGCGCGATCCTGGGCGGGACCGACCGCGCCGGTGAGATCGAAGCGCGCGCACGTCGTCGCCTGATCGAGGATGAGGTGCAGCGGGCGCTGTACTGGCAGCCGTGGCCGACAGCGAAGGTCAGCGCTGCCTCAGCTGCCAACCTCAAATCGGGCCTACCGGCGGACCGCCCGGTGCTCATCAGCGTCTGCCATCTGGGCCCTTATTTCCTGCAGATGTCGGCGGTGACGTCGCTGGGCCACAGTCCATTTGCCGTCGCGGCGCCATGGTTCTTCAAGGCCCCAACCCCCGACTACTGGGGCCGGCGCCTGGCGCGCTGGTGGAGCGGGATCGCCAAGCGTAACGAGCGGCTGGTGTCCTCGGTGGGCGCATTCCCGGTACTCAATGCGCTGCTCGAAAAAGGCGAGAAGGTGGTGATCTACTTCGACATGCCAGGCGGGACGCGCACAGACTTCCTGGGCAAGCCGGTGATGCTCTCAAGCGGTAGCGCCAAGCTCGCGTTCAATGCGCAAGCGTTGGTCCTGCCGCTACGCGCTCGACGCGCGGGCGACTACGTTTGGTCCGATGTATTCACGCCACTCGACGCGCGTGACTACGCCGATGCGGATGAGCTTCATAAGGCTCTCGCGGCCGTTCACGAGCGTTCGATCTTCGAAGTGCCGGAAACAATGGAGGACCCCAATCGTGCCGGCGCGTGGGAGAACGGGGCCACAGAGCACGAATGGGTGCGCGGCGGGCGCGACGAGCAGCCGCCGTCATCGCCTGGCTCGGACACCGGACCGTCCGCCCCCGGCGCAAGCTGAGTGCGGGTCCTATTCCTCAACGAGGGCAACCTCGGCAGCTACATCATGGGTCAAGCGCAGCTCGAGCAGGCGCTGCATATCGGGTTGCCCTACACCCCGGAGGTACAGGCCCGCTTCGCCGGCGTCGGCCCACTGGGACGGGTGGCCCACTCAGCCGCTACGCGGCCAATCGGCGCGCTGGCGAGCACCGGCCTCGATTTCCGCACGCTGCGCTGGCATCTGGTGCAGGCGCTGCGCGCTCGCCGCGCCGTGCACAAGGAGCTCCGCACGTGGCCAGCCGATGTAGTGCACGTCCACAGCCACTCGATCGCCCTGACGATGGCCGGAGTCATGCGCACCGTGCCGATGGCGCTGTCCGTGGATACGACGGTTCGCGACTGGTGGTCGATGCCTGCACAGCTCGACATGCAGCGCAACCATCGTGAGATCACGATCGCTCCAAGCGTCGCACTCGAGCGCCGCGCGTGCGAGCACGCCGCGGTGGTGCTCGCATGGACAGCGTGGGTGCGTCGCTCGGTCGAAAGCTCGGCACCGGGCGCGCGCGTCGTCGAGCACCATCCCGGCCTCGACCTCGATCGCTACCGCCCTGCCCCGCGCCGCCCGCGTGCGTGCCCGCGGGTGCTGTTCGTCGGCGGGCGATTCGTCGCCAAGGGTGGACAGGATCTGCTCGATGCGCTCGGCGATCGGCTCGGTGAGAGCGTGGAGGTCGACCTGGTCACCCCCGAGGACGTGCCCGAGCGTCCCGGCGTGCGCATTCACCGGCTCGGCCCATCTGACCCGCAGCTGCTGGATTTGCAGCAGCAGGCCGACCTCTTTTGCCTACCGAGCAAGGCCGACGCGGTGCCGTGGGCGGTGCTGGAGGCGATGGCCTGCGGCACGCCCGTGCTGTCGACGCGCGTGGGCGGGATCGGCGACCTGTTGGAGGATGGCAGCGCTGGCGTGCTCGTCCCCGCCGACAACCCACGTGCCCTACGCGATGGCCTGCAGAGCCTGCTCGACGACAGCAGCAAATGTGAATCGCTGGCTTCCCGCGCGCGGGCGCGCTGCGAGCAGCGCTATGACGCCCGCCTGCAACTGCCGGCAATGATCGAGCATTTCCGTGAGGCGCTCGAGGACGACCGCGCTTATACAGGTTCTTAGGCGGGAAGACCGCGCCGCAGTAGCACCTGAACGTCGGCGGGCCCAAACGCCCGCAGGACGAACAGGAGCAGCGGATAACACACGCACGTCGCCGCCACCAGCCACCCAAGGGGTGTGTGTGCCAGGCGTAGCAGCTCGAGCACACCCGTGAGAACGCCCGCAGCGGCCACCGTCCTACCGATGCGCCCGGGCTTGGGGAGCGGACGCTCGAGCGTCTGCAGAATCAGCCGCAGGCTTGCCGCGCATACAACGACCTCAGTCACGAGCGTCATCCACGCAGCACCCATGAAGCCCACGAGCGGGACCAGGATCAAGTTTCCGGCCAGGTTGACGGCCAGCGCAACGAGGCTGATCCGCAGGAACCGCCGCTGCATCCCAAGGACAACCAGCAGGTTGCCGTTGAGGTAGCCGAAGGCGACGAACACGAAGGCCGCGGCAAGCACCGGTAGCGCCGGCGCCGAGGGCACAAACTGTGCCCCGAAGATCAGGCGCACGAGCGGCGAGGAGGCGACGACCGTGAACGCCAATCCTCCCAGCGAAGTGATCGCCAGCAGCTCCGCCGTCAGCCGCGAGGTGCGCAGCAGCCTTGCCGGGTCGGCCGGCCACGAAGCGGCGATCACCGGCGAGAGCGTCGTCAGCACAGAGATCGGCACGAAATGCGCCTGGTCAATGAGGTTGTACACGGCGTTGTACAGGCCCGCGGACTTGCTGCCGGCGATCACATACACGATGATCTGGTCGATCTTGGCGTAGGCGATGACGAGCACCCCGGCAACGCCGATCGGCAGCCCAACGCGCACGACTTGGCCGAGGCGCTTGCGCGACGGTCGCGGCAGACGCACGCCGAGTTTCAGTACCGCCACCGCCTGCACGATCGAGCCAAGCGCGTTCGTGCTGGCCATCGCGATCGCAAGCATGATCATGCTGCCGTGTTCGAGGTAGATGATCAGCGCAGCGATCCCCCACAGCGCGCTGCGCAGCGTCAGCACCAGCATCGGCACGCGGTTATCGACGCGCAGCTGGAAGATCAGCCCGAGGGCGCCGACGCCGTCGAAGGGCATCGTCATCACCAGGATCAAGCCGGAGATCAGCATCTCGTGGCTGCGGTGCAGCAGCACGATCACGCCAAGCGAGACGACGATCAGCGGCGCGAGCATGATCAGCCGCAGCATCATCACCGCCCCAAGCCACTCGTGCTCGTGCTCGGGGTCACGCGCGGCTTCGCGCAGGGCGACGCCCTGCATACCGAAGTTGGCGAAGTAGCCGACAAGCACCAACGTGGTGAAAGTGATCGACCATTCGCCGTAGCGGGTCTCACCCAGCGTGCGCACGACCAGCGCCGTGACGATCGCCCCCATGGCGAGATTGCCGATGCGCACGATCACCTGCATAGCGATGTCGCGGGCGGCGCGGTGGCGCGTGGTTTCGCGAGCTAGAGTCGGCATTCAGATGTAGGCCACGTTCGATCCACAGTGACACAATCCCTGCCCCAATCGGCACTCAAGCCGACCAGGATGACTGCCGATGCGCTTGTACGATGGCGTGAGCGCCATTGCGAGACTCCGCGATCAGCGTGGACGAAAAACGGATCCTCGCCCACTCGGGGCTTAGGGCCAGGAACTACAGAGAGGACCATCAGGTGGCCAACACGACACTAGTGACCGGCGGCAGCGGCTACATCGGCGCGCTGCTCGTAAAGGAGCTACGCGAGGCGGGGCAGGAAGTTCGCGTGCTCGACTCACTGCTCCATGGCCAGGAGGACATCGCGTCCGAGCAGGAGCAGGCCGGCGTGAAGGTTATCCGCGCGGATATTCGCGACGCTGAGGCGCGCAAGCGCGCTCTGGCAGGTGCTGACGCGGTTGTGCACCTCGCTGCGATCGTCGGCGACCCCGCTTGCGGGCGTGACCCTGAGCTCTCCGACGAAGTCAATGTGCAGGCGACCAAGAGCCTCGTGGCCGACGCCGGCGAGGCTGGCGTGCAACGGCTCGTGTTCGCGTCCACCTGCTCCAACTACGGCCGCATGGCCGACCCGACTGTGCCGATCACCGAGGACGGCGAGCTAAGCCCGGTGTCGCTGTACGCGGAACAGAAGGTCAGCATGGAGAAGCTGATCCTCGGCGGCCAGGAGAGCAGCGTGAAGCCGACCTGCCTGCGCTTTGCCACTGTTTACGGTGTGGGCCGGCGCATGCGCTTCGATCTGACGGTGAACGAGTTCACGCGCGATCTGTGGAACGACCGTGAGCTGGAAGTCTTTGGTGAGCAGTTCTGGCGTCCGTACATCCACGTGCGCGATGCCGGACGGGCGGTTCGCACGGTACTCGAAGCCCCCGAGGAGAAGGTCGACCACAACGTCTTCAACGCTGGCCGTTCGGGCGAGAACTACCGCAAGCTCGATCTCGTGGAGGAGATCGGTAAGCAGACCGACCGCGGCAAGGTCTCCTATGTCAAGCGCGACGAGGACCCTCGCGACTACAAGGTCAGCTTCGACAAGATCCGCGCCGAGCTCGGCTTCCAGACGCTGATGACCGTGCCCGATGGGATCGCTGAGATCATCGCCGCGCTCGATCAGGGCGCATTTGGTGACCCGTACGACGCCCGCTACCGCAACATTCCCTGAGCAATTCATACTGCGATGAGGGGGGCCGCTAGATCATGAGCGAGTGGCGAGTGCCGCTAACTGACATCGCTATGCCAGATGAGGACGTGCAGGCGGTGGCCGACTGCCTGCGCTCGGGCTGGCTGACGCTCGGCCCGCGCACACAGGCTTTTGAGGGCGCGCTGGCGAGCCACGTGGGCACACCCCACGCGATCGCCATCTCCAGCGGCACCGCGGCTTTGCACCTGGCGTGCCGGGCGGCGGGCCTTGGTCATGGAGATGAGGTGATCGTGCCGGCGTTCACGTTCATCGCCAGCGCTAGCGCCGCACGCTATGTCGGCGCCACGCCGGTGCTGTGCGACGTGCGCGGACCGCACGACTTCAACATCGACATCGAGGACGTCGCCCGACGCATCACGCCGCGCACGCGGGCGGTGATCGCAGTGCACTTCTGCGGCTACCCCGCGGATGTGCTCGCGCTGCGCGAGCTGTGCGACGAGCGCGGCCTGACCTTGATCGAGGACTGCGCGCAGGCAATCTGCGCGCACGTCGATGACAGCGGCCGCCAAGTTGGCACAGTCGGGGAGCTTGGCGCGTTCAGCTTTTTCTCCAAGAAGCAGCTATGTGTGGGCGAGGGTGGCATGGTCACGACCGCGGATGATGAGCTGGCGGCGAAAGTGCGACTGCTGCGCTCACACGCGATGACGAGCGGTACGTGGGATCGCCACAGCGGCCGCACCGACACCTACGACGTGGTGGGACTGGGCTTCAACTACCGCATCGACGAGCCGCGCGCGGCGCTCGGGCTGAGTCGCCTGGGACGCCTGGACAGCGACATCGCCAAGCGGCGCGCGATCGTGCGCTCCTACCGCGAGCAGCTCGCGGACATCCCAGGGCTGGAGCTCCCATGGGATGAGTCCGCGGTGGAGCGTTCCAGCCACTTTGCGTTCCCCGTGTTGCTGGCCGACCGGGAGGCCCGCGACCGCTTTCGCGCCGACTTGAAAGACAACGGCGTGCAGACCACCTGGTATCCGGCACTACACACGTTCACCGAGTGCCAGCATCTTGCGCCCGCCGGCGGGCTGCCCGGGGCCGAGCAGGCCGCCGCGCGTCACTGCGCCCTGCCGCTGAGCTCGACGATGGACGAGGCGGCCGTGGCGATCGTCGTCGAGGCCGTCAATCAGGCACTCACACACTGAGCGCATGGCGGATGTTCAACGATCCTCACCGCTGGTAGTTCAGTATCTGTACGTACATGGTGAGGGAGAGGCGTTTTTCTACCCCACGAGCCGCTCTAGCTCCGCCGTACAGGTCGCCAACCGCTATCTCGAGTGCGCCCTCGCACAGGCAGCCACGCTGCGGTTGCGCGAGGTCGACTGCGATCTGGCGCTCGTCACTAACCTCGGCGATCCGGCGTCGCTGGGCGGTGCAGGTGCCAAGCTGATCGCGCGGCTCGAATCGCTCGGTGTGCAGATCATGCCCACCGAATACCGCCACCGCCCGGTGAACACTGGTGAGCACTACAAGGACTACATCTCCTCGCGCTACGTGCTCGACGCAATCCTCGCCGCCGGCGAGGGACAGCCGGCCGATCGGCAGCTGTGGCTGACCGACCTCGACTGCGTTTGGCCTGACGCCGAGCGCGTGTTCGCGGCAGCGCCCGCGGCGCCACAGATTGGGTACGTGTGCATCCCCTATCCGCCGGACTGGGATGCGGTCGGCTTCGGAGCGCACGGCACGCGCACGGCGATCGGTACTCTCGCGCTCGATATGGGCGGCTCGGAGCGCCTACCCAACTGGGTTGGAGGGGAGCTCTTGACCGGCACGCCACAGGCACTGCAAGCGCTGGTCGATGCGTGTGTGCAGATCGATCAACGGCTTGCCGCGGAGGGCGTGATGCTGGCGACCGAGGAGCAGACGCTCACGCTCGTGGGAGCGCTGGGTCTGGCGCAGTTCGCAGACCTCTCTGACGTGGCCCGCAGGATCCTCACAGGCCCGCGACACGGGGCCCCAGAGGTCGAGCAACCGCTGCGCTACGGGCTATGGCATCTGCCCTCGGAGAAGGGCTTGAGCCTGCGCCGAGCGGCAAACGCGATGCTGGCGAACCGCCCGGCGAGACTACGTCGGGATCTAGCGGACCCCGCGCGCGCCGCACGGCGCTTCAACGTCGCCGGAACCGGGATCGCTCGCCGCGTGCGCGACGATGGGTGGCTCATCGGCCAGCGACTGCGCCGCTGATGAGCTCCCTCCCGAGAAGCAGCTAGGCGGATACCTGCGCCGCCTCTAGCGCGCGCAGATCTGCGTTCACCATACGCTCGATCAGCTGCTGGAAGCTCAGCTGCGGCTGCCAGCCGAGCGTCTCGCGCGCGTGGCTCGGATCGCCGATGTTCAGCGTTGTCTCTGGCGCCCGCACAAGCGTTGGGTCCACCCGCAGGTAGCGCTCTGCCTCGAGGCCCACGCACGCGAACGCCACCTGTGCGAATTCGCGCACGGTATGTCCGATTCCGCTCGCTAGCACGTAATCGCTGGGCTGTTCCTGTTGGAGGGTCAGCCACGCGGCGCGCATCATGTCTCCGGCGAACGACCAGTCGCGCACGGCATCGAGGTCGCCCAGATACAGCTCCTGCTCGAGCCCCAGTTTGATCGCGGCGGCGCCACGGGTGATCTTGCGTGTCACGAAGTGCTCTGGCCTACGCTCGGACTCGTGGTTGTTGAAGATGCCCGAGCACGCATAAAGGCCATGGCGTGCACGCAAGACGCCCAGCAGTTGGTGGCTGGCCAGCTTGGCGATCGCGTAGGGGCTGGTGGGATGGCACTGCGTGTCCTCGCGCTGCGGGCTTTCGGGCGCGTCTCCGAAGATCGCAGTGGATGAGGCCAGGAACACTCGTATCGAGGGGTCGATCGCGAGCACCGCCTCGAGCAACGCGGCACTGGAGCCGATGATCGCCTGCATCGTCTGCGCGGGCTGCTCCCACGAGGTCGGTACGAACGACGGGGAGGCCAGGTGGTAGAGCTCATGCGGCCGCATCTCAGACAGTGCTTCGCGCAGCCCCTCAACGTCGAGCAGATCGCACCAGCGCAAACTCAAGCTCTCGCGCAGCAGCTCCGAGCGGCCGAGCGAGCGGTCCGATGTTCCGCGCACGAGGCCGGTGACCTCATAGCCTTGCTCGAGCAGCAGTTCGGCCAGGAACGAGCCATCCTGGCCGGTGATGCCGGTTATGAGCGCGCGTCTCATGCGGAAACCTTAGCCCCGTCGTGCGCTCAATCGGGGGGGATCAGTCGATCGCGAACCGACTCGAACTCCTCTTGGGCCTGCTCGTAGTCTTCGTGGCGCCCGATATCCAGCCAGTAATCATTGCTCGGCCAGGCGCGCACGACCTCACCGGCGGCGATCAGCCGCAGGATCAGATCTGGAAAGTCCAGGCGCTCTCCGGGCTTGATGAACGACAGCGCGCGTGGCGCGAAGCAGTAGACGCCCATGCTCGCTGTGTAGTCGATCTTCGGCTTCTCGTCATAGCCGGTCAAACGCGTCTCATCGCCGTCGTCGCCGAAGCGCAGCACGCCAAGCGATACCTGGATCTGACGGGTCTTCGTTGCGATCGTGGCGGCTGCGTCGCTCGCGCAGTGACGCTCGATCAGCGCTCCGTAGTCGATGTCGGTGAGCACGTCGCCGTTCATCACCAGTACGTCATCAGCGGCCAGCTGCTCGATCAGGGCCAGCGCGCCGACCGTGCCGAGCGGCTCGTGCTCGCGGTAGTAGTCGATCGCGATCCCATACGCCTCACCGTCGCGGAAGAACGCCTCGATCAGCTCAGCCAGATAGCCGGTGGCCATCGTGATCCGCTCGAATCCATGCGCACGCAGCTGGCGCACAACGATGTCAAGCACCGGACGGTCGCCGATCGGCATCAGCGGCTTGGGCAGAACGGTCGTGTATGGCCGCAGACGGGTGCCCTCGCCCCCAGCCAGGATGACTGCGCGCCTCACGCTGTCTGAACCGCCTGTGCTCGCAACTCGCTCACGCCGTGGAGGATAGGGACGCGTCTGGACGCCCGCTCGCGTGCACAGCGGCGAGGAACTCATCCCAGTGGGCGGTGTGAGGCGCGATCGTCGCAAGCAAGCGCTCGAGCGCGGTCCAGTCCTCGTCCGCCTCCCAGCCCCAGTGCAACGCGATCGGCGCCCACAGGCCCATGCGCCGCTCGATCAGCCGCTGCGCCGCGGGCAGTACCTCGTGCGCATGCCCGTACAGCGGGTGATAGGACGGCAGATAAACCGCCTCGCCGCGCCACAAAGGGCTGCGCTGAAAGCCGAGCAGCCCGACTGACTCGGGCCCGCCGCAGACGACCGCGAAGCGCGATGCGAGCACTTCGTATTGCGCCACGTCGAAGCGGTTGTAGGGAGCCACGAAGACCTCCGTGGAGATCCCAAGCGCAGCGAGCTCCTGCAGGCCTGTGTCGATCAGCTTTTCCGTGGCGCGAAGATCGAGGCCGCACAACTCGCTGTGGCGCCGGGGCGATGAGAAGCGGGTGCGGTGATCGAGGCCGTGCAGGGCAAAGCTCACCCCCTCGCTGGGGAGCGCTGCGAGCAGCGCCCGCTCTGCCTCGTCCGGCGCCCGCCAGCGGTCAACGTGTGGGTCCAATGGAGCGTGGCTCACTCGGGGCGGCACGGCAATTAGATACGGCACGCCGGCGCCGGCCATCAGCTCGTGAAAGCGCCGGTAGCGTTCTGTTCCGTAGCGGGTGGGCTCGTCCCAGGCGAGATAGTGGGGGAACTCGTCCACGCGCACGAGAAATCGCGGTGTGCCGGCAGCCCGCTCCCCACGCGCGGCGCGGCGCGCCGCCTGTAGCGGCTCAGCCACCGCGCGCTCGTACTCCAGGCCGCCGAGCTTGCGCTGAACTCGCTGCAGGAAGCGGTGCGGCGCCGATGGCGGGCGGCGAGACCGCACCGCGGAGCGCACAGCACGTGAGCGCAAAAAGCGACGGAGCTCGACCTCGGGTACCTCGCCCGGCGCCTCGAAGCCGAACAGTAGGCGCGCGCTACGGGTCTCGTCGGTGTGCGCGCGCTCAGACACGCGCGAGCACCTCGCCATAGACCTCGTCGGTGCGGCGTGCGATTACAGGCCAGGAGAAGCGCTCGTCGGCCAGCCGTGCGCCTTGCTCGCCACGCCGCAGGCACTCGGCCGCACCCGCTTCGATGCTCGCGGCGAGCGCGTCGACGAGCGCGTCGACATCCGCGCGCGAGCAAAGCCAGCCGGTCTCGCCGTCGATCACCGCCTCCACCAGACCGCCTACCGGATAGGCGACCACCGGGCGATGAAAACCATACGCGAGCAGCAACACGCCGCTCTGGCTCGCGCTTGGATAAGGCAGCGCGACAGTGTCGGCAGCGGCGAACAGCTGCGCGGCCTCACCCATGTCGAGGAAGCCCTCGCGAATCGTCACCCGGCCTGCCAGCTGCGGGCTTGCCAGTTGCTCGGCAAGCGCGCTCAGGGCACCCAGATCCTGTCCGCCGACCAGCAGGTGCAGCGCGGGCAGCCGCGCGAGCGCGGCAACGAGGTCGCCGAGGCCCTTGTCGGCGCGCAACTGGCCGAAGAGCAGGGTGACCGGGGCCTCTGTAGGGATGCCCAGCTGGGCGCGCGCTCCAGCACGCTCGACGCTGCCGCCGGTGCGTGCAAGACCGCCGTACTCGCCATGCGGGATCACCGCCGTCAGCGCACGCATGCCTGGCGCCAGCAGTGCGAGGTCAGCCCGCGTGTGGACGATCGTGCGCGCCGTCAACCGCCCCTTCATGCGTGTGATCAGCCGTCGGGTACGCATCAGCCTGCCCGAGCGCTCGACGATCCCGTGGAGCGTCTGCACCATGGTTACGCCGCCAAGGCGCATGCAGGCGATCGCAACCAGCCCGATCTCGGGGATCTCCCATCCCTGGCTATGAACGATGTCTGCGTTTCTCGACAGGCGCACCAGCTGCGGCATGCTCGCAAGGAAGCGCAAGCCGTTCACCACCGGCCCGAGGTGCGCGCGCCGCAGTGTTCGCCCCAGGACGCTGTCATCGCGCACGTAGTGAAAAACGGGATGAATGACCACGCCGGGGATCGCTGGGTAGAGGTGGTCGTCCGCGGTTGCCAGCTCGACGGTCCAGCCGACGTCGGCGAGCGCGCGTACGAGCTCGCCGGTGTAGTCGGCCACGCCGCCACGGCCGCCCTGCTCGATCATCAGTAGTCGCCTGCGCGGGGAAACGCTCATACAGGCGCTGGCGAGCGCACACCGCTGGATGCGATCGCACCCAGCAGCAGACCCTCGATCGTCTGCGCTACGACGGGCGCCGCGTAGGTGCGCTCAGCGTGGGCGCGAGCCGCGGTGCCCTCACGCGCGGCGCGTTGGGGGTCGTCGAGGTAGCGCATGAGCAGCGCGCGTAGCGAGGCGGGGTCGTTCTCAGGACTGGCGATGCCGCCGATATCGGGGCTGATCATGTCCGAGACGCCCTCCGCACCGGTCGCCAGACACGGCCGTTCGGCGAGCATGCCGAGGATGACCGCCCGCGGAGCTCCCTCGGTGGGGCTGGGGCAGAACACCGACACATCGAACGCAGAAAGCACGTCGGGGACCTCCGTGCCGGGGGTGGTGATGAAATGCGCACGCTCACCCAGCGGCGCGGCCAATGCACGCAGTTCAGCCTCTGTCTCGCCGTCGCCCGCCAGGATCAGGTGCACGCGCTCGTCACCCAGATCACGCACGGCGCGCACGACCACATCGTTGCGCTTCTTGGGGTGAAAGCGTGAGATGCAACCGACGACGAACGCCTGCTCGGGGATTCCCAGTTCGCCACGCACGCGCGTGCGACCCGCCTCGGTGTAACGGATTTCATCCGTGCGCAGCACGTTGGGCACCATCACCACCTTGTGCGGGTCGACGCCCACGTCGATGACCGAGCTGCGGGTGCCCTCCGAGACGGCCATCACCAGCGGCACGGCCCGCGCCGCGGTGAGAAAGGCGGCGCGGGGGATGCCCTTGCGCAGCGGAAACGGAACCGGACCCCACTCGTCCCATACGACCGTCTTGCGCAAGTTGGCGGGCAACCATGGCACCAGCAGCTGCTCCTTCTTGTAGTGGACGAGCAGGACGTCGTAGGGAGCCTCAGCGCGCAGCGCGCGGCGCAAACGCGAGACCAGCAGCGGCCAGCGTGCCGCCAGTCCGATCCAGCTGCCAAGCGAGAGCTTCGGGCCGATCGAGATAGGACGAATCTCAACCCCGCTGTCGCGTCCAATCCCCGGGGTATCGGTGAGCATCACGGTCTCGTGGCCTCGGCGTCGCAACGCCTCGAGCTGCTCCACCGCGGCGAACTCGGCGCCACCGCTGGAGTCGGTTGTCATCACGCTGACGATCTTCACGCCAGCCATTATCGCGATCGTGCGGGACGGGCTGCCGGCGGGCAGCCCGTAAGGGGCCTAGAACCCCTCAGGTGGTTCGAATGATCAGCACCGAGCAGGGCGCGTGATGGGAGACCTTGTTGGGCACAGAGCCGAGCAGAAAACGCTTGGCTCCCGTCATCCCCTTGTTGCCCACCACGATCAGATCTGCTTCGCGCTCCTCTGCGATATCGAGGATCGCATCGGCAGGATCTCCTTGGCGTGGGTATACGTCGACCTCCACCCCTGCTTCACGGCCGATCGCAGCCGCGGCCTCGAGCGTCGCGTCGACATCCTCTCGCGGGTTGATCGCCCACTGCAGATCCTCCGGCGCCTGGCGACGTTCCTCGCTCAAGCGCTGCGCTGGCACCGGCTCGTATGCACTGACGAGCTCCAGCTTCGCCCCCACGGCACGCGCGACATCCACGGCCTGGCGAACAGCCTGGGTGGCGGTATCTGATCCGTCGGTTCCAACCACGATCGATTTGAACATTCGCTTCTCCCTTACGTTCGCGCCACAGGCCATCGCCACAGCCATCGCCACACCTCGGCGCAGCGATCATACCCGCCCGCAGATTCACCTGGTGGGTGTGCACGCGGCATATCAGCGTACGCTTCGCTCGCCGATGATCGACTTGCACTGCCACGCACTACCCGGGATCGATGACGGCCCGGAGACGATCGAGGGCTCGCTCGCGCTGATGCAGGCCGCTCAGGCCGCGGGAATCGACACGGTGGTGGCAACGCCACATGTGAACTCGCGCACCCCAAATGACGCCAGCACGATCGCCGCGCTGACAATCGAGCTGAACGAGCGCCTCACGCAGGAACACGTCGACGTGAAGGTCATCCCCGGTGCGGAGATCGCCATGACCCACCTCGCCGAGCTCGACCCCGCTGAACTCTCGAAGCTGACCCTCGGGGGCGGCGGCTGGCTGCTGATCGAGCCTCCGTTCACGCCCATTGCCACCGGCCTGGAAGGTCTCGTGATTGGTCTTCTGCGTCAAGGCCACAACGTCGTGCTCGCCCACCCTGAGCGCTGTCCCGCGTTGCAACGCGACCGTGAGGTGGTACCTCGACTCGCAGATGCCGGCGTGCTGATGTCGATCACGGCCGGCTCGCTCGTGGGACGCTTCGGCAGCGATGTCCGCCGCTACGCGCTCGAGCTGGCGCAGGAACAGCTGATCCACAACGTCACCTCCGATGCCCACGACGCCGACAGACGGCGGCCGGGGCTACGCGAGGAGATCGAGCAGACAAGACTCGCGCCGCTGGCCGACTGGCTGACGCAGGCCGTGCCCGGCGCAATCCTGAGCGGCGCAGAGATCCCGAGCCCGCCCCCGGGAGCGTTGGATCCTGCCCGCCGGCACCGCCGCCGCTGGTACCAACGCCGCTGAGACAACACACCACGGAGCGCGCGCCAGAGACTGGCGTCAGCGTCCTTAAGGGACTCGCTCTACACGAGCTTCGTGATCGCCACGATCATCCCGATCACGACGAACACGACGATCGCGATCTGCATCCAGATCCACGTGGGCGACATATGACTATCGTATTCATCCATGCGCGGATGCATCCACAGGACGAGCGCCGGGCTGGGACTCGCGCTTTGCGTCCTCGCGGCGGTGGTCATGAACGCTGCTGGTGCCTACGGTTCCAGCGCGTCAGCCTCCCACGAGACGGGCACGAATGCTGCGACGGCACTGCCAGGCGGCGTGAACGTCCTCGGCATCGGTGACTTCACGCAGGCGGCACAGGTCGACCGGGCAGTTGCCCAGGCCCAGGCGCTCCACGCAAAGCTGATCCGCACGGTCGTCTCGTGGTCGGCACTCGAACCGTCAGGACCGCAGCAGATCGACCCGAGCACGCTGGCAATAATCGACCGTCTGATCAGCGACGCGACAGCTGCTGACATTCGCGTGATCGTGTCGGTTGACAGCACGCCGTGCTGGGCCTCATCGGCACCCAGTGCGCTGCTCGCCGCCTGCCAGCCAGGCCGGGAAAGCGAGGCCAACTCCTGGCCGCCAAACGAACCCGCCTATTACGGAGCGTTTACGGCCTATCTGGCCAAGCGCTACAGCACAGGGCTTGCCGCGATTGAGGTGTGGAACGAGCCTGACCAGGCCAACGAAGACTATCTGGCGGGCCCGAGCAAACCGGAACGCTATGCAGCCCTGCTACGCGCCGCCTACCCGGCGGTCAAGGCCGTCGATCCGGGCCTGCCGGTGCTCGCGGGGTCCCTGGTCGGCTCCAACGGGGTCTTCCTGCGTGCGCTTT
>DATHLT010000016.1:0-20617 GCA_035487855.1 Solirubrobacteraceae bacterium
AGGACTTCGGAGTGCCGTTCGATAACAACCTCGCCGAGCGGGATATCCGCATGATCAAGATCCAGCAGAAGGTCTCAGGCTACTGGCGAACCACCGCCGGAGCCAGCCGGTTCCTCGCCCTACGCGCCTACATCAACACCACCCAAAAGCAACACCGCGACACGACCGACAGCCTCCCACGACTCGCCAAACATCAACCATGGCCCCCCGCCGCCGCCGGACCCTGACCCGCAAACAACAACCTGAACAGTCACACAGTTGCAGGGCTTTTCTGCATAGCGGGGGAACGATTTGCTCCTAACGGCAACCAAATTGTGCCGGTCCAATGGATCGTCCCCGACTGGCCTCGCCTCTAGCGCAGTCTGGAGTCGAGCATCGATGTGGGTGGACTCGAACAGCACGCTGATAGCGGCTTGTCATCGTAAACCCAGGTGCTTCGCCAGAGCACTTGTTGCTCGGACACCAGTGACGACAGGGGACAGGCGCACGGACATACCTCTGTTTCGCGGAGCAACGGGCGGTCACGTAGCTGTTGCGCAGTGACGAATTTCCCGTGCATCCAAGCGCCACGTATCAGCCGCCATGGCACCCACCAGGCCCGCTGCTGCCCTGGTAGGGCTCGCGACTTGATCTCGATCACTGCGTCACCGCGCGGCGGGACGGCATCCTCGGGGCCAGCGCAGCCGAACACAACGCACCCATGTCCGCCGTGCCAGCAGGAGGGGATGAGGCCTTGGTGTGCCGCAATCACGGCGACCTCGCAAGACGTCGCGTGTAGCCAGACCGTGGGCTCGCTCGGACAGGGGCCGGCGAGCATTGCGCGCGCCTCGCGGTCGCTTTCGGTCAGGTATGGGACGGGGCCAAGCAGCGGCAAGATGCCGGGCTCGTACGGGTCACGCTGAATGTCAGACTGTGACTTGGACATCGCGGGCGGCGGGTCCGCGCTTGGTGTCCGCGCGTCGGAAGCGCACAGGTTGCCCGTCGGACAGGCTCGCTGTGCTTGGAAGTCTGAAGTAGCAGCGCTCACCATCGGCGTCGTCGACCAGGAACCCGAAGCCCTTGGCCGGGCGCACGTGATCGACCTTGCCGGTGTGGGCCACAGACACGGCGTCCGGCACAGCTATGACAGCCGCTTTACCCGACCGTGGCCGCCTGCGTTCCCGCTCGGAGGGCTTGCGAGACGGGACGCTCGGAAGCTTCTGCTTGAGCGCGAGGTATAGGGGGCTGCGCGAGACTTTGCGGTCGCGGGCTGCAACGTGAAGCATTCGCGCGGCGTCATCGTTGCGCCCGAGCTCGTGGGCGATGCGAGATGCCTTGAGCGCCTGCCAGCCGCGCGCGCCGGGCATCGCGGTTGCGAGGTGGCGGAACGCCGTCTCGGTCTCGCCAGTCAGGCGCAGCGCATCGGCGAGCTCCAGCTCGATGTAGATGCACCGGGGCTTGATGCGCCGTGCTCGCGTGAGGGCTGCGACGGCCTCCCTGGGCTGGCCGAGTCGTCTGTGAGTCTTGCCCAGCCTGTAGTGCTTGTCGTGGTCGCCTGGGTCGTGCTCCACCGCTTGGCGGAACAGGTCAAGCGCGCCGCTGGGGTCCTTATCGGCCTGCAACTGACCGAGCAGATATGAGGCCTTGGCGAGCGTCTTGGACTCCCGCTCCTGGGCGTCGGTGGGTAGTGCGTGCCAGAGCTTGAGCACCTCGCCGGCTGCTCGCTTTGCGCGGAGAAGCTCGCCCTGGTGGCGGCGGGCTTGCGCGAGCCGATAGAGGTTTCGTAGATGCTTCGGGTTCAATCGGTAGGCAGCGAGCAGCCACGGCACAGCCTCGCCGTAGAGGCCCTGCACGTAGAACTGGTAGCCAGTCATGTGCGGCCACAGGAAGTTGGCCGGCTCCTTGGCTCGCAGTATCGCGAGCAGGGCCAGAGCCTCCTCGTAGCGCTTGGCGCGGGATAGGTAGAACGCGCGCTTGTCGAGCACGCGGACTTCCTCGGGCGCATCGGCGAGCAAATCTGAGGCACGGTTCCAGTCGGTGGCGTTAGCTGCTTTCTGCGCGAGCTCGAGCATCTCCGGCACGCCGGGCGGCTGTGTCGGGTCGCTCATGCGCCGAGCACCTTCTCGGTCGTCTTGAAGTGCAGCTTGGCGACCTGGCTGAGTGCCTCGCGACCACCGGTGGCGGCGATCTGCTTCGCGGCTTCTTCGACCTGCTGGGACGCGCCCTTGGGCAGCGTGATCCTGAGCTTGGCCGAGGTCCGCGTTAGCCAATCAAGGAAGGCCTCGCGTGCGAGGATCGAGGCGGCGGCGACCGCGAAATCAGCCTCGGCCTTGGGGAATTGGAACACCTCGAGTCCGCTCTGCCGGGCCTCTGTCATCAGGCGCTGCGTGATGTAGCGTGCGTCAGCGAACTGGTCGACGATCGCGTAGCGCGGGCGCAGGCCGTTGCCGAGGAGATCCTCGATTGAACGCGTGTGACCCCAAGCGAGCAGCGAGTTGAGGTTCTTACCCTCTGTCTTGAACTCGCGGTAGAGCTGGTTGTAGCGCGGCGGGTTCAGGGGCGTGACCTTGTACCGACCCTTGCCTACCACCTCCCGGACCTGGGGCGCCATAGCGCGAACGCGCTTGTCGGTCAGCTGCTTGGAGTCCTGCACCCCGATCGAGCGCAGCTGCTCGGCAACGCCGTCGTCGGCGAACACGGCAGCGCTGACGAGGGGGCCGAAGTAGTCACCCTTGCCGGACTCGTCGGTACCGATCCACGGTCCCCGCTTGGGCAGCTCAGCGGGGCTGCTGGAGCCCTTCGGTCCACGCGTCTTGGGCTTCGGGGCGGCTTGGACGTTCGCGAGTCCCTCCTGCGCGCCGCCGACTAGCGCCAAGACCTCGTCGTAGGCGGGGGCGCTACCAGTGAGGCGCCCCTTCCCCGAGCTCCAGAGGGTGAGCTGTGCCTGGCTTGACTTGCGTCGCATCGCGAACCGCCAGAGCTCGCCGGTCCCATTGGCGTCGCGTCGCTGCGCGCCTTCTCGCTCGAGATCGTCGCGGAGCCGGTCCTGGCGCCAGCCCTCTTGGAGCATGAACGAGTGCGGTTCGCGCTCATCGGCGGGTTCCCCGACGAACATCTCGTCGATGAGCTCTTGCACCCGATCCTTCGTCGCCCCAGCGGGCCCCGACGCAGTGACCTTTCCGGTCGACCATACGTCGAGGATCGCCCGCCCCGACGCGTCGGTCACGGCGAGCTGGCGCGAGTTCTGCGTGGTCTTCTCCGTGGCCAGACTCAACCCGAACCTGGGTAGCGCGGCACGGGCTTGGCGGACACGACCGTCAAACGAGAGCTCGTTCTTGACCGGCACCTCGCTTAGTCGAGCAACGATCTCCTCGACGCGCTCAACAAAAAGCAGGTGTAGATCCTCACCGACGCCGGCGGCATGCGCCTCAGGCTCGTTGCCCCGCGGTAGCAATACGCGCCGGAACCCAGCGTCGCGAGCAGCAATGAGCTTCGCCTCAATTTCATCAACGGGCTTTACGGTGCCGTCCTCGGCGACCGTACCGGTCGCGGCGAGCAGCGGGTCCGGGCGGAGCCCGTCGAAGCTCACGAGAGCGGCGACTTGCAGGCCGAGCCCGATCGATTCGCCCGCGTAACGAAGTGGCCATTCGAGGCTCCACTTGATCGCCGGGCGCTCTGCCTCGAACCTTGAGAGGACGGTCCTTGCTTGCTTCTGCATCGCCATGTCGGTCACGTCTAGGGCGGTGATGCCCTGCTTCTCGCCTTGGAGCACATTCACGGCGATCGCGAACCCCGCGCCTTGCCCGGGAGCGACGACGAGGATGTTGGCGCTGTTCCGAGTCGACTCTTCAAGCGCGTCCAGAATCGCCTTCAGTTCCCGGCTGAGTGGTTCGCCGAGTCTCTCCCAGCCGAGCGCGTCCAGCAGCTTGCGCGCGGCTTGCGGACGGGCGATGGCGCCTAGGCGGGCCTGGGCCAACGGCGGGAGCTCGATGCCCTCGAGGGTCTCCGCAGGCACCCACTCTGCGAGGCAGTCGAACACGGCCGCGTCGATATCGGCGGCGGAGTCGCCGAGGACGTCGATGAGGCCAAGCAGAAGTCGGGTCCGCTCCATTGGCCCGGCCAGCTTTTCCTCGATTGGTTTGGTGTAGCCGGGGGCCTGTGCCCGGCGGGCTACTTGCAGGGCGCGCGCCAGCACCTTGGGGGTCGTTGGCGGGTTCGCGAGAGCGAGGTTCAGAGCGTCACGGGCTTTCTCGAGGTCTTCTCCTCCCTCGTCCCAGTATTTGCGGATCGCGTCATCGACGTGCTGCTCAGCGATGCTCATAGGGCAACCTGTCCTTGCTGAGCGATCTCGATCTCATTTTCTTTCCGGGGGAGGGAGTTCTCGTCCGACTGCGGGGAGGGTGAGTGTTGAGACTGCTGGGCGCATATAGCTGACCACCGCCGGGAGAGCGCCGCTCGTGCTTGCCGCGTAGACGGCCCTCGTGAGACATGCGCCTCCCGGCGGTGTGAGGTACCTAGAGCGACAACAGGGCGTTGCCCCTCAGAGGGCCTGCCTATGAGCACTCGCCACGGTACCTCTTGGTCGGTGTCTTTGAAACGAACCCTGAAGCGGGAGGAGGATCTGTGAGCGCAATATGCGGGATCGACTGGGCCAGCGAGTGGCACGACGTGCACATCACTGACGAATCGGGAGGGGTGCTCGCGGCTGAGCGCTTCGCTCACGACGAGCGCGGGATCAGCGACCTGATCGAGCTGTTGCAGACCAGTCAAGCCGGACTCTGCGCGATCGAGCGCCCGGACGGACTGTTGGTCGGCAGACTCTTGGCGGCCGGGATCGCTGTGCTCGCGATCCATCCCAACCAGCTCGCGGCCGCGCGTGATCGCTTCCGTGCAAGCGGCGCGAAGGATGACCGCTTCGACGCGATGGTGCTCTGTGAACTCGCGCGCACCGACCGCCACCGCTTCCCCGCGCTCGCTCTGTGCGGTGACGAGACACTCGCGCTGCGAGCGCTGGTGCGCACCCGCGAGGACCTCGTGGCAGCACGCGTGGCGCTCGCCAACCAGCTGCGCGGCCAGCTCGATGCGTTCTGGCCCGGAGCCAGGCGGATCTTCGCCGACATCGACAGCCCTATCGCGCTGTCTTTCCTGCAGCGCTACCCCAGTCCCGAGGACGCCCATCGCCTCGGCGAGAAGCGCCTCGAAGGTTTCCTCGCGCGCCACCGCTACTGCGGACGCAAGACCCCCACCGAGCTGCTCGCGCGACTGCGAAACGCGCCGCGAGCCGTGCTCGGCGAACTCGAGACAGAAGCCCGTCGCAACGCCGTATTCGGCCTCACCGCCGCGCTCGAACCAATCGTCGAGCAAATCGGCCAACTCACCAGCCAGATCGCTGGCACCGTGCGCTCCCATCCAGACGGCGAGATCTTCCTGAGCCTCTTCCGCGACCCAAAGAGCGTGATCTGCGCCGCCGGACTGCTGGCAGAGATCGGCGACAACCGCGCCCGCTACCCCACACGCGACTCCCTGGCCGCCGACGCTGGCCAAACCCCCGTCACGATCCAGTCCGGCAAGCGCAGCGCCGCGACCTTCCGCTGGGCCTGCGACAAGCGCCTGCGAACACACGTCTCGGTACTCGCCGACAGCACACGCCACTGACACCCCTGGGCCAAAGACATCTACCGCAGAGCCCGCGCACGCGGCTGCGACCACCCCCACGCAATCCGCATCCTTGGCCGCGCCTGGACACACATACTCTGGAGCTGCTGGCAAAACCGCACCCCCTACGACCCCACACAACACGGCGCACTGCAACGAATTCTCACCACCACGGGTTGACACAGGACGTCTCACGACTGTTCGTGGGGACGAGATGGCGCTCGGGGTTGCGAATCTCAGCGATGACATTGTGCTCTGCGATTGGCCAAGGCTGGGCACGGGACGAACTTCTGCGCGAGGATGCCACGTAGCGCCTCGAAGGGCGCCTGCGGCATCGGTCTGCTCACTTACGCCTGACGCCGCGGTGGCGCCGTCTCCGCTGTGGGATCAATGTCCCAGCGAGTGTCGTTCTAGCTCTTTGAACCTTATAGGCCTTGACTTCCATCGCCAAGGCACGGTGGACAGGGTGCCTGCTGAATGTTGCCGAAGTCTCTAGCCGGCTCGTGAGCCGAAACCTGCGCGTTTTGTTCTTCGGTGACTCGCTGACCCTCGGAGTGGGCGACCCCACCGGGCAAGGATGGGTCGGTCGCGCCGTCGCGGCCTGTTACGAGCACGGCCTGGCGATGACCGCATACAACCTCGGCGTGCGCGGCGACACGAGCGCTCACGTGACCCTCAGGCTTGCCGCGGAGGCGCTCCCACGCATCGTCGTCGGCGCCGACTGCCGGATCGTCCTGTGCACCGGCATGAACGACACGATCGTCGAGGACGGCCGGCAGCGACTGTCCACCGAGGAAACGCTGGCGGCATACGCCCGCTCGCTCGAGCATGCGGCCAGCCTTGGTGTCCCCGTGCTCGTGTTCGGGCCGATCCCGGTCGCTGAGCCGTCGCACAGCAAGCGCGTGGCACGCCTCTCACGGCAGCTCGACGGACTCTGCGCTAAGACCGAAGTCCCATACCTCGGTGCGTTCACGCGGCTGCAGCGCTCCACTGAGTGGACGAGCGCGCTTGCCGCCGGCGACGGCGAGCATCCCACCGGACACGGCTACCAGCTACTCGCGGATGTCGCGATCGAGGTCGGTCTGCTCGGATGGTTCGAAGCTTCAGAGGACGCAGATCGAGCCTGAGACGGCGCGAACAACCCCCGGGGCCGCACCCAAGGGCTAGAGCGTTCGTCGCGTTGGCTTATCCACGACCTCGGCTGGGTCCACACTGGCTCGCCATGCAAGCTTCCTCCGACGGTCGACATCGCGTCCTCTCCCCACAACAGCATGGGAGGGGTCCGGGCAAACCGGCGCGTCAGCGACGGCAGATCCTCGCGGCGACCGTCGATGTCGTCGCCGAAGGAGGCGTCGCGCTCGCCACGCTCACACGGGTCACCGCCCGGGCACGTGTGTCCCGGCAGACGTTCCTAGCGCACTTCGACGACCTCGAAGCTGCCATCGCGGCGGTGATCGACGACGCTCTCACAGATGTCAGCGCGATCGTGCACCGCGTCTTCGACTCGCCCAAATCACGCAGGGATCGCCTCCGAGAGTCCCTAGCCGAGGTCCTTCTGTACATGGACAGTCGGCCCGAGCTCGCCCGCGTGCTGCTCGTCGAGACGCTCACCGCCAACCCGCAGCTCACCGCGCACCGTCAACGGGCGGTCCGCAAGTTCGGCGCCCTGGTGGTCGAGCGTCTTACCGGTCCCGGCAACCAGCCACACCGTCTGGCGACCGACGGCGCGCTCGCGGCGGTCCTGGGGATCGTCTACTCGCGGCTGATCAACCCCGCGCACCCGCCGCTGATCGAGTTGATCGGCCCGATCATGGGCGCTCTCGCCCCCGCGTCTTCGTCTCAGGCCGACATCGAGCTGGAGCTTCGTCGAGGGCAGGAGCTGACCCTCCAGCTCCAGTTGCGCGTGTGCCCGGAACTCAACCGTGAGACCGCCTCCGGCCCCCCGGCCATTGTCCCCAAGGCGCTCCGCGATCCGCGCTCCTTTCGGGCGCGCTCCTGCCTGCTCTATGTCGCGGCGAACCCCGGATCGAGCAACCGCCAGATCGGGACCGGAGCGGGCGTACGCCACCGCGGACAGCTCTCGACGCTGCTGGCATCGCTGTGCCGACTCGGGCTGCTTGCCAAGCAGAGTGGCCAACCCGGCCATGCGAACTCGTGGACCGCGACGCCGTTCGGCATGCAGGTAGCGCTCGCCGTTCAGCTTCCGCGAAGTCACCCCGGTGAGACGACCGTTACGTCATGAGCGTTCACACATCACCTCGCCAACGAACGTATGTGACGTCTTGACGAAGTGAACGCGCGCTGCCTACGGTCGTCCTCGACAACAACAGACGCTCGCCGGCGGCGCGTGAACACAGAGCGCCGGCCGACGGGACGAAAGGAATAATGTGACTAGGTCACTGATTCGATTTGTCGTTCCCTGCCTCGCGGCGGCGCTCATGCTCGGCGCCGTGACAGCGGCTGCCGCCTCGGCGGAAGCGTGTACGAAAAAAGCCGGCTCGACGCACGTCGCGCTGTGCATCGAAGGGCAGAAAAACGAAGAACACGTGAAAGTCAACCTGACGCAAGCGGCACCGACAGCGACACTCGTGCTACCGAAAGCGTGGCCACCTATGGAATGGGTGTGCAGCAAAGTCAGCGTAGAACCCGGCGAATTTGCGTCCGTCACCAAAGGATCCGGCGGAAAAACGATCCAGCTGACGTTCAAGCCGACCTGGTCTGGCTGTACGACGCAATATTCCGGCACAAACAAAAGGTGCGTGATGCCGGCAAAAGAAACATTTCACGAACAGCCGGGGGTATTCGCCAACAGTGCAGGTAAGGTCGTCGTGGAATCTGAAGAACTCCTACGGTTCGTCTTGGAAAACAGGTCTCAAACCGAACTCTGCCAGTCGATTCGCGGGGCGCACCACGTTGGTGGGGCCTACCAATGCAAACTCCAGGAACCAGAAGTTGAAGCCAGTCAGCACGAACTGATCTGCGAATCTCAGGGGAACGAAACTCTCATCGAAGAAAAACCGGTGGCGATCAAATACGCGGTCAAGGTCGAACTCGGCTCTCCCTACGAAAAAAAGAAGTTCAGTACCTACGAATACTGACGTTCCAGTACCTTTGAGACGTTGATCTCACGCGGGGTGCGCCGCAGCGCTGGTTGCGGCGCACCCCGTTCAGCATGGGGCCGCACGCGTCTGGGCCCGTCAACGAGACGCTGCGTGTGCGTCGTGGCATGGCTTCGAGCGATACGCACAGGCACCCTAATGTCATATAACCTTCTGCGCGTTGGCTTGGCACCCTCGGCGTGTGACGCCATCATGCCCTCCGGGATGAGAGGTCACCGACACAACACGCCGCGGGCGCTGCTCGCATTGCTCGCCGTCATCGTCATTGCCCTGATGGGAGCCGCGCCGTCGTGGGCGGCGCTTCCCGACGGGCGCGTCGACGAGTTGGTATCGACCTCGGGTGCCTTTGGCGAACCGTACTATCCGGCGTCGGCCTTCGATGAGCAAGAAGCCGAACTCTTCGGATCGGAACACGTGTTTCAGGCTAGCGAAGACGGCGAAAGCATCACCTACGCGGGAGAAGCTCCCGCCACGGGAGGAACAGGCGAAATCGGCTACGCCGAGGGTGACCAGTGGCTCGCGAGAAGAACCTCACACGGATGGGAAACCACTGGGATCAGCTACGGCGCAGTCAACCCGGAAGAACAAGCCCCGGGCGCGCCGTACGAGGCCTTCTCGCCTGACCTGATGGCCGGATTCGTCATGGGTAATGCACGCGACCCCTATACCGCCGAAGTGCCGATGGGGTGCCGCAGCCTGTACCTACGCGAAACGGAAACCGGCAATTTGCGCGCGCTTGTGACGCCGCGCGAAGTGCCAGTCAAGACGACCAAATGCGGGAGACCGCTGTTCGTCGGTGCCACGGACGGCGCGTCAAAGGTCATCGTTCAGAGCGAAGCCGCGTTGACGCCAAATGCAGAAGAAGCGACCGAACTTCCACCGACGCAGGAAGCGCACGGAAACGTGGAGGCAGGAGCACAGTACGGAGAAGGATGCATGTTCGGGTGCAATCTCTACGAGGCGAGCGCAGGGCCTCTGCAGCTCGTCAACATTCTTCCCGACGGTGAAACCGTGCCCAATGCCACGTTTGGTGGCTACCCGGGGCCGGGCGGTGGCGCCAGCGGACAACAAAAGCCGTTGTCGCTCAACGACTACAGCAACGCGATCTCCGCGGAGGGGTCGACGATCTTCTGGACCGACACTCAGGAAGGTCCCGACCTAGACCACATCTACGCGTGGGAGAGCGGACACAGCGTTCAGGTCTCCGGTGCGGGTGTCGCGAGATATTGGACGGCTACACCCGATGGGCGGTTTGCCTACTACACGGAAGCGGGCCGGCTCTGGCGATTCGACACAACAACGAACACGGCTGAGCCGATCACGCCCGAAGGGTCCGGTGTGGAGGGCGTGATCGGCACCAACCAGACCGGGGAAGATGGCAGCTACCTGTACTTCGTTGCCGATGCCGCGCTCGCGCCGGGCAGCAGCGCAAGGATCTGCACGGACCTGCTGATTCAGCGAGGAGCAGCCGAAAGGGAATTCAACGAAGGACTCATAACGGCGCAAGAAGAGCAGGCCGTCGTGGAACGCGTAACGGAAGAAGAAGATCAAGAAGGTCGCGGCGATATACCCGCAGAGACCGGCTGTAATCTGTACCTACTGCACGAAGGTCGTACCACGCTGATCGCCGTGCTGTCCCCGGACGACAACCGTTTCGCGGGTGGCGGCTCCCAACGAGACAGTGGCGACTGGCAGCCCGGCCTAGGAGAACGGACCGCGGAGACAACTCCCGACGGAGAACATCTGGTGTTCGAGTCGCGATATCCGTTGACGGGATACGACAGCGTCGGGCCGGAACAACGCACCACTGCCGAGGCGTTCGTCTACTCCGCAAGAGATGCGAGTCTCCTTTGCGCATCGTGCAGTCCCGTGGGAGCATCTCCCACGGTGGCGGAAGACGCCATCACGGGATTGAGTCGCCTGCCCGTCAGCCTCGAAGACAACACGTACATGCACAGATGGATCTCGAGTGACGGCGACCGAGTGTTCTTCGACTCCATGCAGCCTCTCAGCCCAATCGACCACAACAAAACCCAGGACGTCTACGAGTGGGAGCGAGAAGGCACCCCCGGGTGCCCGACTGCCACCAGCGCCTATGGCGGCTGCATAAATCTGCTCTCGGATGCTGCGACTGAAACCCAATCGTTCCTCGTGGACGCCGACGCTACAGGCGACAACGTGTTCTTCGAGCACGTCGGGCCTCTCGGTGCCCTGGAAGCTCCGTTCGACCGCAACGAGTTGTATGACGCCCGCGTCGGTGGGGGCTTCGGCGGGTCAGCGTCCGTCTGCACGGGCAACACCTGCCAGGGAATCCCGCCGGCGCCCCCGAGCTTCGAACCGCCCGCGACCGCGATGTCAAGCGCGGGCGCCAACTATCCAGCTCCCCCTTCCGTGCAGCCGCGGGTCACTCCCGCGAAACGTCTCACCAACGCACAGAAGCTAGCCAAGGCGGTTAAGGCCTGCAGCCGGCTCCACGCCAAGTACAGGCGTCAAGCGTGCGTACGTCAGGCGCGCAGGCGCTACGCACCCGCGCGCAAGGCAGCAAACAGCGCGATCAAGCCCGATAACCGAGGATGACAACTGTGAGAACTTCGCGACGCACTCTGTTGCCGCTCGTGCTGCTTTGCTGGCTTTGCATGAGCTGCCCCGCCGCGATCGCCGGAACCGAACGGAAGAGCGGCGAACCCGAACTGCCGGGCTGGGAGCTCGTGGCGAACTCCTACCCAACGAACTTCGTGCACGGGGTCGACGCGGAACGGGAAATCACGGTCGAAGCAGGTACCTTCACGCTCACGTTCGAAGAACAGACCACGGCGACCATCGCCTCTGGAGCGACAGGCCAGGAAGTGCAGGCGGCTCTCGAAGCGCTCCCCAGCATCGGCACGGGCAACGTCTCGGTTACGCAGAAGGGAGGGAGCCCCAGCTCCTATGTCGTTACCTTCAGGGGCCTCTTGGGGAACATGAAAGTTGGCGAACTTGGCGCCAGCGGAGCTTCGGTGTCGGAAATGGCAGAAGGGTCGTCAAGCGGGACCATCGGGATCGACGTATTCAACATCGGGGCTGGTAGCACTGAAGGCACGATCACCATCACCGACACGCTGCCGTCCGGCGTCAAGGCGAAGGAAGCCGGCGAGGTGCAGATCAGCGGCGGCCGGCTCGGCATCGATCCGCTCATCAAACACGAGCTGTGGGATTGCAGCGGCAACGGCCCGAGCTCGGGCGTCGCGGGCGCGACGACTGTCACGTGTACGAACGACCCGGAACACCTGCCCAGCTTCGCTGGCGGAGGCGGGACGCCCACGAGCGACGCGTATGAAACGTTCGCGAACCCACAGCCTGTCCTGGGCATCGCCGTGGAAGCGGAATCGAACGGCGACGAACCGCAGCACACGAGCTGCGCCGGACACTCAGCGTTCTGCAACCGGGTCGAAATCGCGGGAGGTGGAGCGCCAGCATCCGCGAGCACCGAAGATCCGATCACGATCAGCTCACGGTCGGCGCCGGGCGGCCTCGTCTCAGCCGACGCGTGGTTCTCGAAGGCCGACGGAGAAGTCGACACACAGGCGGGATCCCACCCCTACACCGCCACGTTCGTCTACAACCTAGCGACAGCGCTCAACGCCGAAAAGGAAGCTTATCGACCCGGAGGCGAACTTAGGGACATCGACGTGCGACTGCCGGCGGGATTCGTGGGAAACCTCCACGACATGCCTCAGTGTGCTGCTATCGAACTGCGCGGCGAACGATGCCCGCCGAGCTCGATGGTGGGGAATCTCGCCGTCGAAGGCTCGTTCCTTCCTCTCGAGCGGCGTATCTTCAACATGGCACCTCCTGCCGGCACACCCGGGGAGCTCGCGTTCATCCTCGAAGGAGTGCCGGTATACATCAGCTTCAGCGTCGCCAGCGGCAGCGACTACGCGGTTGTGTCACACGTGAGGAACATAAAGCAAGCCGAAACGTATCAGGCGATCGTGACGCTCTGGGGAAGCCCGGGGGCAGCGAGCCATGCCCGCTGGCGCGGGGTGGAAGGCGGCTGCACAGAACAAGAAATGAACGAAGTGCGTGGCGCAGAAAACGGGCACATCGACTACTGCACACGTCCCCAAGAGCCGACCAGCAGCCAGCTGTTCACGTTGCCCACGTCGTGCGCAACCCCCGGCACGATCGCATTTCACGAACTCGCCAGCTGGCAGCTGCCGGATGAGACGTCTGAAATTGCCGTCAGTACGCACGGGGCCGACGGGACACCGGCCGGACTCACGGGATGCGAAGCACTGGAGTTCGAACCGGCGATCACCACGTCGCTGGGCACCGCCGCCACGGACACGCCGACAGGGATCACCGCCCGCGTAACGCCCCCGCTTGGAGGTCTCGAAGAACAGGGCACGCTCGGGACGGCGGACCTCAAGGACGCGAGAGTGACGCTCCCCGAAGGGCTCGTGATCAACCCCGGGCAGGCTGCAGGGCTGACAGCCTGCGGACCGGGCGAAGACGCGCTCACGACCGACGAAGAACGCGAACACGGCGAGGAAGACGACGAAGCGCCTTCGTGCCCTAGCTCCTCGAAAGTCGGTACGGTTACGATCAAGACCCCGCTGATCGAAAGCGCCATCGAAAAGCAACTCGAAGGCAACGTCTACATCCTGCAGTCCAACCCCCCGGATGTGAAGATCCTCGTCGCCGCCTCGGCGGACGGTGTCAACCTCAAGGTCGTCGGCGATGTCCACCTCAACGAAGAAACCGGTCGCGTCGAAACGATCTTCGAAAACACACCGGAGCTTCCTTTCAGCGACTTCGAGCTGAACTTCGACGGCGGCGTCAAAGCGGCCCTCGTCAGCCCCTCGCAATGCGGCCTATACACGACGAGCGCCGACTTCACCCCGTGGACGAGCCCGCTGATGCCTGACCTCATCACCGACGCGAGCTTCTCGTTGACCGAAGGCCCGAACGGCGGCCCCTGTGCCAGCCCGGGGTTCGCTCCGTCGCTGGTGGCCGGCACGAGTAGGGACCAGGCGGGAGGGTTTGCCACCTTCACGACGCTGCTAAGGCGCGGCGACGGACAGCAGCGCGTCGAAACGCTCAGCTTCACCTCGCCCGCCGGCCTCGCCGGGATGATCTCGAGCGTGCCCCTGTGCCCCGAAGCGCAGGCGGCCGACGGCAGCTGCCCGCAAAGCTCTCAGATCGGACACGCCATCACGCAGTCGGGGCCGGGCGCGGCGCCCCTGACGATCCCCCAGCCGGGTGACCCGGAAGCGCCGATCTACCTCACGGGCCCCTACGAGGGCGCGCCGTACGGGTTGTCGATCGTCACTCCGGTCATCGCCGGGCCGTTCAACCTCGGCACGGTCGTCACCAGGGCCAGGATCGAAGTCGACCCGCACACCGCCCAGGTGACGGTTACGACCGACCCGCTCCCGCGCATAGTCAAGGGCGTGCCCACCGACCTGCGCTCGATCTACGCCGTCATCGACAGGCCCGGCTTCTTCTTCAACCCGACTAACTGCGAAGCACAGCAGTTCACCGGCACGGCTACCAGCGTCGGCGATGCGGCCACGGCGCCGCTCGCCAGCCGCTTCGCGGTGGAAGGCTGCCGCGGCCTCACGTTCGCCCCCAAGTTCTCGGCCTCGACCCAGGGCAACGCCACGTTCAACCGCAACGGTGCCTCGCTCAAAGTCAACATCTCCACGAACGAGGGCGCGCAAAGCAACCCCGCCGCCGCGACGGAAGCAAACATCCGCAAGGTGAACGTACAGCTGCCGCTCGAGCTCCCCTCGCGCCTGGAAACGCTCCAGCGGGCCTGCACCGAAAAGCAGTTCGCCGCCAACCCGGCGGACTGTCCCGAAGCCTCCGACGTCGGCACCGCAACTGCGACGACGCCGGTGCTGCCCGGAAAGCTCACCGGCCCTGCCTACCTAGTCAGCCACGGCGGCGCCGCCTTCCCGAACCTCGAAATCATCCTCCAGGGCGACGGCATCACGATCGTGCTTAGCGGCATCACTGACATCAAAAAACTCAACGGCAAGGAGGTCACGTTCTCGCGCTTCGAAAGCGTGCCGGACGCTCCCGTGACGAGCTTCGAACTGAACCTCCCCGAGCGACGCTACTCCGCGCTCTCAGGCTTCGAACTGTGCACGCCGAAGACCGTCACGCGTACCAAGACCACCATGGTCCGTCGCCGCGGTCGCAGGGTGCAGGTCAATCGCCGGGTCACAGAACACGTCGCCGCGCCGCTTGAAATGCCGACGACGATCACGGCGCAGAACGGCGCAGTCTTCACCCAGAACACGAAGATCGCGGTGAGCGGCTGCAAAGCGCCGAAGGCGAAGGCGAAGAAGGCGTCCAAGCCCAACCGGCGGGCGAAGCGGCGCGGCTAGCGACGGCGCGGGCACGGCACCGAGTAGGCGGCGCTCGCCGAGGTGCCGTCCAAGAACGAGAAGCTGGCCGAGAACGGAAACCCGCCGGGCGGGCAGCGCCGCGGCAGCGATATTCCTCGCGGCCGATAGCGCACGATGCGGCCCCGCACTCTTCGGGTGTAGACGAACTTGCCGCCGAGCGTCGCGTCCACGCCGGTCACCGACACCGGTTCGCCTTCGGGCAGGCTCGGAACCAGCGGCACGCTAAGCGAGATCAGCCCAGGCTCAAGGACGCTCGACATCACGATCCTCGCGGCCACCGGCGACAGGCCCGTAGCGCTCACGAGCAGTCCAAGGAAGCCTTCTCGTTCCGGGCCGGCGACCACCCCGAGCGCCGCGCTCTCGCTGAACACTTCCGGGCCGACCTGAAACCTCGCGAACGCCTCGCCCGAGCCCATGGTCGAGTCGCGCGGGCAGCCGGCCGGCCCATTCAGTTCCAGCACAGCCGGCTCGCAGATCGCGGTGCCCAGCCCGCTGATGGCAAGCCCCAGGTTCTCCGGATAGTGCAGCCGAACAGCTGTCAGCGGCGAGGGAATGCCGCTCGCGGAGAGAATTCGAAACGAGACCGTCATGCTCGTCGGTGCACCCAGACGCTCCGGCATGAAGCGCGCGGCGAGCCGCGCCGTCTGCGACGCGGTCGCGCTTGCGGCGGCGGCGCCCGCCGCGAGGACCGCCATCAACGCCGATCCGCGTAGTCGGGCGCATCGCGAGATGAGGCTCGCCGGTCTCATCGTGCCGACTCCCCGACGCGATCGCGCCAGCCCGGCGCCGCGGCGGCGTCTGCGGAGCAGGTCAATAGCGCACGTTCCCAACTGCCTGGATCTTCAGACCGTAGCTGGTGGCCCTGTAGAAGACGCCGAACAGTTCCCCGCTGCCACGAGCATGTGCATAGCGCCCACTGCCTCCGGTCAACGTCAGCGCGCCGCGGAAGCTCGGCGCGCTGCTGTTGGGATGTGACAGCCGGCACGTGGCCGCTCCGCGCAGCTCCCAGCCCGACCCCACGATCGTGAAGGTCGCCTTCACCGTCGGGCTGCCGTCGTAGGTGAACTGCACCCGAGCTCGACCCGGCAGCGTCCCGGCCAGCCTACCTTCGTCGACCACGAGCGACCCCGAGCTGTTACGGAAGCCGAGATAGCCTTCGTCGCGAATGCGCATGCTCGCCGCGCACGCGTTACCCGCAGCGAGCAGCGCGACCGTCGCGAACATGGCTGCCGCGATGCAAACCTCGCCGATCGTGCCCGGGCGGTCAGGCAAGGGTCCGCCTCCGCCAGGCCCGCAGCGCCATCGCGGCGGGGGACAGGCTCGGGTACCGCGCCCTCAGCGCAGAGAGGGCCGGCGCGTCGCGGGCGCCGCCCGCCGTTGCGTAGAACGCGAGCATGCCGACCAGGATCATCCGGTGGGAACGTCCCCTCGGCAGCGCGCTGGTGTGCGCGTGCGCTCGCGCGGCGAGCTCGACGAGCTGCGAGCAGCGTTCCGCATCGTCCGGGTAGAGCTGGCTCACGCCCGTGTCCCGACGCGCATCGGCCGTATCGTCATCGACGACTCCGTCAAGCAACGTCGCCAGCGCAGCGACGTGCATGTAGGCGTCGTCGATCCGCTTCGCCAGCTGCGCCGGTGAGTCGCTGCGGCATCCGATGAGCGCGTGCAGCACGAGCACGGACGCGGCCGCGCCAGCGGTGTGCTCGCGCCAATCGAGCCCGGCGCCGTTCACGTCGCCGCGCGCCCATCGCTCGAGCTGATCGCTTCCGGCCTCGGCGCTCGCATGAATGCGCGACTGCGCTTCGATCGCGCGCTCCGCGGCGATCACCATCCGCGCCCGCAGCGCGTCGCCTGGTTGCAGCTTCGTCAACGCGAGCTCGACGGAGCGCGCCAGTGCTCCCACGTATGCGGCGTCGCCGGCACCATCGGAGGGCGGTGTCGCCGGGCGGGGGTCGAATGCGCTCGCGAGCGGGGAGAACAGCGCGCGTCGTGCTGCGACCGGGTCCCCGGCGACCGGTGGCTCGGTGCGCCCGTCCAGGTAATCGAACAAGACCTCCAGCGCGACGCTCGCACGGGCCGTGTCATCGCGGCGCTGTCGCGGCGTGAGCGTTGCGAGCATCGCCGCCGCCGCCGCGTTCGCCCCCTCGCGCTCGAGCTTCATGAGCGCCAGGGCGCGCAGCTGGGGGTCCGGAATCCGCGCCGCCTGCTCTCGCCAATGCTCCAGCTCCGCACGCACGATCCGCGCGAGGCGCAGCCGGAAGACGATGCAAGCCCGCAGCAGCGCGACCAAGGCCTGTGTGTCGCCAACCACGTTCACTCCGCCTGTAGTGCGAGGGTGGGGGAGGCGCGCGAGGCGAGGAACGCGGGCGCGGCGACGATCGCCAAGGCTGCGACGAGAACGATCGCGAACACCTCGAGCGGGCGCCCGCCGATGGCGAGCGGGGCGACGGGGAAACCGGTTGTCGTGCGCAGATAGCCGTCGATCACGTGCTCGCCGTAAACGCCGAGCAGCGCACCCACGAGCCCACCGGCGCCAAGCATCATCAGCGCCTCGGCGAGCAGTATCCGTCGCAGCCGGCGAGGCTTCACGCCTGACAGACGCAGCGTCGCTAGCGCGGTTCGTCGCTGCCACACGCTCGACGTGAGCGCTGCGGCCATCGCGAGCACCGCGGCGATCAGCAGCAGCGTCGAGATCTGCCCGAGCCGGCCCAGCCCTTCGCTGGTGAGCGTGTCTATCTGCCGCGCGCGTTCGGCGGCTGTGGACGCTTCCAGGCCGCTCGTAGGGCCGAGGACACGCCGCACCGCGTCGCGCACCGAATCCGCGCTGGCGCCAGTCGCGAGCTGCACACCCAACGCCGTGGGCGACTGCGACATCCACGCCCGGCTGAAGTCGCGGTCGCTCATGAACACCACACCGGGGCTCCAGGCGAGGTTTGTGCTCGTGGCCGCCACCCGGAAGTGCGCTGTCCCGCTCGGGGTCGGCAGCGCGACCGTCGAGCCCACGCGCGCTCCGAGGGCTTCGGCGAGCTGCTGGGAGATCACCACCCATCCGCCGGCGGCGAGGGCGGCTTGCGCTCGAGCGTGGTTGTCGTGCACCAGCTGAGTTTCAAGGACATGGGCGGCACCTCCGGTCGGGCGTGCGATTACCCATGTGCGGCGGTTACCGAGATCCAGAAACCCGCCTTGGAAGTGCAGGACACGCGCCACTCCCGGGACGGTCTCCAGCAGGCGTTCGGCGTTGCGCGCAACTGGTTCTGCCAGGCTGACCACTGCCTGGTTGTCGTTAGGGTTCATCACCCACACCCCCGCGTCCGCGGTGTAGCTGTGGGCGAAGCGGTCGATCCCTCGCAGGAGATCGCCACGGGCACCTCCCAGCGCGACGCTCCCGAAGATCGCGACGGCGCCCGTCGCGGCGAGCACTAGCGAGCGCAGCGTCGTCGCCCGCAGCGAAGCCAGCGCCACGGGCAAGGTCGTGAGCCCTTGCAGGCGCGAGGAAAGCGCTCGGGCGCACGCAAGGGCGCCGGACAGCGCCAGCGGCACCGCCAGCACAGTCGCGAGCGCGATCAGCACGCTCGCGGGCAGCGCCAGCGATGGCCATGCGGCGACGACGCCCACCTGGATGCCAAGGCACGCGAGCGCGCCGAGAGCGAGCCCCGCCTGCTCGCGAGCCCCGAGCGCGTTACCCGGCACTCCCTCCGCGGCATAAACCGCATCGAGGCGCCGTCCGCGACGCAGGTCCAGCAACGGCACCACTGACGCCAGGCACGTCGCGAGCACCCCACCGGCTAGCGGTGCCAGCAGCACCGCGAGGCTCGGTACCGTGCTCGTCCCGAGCGTGAACGCCTCCGCCAGATAGCCGGTCGACTGGTGCACGACCCACCGCGACAGGGCGTAGCCGCCGGCCACGCCGAGCATCGAGGCGAGCACCCCGAGGCACAGAGCCTGAAAGAGCACCATCTCGACGATGGCCGCCCGCTTCGTGCCGACGAGCCGCAGGTCGGCGATCGTTCTCCGTCGCTCCGGCACCGTCAGCAGCATCGCGGTGAACGCCAGAAGCACCCCGAGTACGGCGCTGACGCCCGCGAAGAAGGCGCTCGCCTGGTCGCTCGGCTTCAGCGTCTGGCGCAGGATGGCGATGTCCTGGTCGGCGGGCGCGACCGTCAGCCTCCCAGCCGCGACCCGCCGCAGCTCGTCGCTCACCCTACGCTCCTGTCCCGGCCGCGCGCGCACGAAGATCCGCGTGATTCGGCCGGGGAGCTTCGCTAGCCGCTGCAGTTCGCCGAGCGGCATCACGGCCGCGAGCGTTTCTGAGAGCCCGCCGGCGCTTTCGGACCCCAGCACGGCGGTGAGCATGAGCCGGTGCGCGTCTCCCCCCAGTGTCAGCGTCACGCTGCGTTGCTCATTGCCCGTGAGGCCCAGCCCGGTGGCTGCGGTCTTCGAGAGGGCGAGTCCGCCGGGAGCGAACGCCGAGATCGGCAACTTGTGCGCTAGCCCGTCGAGAATCGCGAGGCTGATCACCGTGCCGGCCACGACCACGCGCACACGCCGCCCGTCCGGGGCGGTCACGCTGCCGGTCTGTTCGAGCAACGGCGCCGCCCGCGAGACACCCGCAAGCCGCTGCACGCGCGTCAGCAGGCGTTCGTCGAAACCCCCGCTGCTGCGCGCCCGCAGCTGCAGTTGCGCGGGCCCCACGACCGTTCTGACGACCCGGCTCGTCGAGCCCGCGATGCTGCCCTCGGCGATCAACGTCGAGACGACGAGCGCGACGGCCGTCGCGATCCCCACGCCCGCAAGCATCTCCTGCACGCGGTGGACGCGTAGTCGGCGTCGATAGAAGTATCCGAGCGCGTGGGGGCCCATCAGGCCGCGGCGACGCCCGCGAGCGCTCGCGAGCATCGCTTATCCGACGGCGCCGATCGCGCGAGGCGCCGCATCGGCCCGGTCGTCCGCATCGGCCCGGTGGTCCGCCTCGGGAACGAGCAGCTTCCCGTCGCGCAGCAGCCGGCAGCGGTCCGCTTGCGCGGCGGCCTCGCCGTCGTGCGTCACGAGCAGCACGGCAGCCCCGCGCTCGCGCGCGAGGGTGTGTAGGAGCGCGATCACTTCACGGCTGCGGGCGCTGTCGAGGTTGCCGGTGGGCTCGTCGGCAAGGATCAGGCTTGGCTCACCGGTGAGCGCACGTGCTATGGCGACGCGCTGGCGCTCGCCCCCCGACAGCTGCTCCGTGGTGTGCCTCACACGGTCAGCTAGGCCGACGCGCTCCACCCAGGGGAACGCACGCTCCTGAGCCTCGCGCGTGCCAACGCCTGCGAGCACGAGCTTCATCGCCGCGTTCTCGATCACGGAGACCCGTGGCATCAGATGAAACGCCTGGTAGATGAAGCCGAGGTCCTGCTGCAGGTACTCGGCGACCTGGTCCTCCGAGAAGCCCCCGACGTCACGCCCGCGGAACCTCACCGTCCCCTCATCGGCTCG
>DATHLT010000017.1:0-16556 GCA_035487855.1 Solirubrobacteraceae bacterium
GTTCTCCCGCTGGGCCGTCGAGCAGCAGCCCGAGGCGCTCGTCCCCGACTATGACCTCGACCAGCGCGCCGCCCGCAACCTGATCGCTTACCTGCAAGAGCAGCAGGCCGCTACACGCGTACTCCCCTCAGAGCGCACGATCGTGCTCGAGCGCTTTCGCGACGAGATCGGCGACTGGCGGCTATGCATCCTCTCCCCCTACGGCCGACGCGTCCACGCCGCCTGGGGGCTCGCCCTGTCCGCGCGCATGCGCCAGCGGCTCGGGCTCGAGGTCGACGTCATCGCCTCCGACGACGGCATCGTCTTGCACCTGCCCGATTTCGATCTCGAGGACGGCGAGGGCGTTGGCGCCGGCCAGGCCGGGGCCGGCGGGGAGGCAGGGCAGGCCGGCGGGCTGGGAGGGTGGCAGTCGATCAGCGAGCTGATCTTGATGGAGCCCGACGAGGTTGAGGACGCCGTCACCGCCGAGCTCGGCCACTCCGCGATGTTCGGCGCCCGCTTCCGCGAGAACGCCGCCCGCGCGCTACTCATCCCCCGCGCCTACCCCGGGCGGCGCACACCGCTCTGGCAGCAGCGCCTGAAGGCCCAGAGCCTGCTCGAGGTCGCCCGCCGCTACGAGGACTTCCCGATCGTGCTCGAGACCTACCGCGAGTGCCTGCGCGACGTGCTCGACCTCGGCGGACTGCAGGAGCTGCTGCGCGGGCTTGCCACGCGGGAGATCTCGATGGTAGAGGTCGAGACTGCCACCGCCTCGCCTTTTGCCTCTTCGTTGTTGTTCGACTACGTCGCCACGTACATGTATGAGGGGGACACGCCCTCAGCCGAGAGGCGGGCCGCCGCACTCTCGCTCGACCGCGAGCTGCTTCGCGAGCTATTGGGACAAGAGGAGTTGCGCGAGCTGATCGACCCCGGCGCGCTCCAACGCGTCGAGGACGAGCTACAGCACCGCACCGACATGACCCGCGCCACCGACCGCGACAGCCTGCACGACGTGCTCCGCCACGTCGGCGAGCTCACTGCTGATGAGGTTGCCCAGCGGGTGTTTGCTGGGGTCGACGCCGGGGAGCTGCTGCGCGGGCTCGAGCGCGAACGGCGGGCTGTGCGGGTGCGCGTAGGGGGCCAGGAGCGCTGGATCGCCGCCGATGAGGCCGGGCTGTATCGCGACTCTGTGGGCGCCGTGCCCCCCGGTGGGCTGCCCGAGGCGTTTTTGGCCGACGTGCCCGACGCATTGTGTGAGCTCGTCGCTCGTTGGGCTCGTTGTCGCGGGCCGTTTACCTCTGATGAGCTCTTCGCTCGCTATCGCATCGACGGCGGCGCCGTGCTGCGCCAACTCGAGCGCTCCGGCGACGTGGTTCGCGGCGAGCTGCGGCCGGGCGGCGTTGACCGTGAGTGGTGCGACGTCGAGGTGCTGCGGCGATTGCGTCGCGCCTCGCTCGCCGCCCTGCGCAAGGAGATCGAGCCTGCCGCTCAGAGGCGCCTTGCGGCCTTCCTGCCCGCCTGGCAGGGCATCGACCGACATCGACCCGCCGGAGCCGGCGTAGATCGCCTACGCGAGGCTCTCGTGCCGCTGCAGGGGCTCGCCCTGCCCGCCGAGATCTGGGAGCGCGACGTGCTCCCGCGACGTACCGGCGCCTACTCCCAGTCCTGGCTCGACAGCCTCTGCGCCAGCGGCGAGGTCGTGTGGGTCGGCGCCGGGCCCCTGGGGCGCTCCGGGCGAGTCGCCCTTTACTTCCGCGAGGATGCGGCCGCTATCGGGCCGCCAGGGGGTGGCGGCCCCGCGCGGGGTGGTGGGCGCGATAGCTCCGCGCCGGGCGGAGATCGGGCACGCGATGGAGGTTTGGCGCCGGGCGGCGCCGAGCACGAGCTCCTGCGGTCGCGTCTAGGTGGAGGGCCTTCCTTCTTCACCGACCTGCTCGCCGAGCTCGATGCGCCCGCCGAGGCTTTGCGCGAGGCCCTGTGGGACCTCGTCTGGGCCGGCGAGGTCACCAACGACGCCTGGGCGCCCCTGCGCGCGTCGCGGCCGGCGCTTGCCCGCGTCCAGCGCCACGCCGGCGTCGGGCGCTCGCGCTTTGCCGCGCGGCGACGCGCAGGCACCAGGGCCGGCGGTGATCAGATGCAAGGCCGCTGGTCGCTCACCGACGCGCTGTTCCGCAGCGAGGCCGAGGGATCAGCGGGAGAACGCGAGCGGCGCCGCACGCTCGCCGAGCTGCTGCTCGAGCGCTACGGCATCGTCACCCGCGAGCAGGTGCTCGCCGAGGGCATCAAAGGCGGTTTCGCCCTCATGTATGACACGTTTGCCAACCTCGAGACGCTTGGCATCTGCCGCCGCGGCTACTTCATCGAGGGCATGGGCGGCGCGCAGTTTGCCCTGCCAGGCGCCGTCGAGCGGCTACGCGCTGGCGGGAATGGCGGTGCCCGCACGCTCGTGCTCGCCGCCGCCGACCCCGCTCAGCCGTACGGCGCCGCGCTGCCGTGGCCAAAGCGCGAAGGGACTCAATCGCGGCCCGCGCGTGTTGCCGGGGCGTATGTGGTGCTCGTGGACGATGAGCCAGTGCTGTACGTCGAGCGTGGCGGGCGCGGCCTGCAGACGCTCGCCACGGGCAGAGATGACGCAGGTGCCGGCGCCGGGCGCGCCCGCGAGTCCACGCACGAGGCCCTCGTCGTGCTCGCCAGCGCCGTCCGCACCGGGCGCGTCGGCAAGCTCGCGCTCGAGCGCATCGACGGCCAATCGGCGATCGCCTCAGGGCTCGCCGAGGCGCTGATCGAGCTCGGATTTAGCTCCGGGCCGCGTCGACTGACGCTCAGCGCCTGAGCGCCAGATCGTAAATATGTCTATCCGTCCGCGCTCGGCTGTAGGTCCGCGGGGTCCTTCCAACAGGTCAAATACGCAATGTCCGAGCCACTTTGCCCGGCAAGTCGAATCCCTTTGTCTGTCGGACGGTTGCACCTGTCGGAGACACCGGTGGAATTGTTCCAACTGGCTTGTTATTAAAGGTGCGCACAGGGGTTGCACACAATCAATTTTTCGTCTACCTTCTGGAACAGTGGGGATGAGTCGAACAGGGAGCCAAGTAGCGCCGTTGTATCGCCGCTTGCCTCACGGTCCGAGTGGCATGGACCGTGACGAGGTGGCCCGCAACCAGCGCGCGCGCCTATACGGAGCGATGATCGAGTCGATCGCCCAGCGTGGCTATCAGGCCACCACCGTCGCGCACGTGATCGGGCTCGCCGGCGTGTCGCGCAGAGCCTTCTACGAGCTGTTCGCCAACAAGGAAGCCTGCTTCCTCGCCACCTACGACATCGTCGTCGCCCGCGCCCGCAAACGCGTGATCGATGCCTGGGTGGGCGAGCGCGGCTGGGCCAACCGCCTGCATGCCTCTTGCAAGGCATTGTTCGACGAAGTCGCCGAATCGCCCCGCGGACCGCACCTCGTGCTCGTCGAGGCGCTCGGCGTTGGGCCCAGGGCCAGAGAGCGCATGCAGCTCGCCGGCTTCACCTTCGAGCGTCTGATCAGCAGTGCCTTCCAGGCCGCACCTGACGGGGTCGGCTTCTCGCGGCTTACCTCCCGTGGGGTCGTCGGCGGCGTACGCCACGTCGTCTTCCTGCGCATGCTCGATCAGCGCCAACGCGAGCTGTACACGCTCACCGATGAAGTGCTCGACTGGATCGAGTCCTACCGCACCCCCGCCGCCGCGCGGCTGGGGTTGCTCGGGCTCGCGCCCACCACGCGCGTGCCACCCACGCCGGCCGCCTTCCTGGCTCGTGACGACAAGCGTGCGCGGGTGCTCGGCTCGGTTGTGCATTTGACGCTCGACGAGGGTTACTCGAGGCTCACCGACCCGCAGATCGCGCAGTTCGCGGGCATGTCCACCGAGGCCTTTCACAAGCAGTTTCCCAACAAGGAGGAGTGCTTCCTCGCCGTCCTCGACGAATTCGTCGCCGAAGGGCTCGACGCCGTCAGGCTGAGCTTCGAACAGGCCGCCTCCTGGCCCGAAGCTGTCTACCGGGCGATGTCCGCGTTCATCGACTACCTCGTCGCCCACCAGGCGCTCTTGCGGATCGCGTTCATCGATGTGTTCGAGGTCGGCCCCGGCATGATCGGGCGGCTGACCAAGTCGATCGAGGGCTTTACCGCGCTGCTCACCGACAACGGCCCCGAGCCGCGACGTGGGCCGGTGGTCGCCCAGGAGGCCATCACCGGCGCCATCTGGTCGATCATCTCTAGCTACGTCGCCAACGACCGGCTCGCGCGGCTGCCCTGCCTGGTCGACCACCTCGCGTTCATCGTGCTCGCCCCATACACAGGGCCGAAGGCCGCCGTCGAGGCAATCCAGGCCGCGCGCAAACCGCTCCGCTCCGTCTGAGGTCTGGCTCGCCGCAGACTCTGCGATCGTGCGTGGCGATGATCGAGTCATCGCCAAAGCGTCCACGCCGCGTAGGCCACAAGGGGGCCGCCCACATCGAGCGCGGCAACACGCTCGCGAGCTTCGACGCCGCGCTCGTCCACGGCGTCGATATGATCGAGCTCGACGTGCTCAGCGAGCACACCGACGGCAGCGGGCGCCTGCTAGTCGCCCACGACTACGACGCCGTGCGCGCGCACGCGTCACTCACGTTCGAACAAGCGCTCGAGCATCTGGCCGGCCCGGCATTCGCCGGCGTCGAGTTCGACGTGGACATCAAGATCCCCGGCTATGAGCTGCGCGTGCTCGAGCTGCTGCGGGAGTTCGGGCTCGTCCAGCGCACCCTCATCAGCGGCATGTTCCCCTCCGCGCTAGCGCGCATCCGCGCCGCCGAGCCCGCGCTGCGCCTCGGCTGGTCGGTGCCGCGCGTGCGCCGCGACTACACCACCGACATGCTCACTGCCATCCCTGCGCTCGCAATGCTCACCGGCTACCGCGCAACGCTCCCCCGCCGTGCCTGCACCGCACTACGGGAAGGACGCTTCGACGCGATCATGGCGCACTGGCGGGTGGTCACCCGCGGGCTCGTCCGCGCCGTCGCCGAAGGCGGAGGCGAGCTGTATGTGTGGACCGTCGACGACGCCCGCATGATCGAGCGGCTCACAGCCATGGGCGTCGACGGGATCATCACCAACGACCCGCGGCTGTTCGGGGTGCCCTCTAGCCGATGACGCAGGTGGCGGCGCTGAAATTCGCCGGGTCCGCGCCCGCGAGGCTCTGGTGCCCGACGGTCGAGGTGCGCGTGGCGGACAGCATCACCGTCTTGCCGTGGCGCCACTGGAAGTCCACCACGCCGCGCAGTGTCACCGGCGGCTGGCCGTTCACGGGCTTCAGATCGAACGTCGCACCGCCCTGGCGCGCCGCCGCGCCGCTGCCCACCGCGACAAAGCTCGAGCTCGCGCCGCTCGCCACGTCCACCCACAGTTTGTGTGCATTCAGGTACTGCAGGCGAAAGGTCATGTACATCTTCTGGCTGGCCTTGCCGTCGCCCGGCATCGAGCCGCGGATGCCAACCGTGTTCGGCTCGTCAACCGGGTCGCATACGTCGATCGTCGCCCACAGTTCATGCGAGCTCAGCAGCTTGCGTTCCGCCGACGTCGGCTTGGGTGTCTTTGCTGAGCCGGGCGTTGTCGTCGACGCTGATGCTGCTGAGCACATGGCGAGCACGACGAGCGTCGCCAGGACGACGAGGCCATTGGGGGTACGCATTGTGCTCACAATGTGAAGATAGCGCCGCCGCTGGGCCTCGGTTGCAGGTGAGGCGTCGTCCGCACGTGCCATTGTGGTATCCCCTGGGCTGATGGGGGCTACTCGCTCAGCTGACGTTGTCGAGCTGCTCGGGCGGGTGCCGGCGTTCTCCACGCTCGAGCCCAGTGACCTCGAGCGGATCGCAGGTGTCGCCGTGCCCCGCAGCTTCGAGCCCGGGCAAGTGGTCTTCCGCGAGGGCGACTCAAGCGACACCTGCTACGTCGTACGCGAGGGTCGCGCCCGCGCCATCCGAACCCACGGCGACGGGCGCACAATCACGCTCGCCACATTTGGACCCGGAGACATCTTCGGCGAGCTGGCCATGTTCGAGGACGAGCGCCGCTCCGCCACGGTCGAAGCGATCGACCACATCAGCGTCGTCGGTGTGCTCGGCCCCGACATGCGTCGGCTGATGAAAGAACATCCCGAGATCTCCGCACGCCTCGTGATCGCGCTCGGGCGGCGCCTGCGAGAGACCAACGAGCGTCTCTCACGTCAGTCGTTTCAGACGGTGCAAAGCCGCGTTGCCGCAGTGCTCTCGGAGATCGTCGCCGCGGAGACCGCCGCCGGCAAGGGCCCCGTCGACGTGCTTGTCACCGCCACGCAGGCCGACCTCGCCCAGCTCGCCGGCTCATCGCGCGAGTCCGCCAGCCGCTTCCTGGCAGTGCTCGAGCGCGCCGGTGTCATCTCCCAGGGGCGCGGGCGCCTCACCGTCCACAACCCGGCGGCGCTCGAGCAATATGTCTTCTAAGCCGGGCAAGCGACCGTCCAAGTCCCAAGCGCGCGAGTTCTCCGCCGGCGGGGTCGTCGTGCGCGGCGATCAGGTCGTCACGATCGTGCCCACGCGGCGTGCTGCCGACGGCTCGCGCGTGCTCGCGCTACCCAAGGGCCACGTCGACCCCGGGGAGAGCACGATCGAGGCGGCCACGCGCGAGGTGCGCGAGGAGACGGGGATCGTTGCCGAGCCCGTGTGCGAGCTCGGCGAGTCGCGCTACTGGTACAGACGCGAAGGACGCACCGTCGGTAAGACCGTCGCGTTTTTCCTGTTCAACCACGTCGAAGGCGACACCGCCGACCACGACGACGAGGTCGAGGAGGTTCGCTGGATGGGCCTACAGGAGGCCCAAGAGGCGCTCAGCCACGATGCCGAGCGGGAGATGGTCGCGCTCGCGCTGGCCTATTTGCACAAAGCCCGGTAGCCTGCGCGGGCGATGCAGGTACTCAACTTCTACTCCACCATCTTCGCCGACGAGCTCAAGCGCGGGCGCAAGACCGCCACCATCCGCCTCGGCGACAAGTCCGGCAAGTACCGCAAGAACCAGGCAGTGCTAGTAACCATCGGCTACCAGTACTCGCCCCGCGAACGCATCTTCGAAGCCGTCATCGACCAGGTCGAGGTGATGAAGCTCGGCGAGCTCTCACCGCGTGACATCAAGCACGACAACCCCGAGTTCCGCCGCCACGAGGAGCTAATCAAGTTCCTCGAGCAGATCTACGGGCGGCCCGTATCCACCGAGGACACCGTCACCGTCGTGCGGTTTTCGCAGATCCTCGAGAACCCGACGGGGATGACCGAGGCTATTAAGGGGTTCGGCGGGGCGCAGAACTGACGCGGGCGGCTCTCTCATCGAGCGCGCTCAAGCCGTCGCGCCCGAGCCGGAGAGACAGTGGATGGGGAGCCGACGCCATGCGGAAAATGTAGCGTAAAACGCACTACGTTTGACCGGGCGTGATTCAGCCGAAGCGCGATAGTCATGAAAATTCGTCTGCTCGCCTTGAAGTTGGCTGGATCTTCTATATATTGGTCTTGCAGTTGGCACTCCCAAGTGGAGAGTGCCAAAACAGAGGCGGTGCGCACGTTTAGAGGGCTGCGCGCCGCAGAGTCGCATTCTCTAGATGGAGGTCTCAACATGAAGCTCAAGCCCCTGGGCGATCGGCTGATCGTACGGGCGATCGAGGAGGAGGAGAAGACTGCCAGTGGCATCGTCCTCCCCGACACCGCCAAGGAGAAGCCACAGAAGGGCAAGGTTCTGGCAGTCGGCGACGGCAAGATCGACGACGCCGGCAAGCGCATCCCGCTGGATGTGAAGACTGACGACGAGGTCCTGTACAGCAAGTACGGCGGGACCGAGATCAAGGACCCCGACACCGGAGAGGACCTGCTCGTGCTACGCGAGTCCGACGTTCTCGCCAAGGTCGCTTAAGGAGATCTGAATAGACATGGCTCACAAGGAAATCAAGTACAACGCGGAAGCTCGCTCGGCGCTCGAGGCCGGCGTTGACGCGGTCGCCAACGCGGTCAAGGTCACGCTCGGCCCCAAGGGCCGCTACGTGGTGCTCGACAAGAAGTTCGGCGCACCCACCATCACCAACGACGGTGTCACCATCGCCCGCGAGATCGAGGTCGAGGACGTCTTCGAGAACCAGGGCGCACAGCTGGTACGCGAGGTCGCCACAGCGACCAATGACGTCGCCGGCGATGGCACCACCACGGCTACAGTGCTGGCTCAGGCGATCGTTCGCCAGGGGCTGAAGAACGTGGCAGCGGGCGCAAACCCGCTGGCGCTCAAGCGCGGCATCGAGAAGGCAGTGGACGAGGTCGTTAAGAACATCGCCTCGCAGTCCAAGGAGGTCTCCGGCAAGGACCAGATCGCCCGTGTGGCGACCATCTCCGCCGGCGACGAGGAGATCGGCGACGTTATCGCCGACGCGATCGAGAAGGTCGGCAAGGACGGCGTCGTCAACGTCGAGGAGGGCCAGACGTTCGGCATGGACCTCGAATTCACAGAGGGCATGCAGTTCGACAAGGGCTACATCTCGCCCTACATGGTCACCGACCAGGACCGCATGGAGGCAGTGCTGGAGGACCCCTACATCCTGATCGCAAACCAGAAGATCGGCTCAGTGCGCGACGTGCTGCCGGTGCTCGAGGCGGTCATCCAGTCGGGTAAGCCGCTCCTGATCATCGCCGAGGACGTCGAGGGCGAGTCGCTCGCGACGCTCGTCGTGAACAAGCTGCGCGGGACGTTCACCGGCGTGGCCGTCAAGGCGCCTGGCTTCGGCGACCGCCGTAAGCGGATGCTCGAGGACATCGCCATCCTCACCGGCGGCGAGGTGATCACCGAGGAGATGGGTCTGAAGCTCGAGAACACGCAGATCTCCCAGCTCGGTCGCGCACGTCGCGTGGTCGTGGCCAAGGACAACAGCACGATCGTCGACGGATCCGGCGACGCCGCGGCGATCAAAGGCCGCATCAACCAGATCAAAGCCGAAATCGAGAACACCGACTCGGACTTCGACCGCGAGAAGCTGCAGGAGCGCCTGGCAAAGCTCTCCGGCGGCGTCGCTGTGGTGAAGGTCGGTGCGGCAACCGAGACGGAGATGAAGGAGAAGAAGCACCGCGTCGAGGACGCTCTGCAGGCAACACGCGCGGCACTCGAGGAGGGCATTGTGCCTGGCGGTGGCGTAGCACTGCTGCAGGCCGCATCATCGGTCACGGTGAGCGAGAACGGCGCCTCGGCGGACGGCTCAGACGACGAGCGCACAGGTGCGCGGATCGTGCTGCGCGCGCTCGAGGAGCCACTGCGTCAGCTGGCTGAGAACGCCGGCCTCGAGGGCTCGGTCGTGGTCAACGACGTGCGCAAGGCCAAGAAAGGCCACGGCCTGAACGCCGGCACCAACGAGATCGTCGATCTCGTCGCTGCAGGCATCATCGACCCGGCTATGGTCACGCGCTCGGCGCTGCAGAACGCCGCGTCGATCGCCAAGAACATCCTCACCACCGAGGCGATCGTCGCCGAGGTGCCGGAAAAGGAAGGCGCCGGCGGCGGTGGTGGCGGCGGCATGCCGGACATGAGCGGGATGATGTAGTACGAAGTTGTAGGTAGGAGTCGCAGTCAGTGCACTGCAGCACCGGTCGCACCCGCTGGGCGCCGGTGCTGTAAGTGTCGAAGTGAACAGGAGAGGCTCCGGGCGCAGTCGCCCGCACGCCTCTCCTGTTTCTGCGCCGCCTACCTACGCGTGTAATGCGCCGGGAACGCGCCGTTCACCTGTGTCTCGAGCCCCGCGGTTACCGTCGTCAGGTTGCGAAAGAGATTGGGTCCGGGGAAGCCACGCGAGGCGCGCGAGCCGCGCGGAAGCGCATACAGCACAAAGCTGTAGCGCTTGGTTTCGCCCTTCTTCGGACAGATCGAGTAGCGCTGCTGACCCGTGCTGTCAGACTCCAGAAAGGCGCCATGCGGGATTTCGCCGGCGTTCAGATGATGCAGGGCCGGCTGCACGCCCGCCATTGCCCATTCGATGCTCAGCGCGGTCTGCCCAAGCTTGTTGGTGCGCGTGCCCAAGGCAAACAGCGCGAGTTCTTCTACGCCCGAGGGCACGTTGCCCCACGACACCGGCGGGGCAATGTTCTTGCCGTCGCAGGTATAGAGGGCCGGAAGCTTGTCGCCGTGGATCGCGCTGCTGGTGAACGACACGGACACGGGGGCGGGAGCAAGGCCGTTGGTCGATGTGTTGGCGCCGCCACAGCCCCCAAGCGCGATCGCCGCGAGCAGCCCGAGAAACGAGCACAACCACCTCGCTGCGCGGGTTGCCCGGCGCGTGGATGTGCCCCCCATTGCTGCATTCCGTCGTCGCATCGGTCTCCTTCTCGGTGCCGGTAGTCGAGTTCCTCCGGCGAGGACGACGAAACGCTACTTCTCGGGCATACTCAATCCAAGCGATTGCGGGAAATGTTTCCGATTGAGTGCGCACTGCTGGTGCATGGCGCGACCACCACACGCCTATTGCCGGCGGAGTGGCCACGTAGGCTGGGTGTCGAGGGTTATTCGACCGCGCCCGCCGGCCGTGGCCCCTCGCCCACGTACTTGGCCGTCGGCCTGATCAGCTTGGCCTCGCGCTTCTGCTCGAGGACGTGCGCCGACCAGCCGGCCACGCGCGCACACGTGAACATCGGCGTGAACAGATCCGGTGGCACTTCCGCGAGGTCGAGGACGACCGCCGACCAGAACTCGACGTTCGTTGCAAGTACGCGGTCGGGCCTGCGCGCATGCAGCTCCGCGAGCGCTGCCTGCTCGAGGGCCTCCGCCGCCTGGAACCGGGGAGAGCCCAGTTCTGAGCAGGTCCGGCGCAGCACCCGCGCACGGGGGTCTTCGGCACGGTAGATACGGTGCCCGAAGCCCATCAGGCGCTCACCGCGGTCGAGCGCGTCGGAGACCCATTTCTCCGCATTGCCCGTCGCTTCTACTTCCTCGAGCATCTTCAACACGCGCGAGGGAGCACCGCCGTGCAGCGGACCGGACAGGGCACCCACCGCCGCGGACAGGGCTGCGGCGACGTCTGCACCGGTCGAGGCGACGACGCGGGCTGTGAACGTGGACGCGTTCATGCCGTGCTCAGCCGCGGAGATCCAGTAGGCGTCGATCGCCTTGACGTGATCCGGGTTGGCCTCGCCGCGCCAGCGGATCAGGAAGCGCTCGGGGATCGTGCGGCCTCCGTCGATCTCCGACTGCGGTACGGGCGGCTGACCTGCTTCGCGAGCCGACTGGGCCACGAACGACAGCGCCATCACCGAGGCGCGGGCGAGATTGTCTCGAGCCTCCTCATCGGTGATGTCGATCAGCTGGCCGAAGCCCCACTCCGGCGCGAGCATCGCCAACGCCGACTGCACATCCACACGGTGATCTCCAGAGCGGACGGTCAGCGCGTGTGGTTCCGCCGGTGGCAGGCCCGGTTTGAAATGCCCGTCGACCAACAGGCCCCACACCTGCTCGTAGGGGACCGTTCCCACGAGCTCCTCGATGTTCACGCCGCGATAGCGCAGTGCGCCACCCTCTTTGTCAGGCTCGGCTATCTCGGTGGCAAAGGCGACTACGCCTTCGAGGCCTGACTGGACCTCCGGTGCTGACTCAACCGCGCTCATAGCACTCTCTTTCTGGGCTTGAAGGTGTGGGTGGCCCGCCCGCCCGGGCTGCCTTGTGGGCAGGCACATATCGTCGCATGAATGCTCATGCGGGCGCGCCCGCCGCTAACGGGACGGGGACGCGCTCAGCCGGAGCCGAGTACCGCAGCCATCCGCTGTGGCTTGACGCCGAGAGCCTCAACGTCCGCTGCCCCTCGAGTCGAGGTCATTGCCACCTCCATCAGCTCGGCCTCATCCCAGGTAGCGAACGCGCTCGGGCCGGCGAGACGCTCGAGCACGCGCAGCGCGCGCGAGACGATCGGGGTGGGCACGTGTACCAGCGGTCGTCGGCGGCCCAGCGAGGCGAGCACCGTGCGCACGATGTCGGTATGGCTGAGGGTCTCCGGCCCGGCCAGCTCGTAGCGCACATGGGGCGCAGGCTCGCTGGCGCATAGGGCAGCGACCACACAGCCGGCTACGTCCTCCGCCCAAATCGGCTGGAACAGCACATGGCCACGTCCCGAGACGGGCATCACCGGCGCCAGCGCCAGGCGCTCGAGCAGCGTCAGCCACGGGTCGCCCGGCGCATACACGATCGAGGGGGCGAATACGATCGAGTGCACGTGCGCCGCTCGCACCGCCTGCTCGGCCAGGGCCTTGGCTCGTAGGCAGCGCGTGCGATGGTGGGTGGAGGCGCCGAGCGTCGAGAAGAACACGAAGCGCTCGACGCCCTGGCGCTCGGCCGCCTCTACCATCCGCCAAGTCGCGATCCCGTTCAGCTCCTCGATCGAGCCCCGTGGCTGGTCGCGGATCGACGCGGCCAGGTGCACAACGGTCTCCACGCCCCGTAGCGCGTTGCGAAACGACGGTGGGTCGGTGAGATCGCCGAGCGCGATCTGTACGCGTACGCGCTGGGCACCGAGTCGCCGGGGGTCGCGCACCAGGCAGCGCACCTCGGTGCCTTCTGCAAGTAGCCGCGGCAGCAGCGTCGAGCCCACAAGGCCGGTCGCGCCGGTAAGGAGCAGCATGATTCGTACAATATGCGTCTCCCGAGCAGAACCCCCGCAAACCGAACCAAGAAAGAGGCGAATGGCCTACGTAATCGCCGAGCCGTGCATTGGCACCAAGGACAACTCCTGTGTCGAGGTATGCCCCGTGGACTGCATCCACCCAACGCCCGACGAGCCCGGATACGACGCTGCCGAGATGCTCTACATCGACCCCGAGGAGTGCATCGACTGCGACGCTTGCGTCGAGGCCTGTCCCGTGGACGCATGCTTCGCCGAGGACCAACTGCCCGACGAGTGGCAGAAGTACACGCAGATCAACGCCGAGTATTTCGCCAACAGCCGGTAGTGAGCGGGCCGTTGGCGAGCGAGCGCCTCGACGAGTATTGGCCTCGAGGGCGAGCGCGCGCACCGGCGGCTGGTTCAGTAGAAGCGCGCGATCGTCTGCAGCTGGCCGAAGACGTCCTGCGCTATGAACAGGATCACGATCAGCACACCCACGGCCGGGCCCAGGCGTCTGCCGGCCCCGCGCGCGGCGGCTGCTAGTAGGACCGCCGCTAGCGGTAGTAGCGGCACGAGGTAGCGGGGTTGTGCCCAACCGGATCCTTCGAAGCTCCGGTTCTGGTAAAAGGCCTGGCCGATCAGCGCCATCAGCCCGACCCCCATCACGAAATACACCACAATCTCCGGGAGGTGGGCGCGCAGCGCGCTGCGCTGCGCGAGCAGAGTGCGCGCCGCGAAGACCCCCATCAGCCCCACGGGGATCAGTGCGAGGTTATCCAGCCACAGCGGCATCGGCGTGTCCAGCCAGCCATAGAACCCCACCGCCCTATCGAACCACAGCTGGCGGAAGGTGGAGAGGTCGGGGAAGTAGTTGGTCATCCCGGGCAAGTGCGGCAGATAGAACTCCCACAGGTAGCTGAGATCGACCGTGATCGGTTCGCCCTCGCTACTACGTTCCGCTGCTTTCGATACCAGCCCCAGCACACGGTGGTGCTCGAGCAGGTCTTTTGCGATGAGCACAAACACGGGTGCCAGCCCGATCGCCAGCGCCAGCGCCATCGCGCCGAACGTGCGCCGCGAGCGCACTGCCGCGGGCACGACGCGGTCTCCGCGAAAGCCGAGGATCACGAGTCCGAGGATCACCCCCGGCGCAAGGCCGATGAAGCTGAGCTTGGTCAGGAAGCCAGCGGCTGTGAGCACGCCCAGCGCGAGTGCGCGTTTCCTCGTCAACCCGCGTTTGAATGCGCGGGCCAGGCAGAAGAAGATCGCGGCAGAGATCGTATAGAACATCGCTTCTGGGGTCACCGCGCTAGAGGTGAACCCGAGCAGTGGCGTGACCGCCGCCGCTAGGCCGCCCACCGTCCACGCCCACGGAACCCGGGGAAGCGTCTCGCGCACGAACAGGAATACGAACAGTGCCGTCAACGCTGCCATTAGCGCACTCAGCAGCCGTATCAGCTCGAGGCGATCGAGCAACGTTCCACTCGATCCGAGGTCGTAAGCGATACCTGCCAGCGCGTAATAAAGAGGCGGCTCGGAGGCGGCCACGCCGGCGCCGCCGGGGCCGACTCGGCTGAGTCGCGCGGTGAGCGCCTGATGAAGTTCTGCCCGTGCCGCCGGCGAGGTGAACGCCGGGACTTCCGGGTGCCACTCGATCTGCTTTTGGTGCAGGGCTTCGGTGACCTGCAACTCCTCCGGGGAGACCGCGCCCGAACTCGAGTTGGGAAGCCGACCGGTCTCTGCCAGCAACTGCACGTAGGCGAAGTGGGACGGTTCGTCCGGCACTTGAAACGGCGGCGATACGAAGGACCAGCAGGTGGCGCTAAGGAATGCCACGAGCGCGCACACCCACGCGGCCCGAGGTATTCGGCGCGCTGCTCTAAGGGGGCGGTCGAGCGCCCGCGGGGGGTGGACGCCACGCATGCTCATGCGCCGCGTCGGTGCTCGTGCCGCCAGCTCCCTGTAGATCAGGCGCATCGCGAGGAAGGTCACAACGAGCATTGCGGCGATCAGCAGATAGGCGACCCAGGAGCCACCCGGAGCGTGGACGAGCCCAATGGCGCTGGCAGCCGGGGCGGCCAGCGACAGCCACGAGCGTGTGCCGGGACGCAGGTATTCCATCCGAAGTAGGATCGCCGTGGGGCCCGCTGGCGTCCTCACCTTCGCGCCATTGATCTGAAGAGGTTCAACCGGCACCCCGATCTTCGTGCAGATATGCGCGTTGGTGATCGTTCGGGCAACGCGCTTCACAGGGACGGTGACCGTTTCGTCGATCCCCCATCCGGAGTCCCGCTCGCCCTCAGTCACGAGCTTCGAGCCTGAGAAGACATCGACGTTTACCTGCGGACCTGTATTCGCCGAAAGCGATACACGTATCGCTTGTGTGCCCTGTGGCACGGTGCCGCCGTCCTCGCAGGTGACTTCCGCTTTGCCGGTAAAGGCCACAGCGACGTTGGCCGGTATGCCGTTGCTGCCGGCGAGCGTCAGCGGCGAGCGCGTGAGCACCACGATCAGCGCCACCGCCAAGGCCGTCAGCCCGACGGCCATCGCCAGGCGCACGAGCGTGAGCCGGCTTGGGCTCCACCTCCCGGTTTGCTTCGCGCCCTGGCCATCGTATGCGGAGTGCTCCGGGGACGCGGCGGCCGCGCGGAGATCCTCAGCCGCAGGCGCGGGTCCCACAGCGAGCGCCTTGCGCATAGCGCGCATCAGTCGCGGCGTAGGCCAAGGATGCTCAGCAGGAACGACGTGAACACGATCTGGATGCCGAGCACCAGCAACGTTGCCGCAAAGAGCGCGGCGCGTTCCTGTGCGAGGCTGCCGAAGCCGTGGGCGATCCAGTCGATCAGAATCACAGCGATCATCACCAGGCCGGCCAGGGCGACCGCGCTGCCTGCCATCAGCCCGTGCTCGAGGCGCAGGCGCTCGCGTGCGCGATCAAACCAAGCGTCGCGCTCGCCCATGAAGTAGGTCGCATAAGCATGCGCGCACAGGCCCAGCCCGACGAGCTGGGAGCCCACGATCAACAGCAGCGAGCCGCCGATCAGCGTATGCACGTCCCAGTGGCGCTGCAGTACGTGAATGTGGGTCAGCACTGTAAGCGAGGTGAGCGCGCCGAGCGCGGCGATCAACAGGCCGGGCAGGATGAAAAGGTGGTTGGGCGAGTGCAGCAGCAGGAAGCGCAGATGCCGCCAGCCGTCGCGGAAGCTCGAGAGCTTGGATTCGCCGCCACGCGGGTGGTACTCGATCGAGATCTCACGGATGTCCAGCTTCTCCTTGGCTGCGCGCACAATCATCTCCGAGGCGAACTCCATGCCCCTCGTGCGAAGTCCCAGTGCTTCGAGGCGATCGCGTCTGACCGCGCGCATGCCGCAATGCGCATCGTTGATGCCCGTGTGGAACAGCACGTTCAGGAAGCCCGACAGCAGCGGGTTGCCGATGTAGCGGTGAAGCCACGGCATCGCGCCGGGGTGGATGTTTGCCATGCGGTCGCCCACGACCATGTCCGCGCCGTCCTCGAGCCCCGCCAGGAACCTGGGGATGTCGGCGAAGTCATACGTCAGGTCGGCGTCGGCCATCACGATGTACTCCCCCTGCGCCGCCGCAAAGCCCGCCAGGTAGGCGCTGCCGTAGCCCCGCAGGGGCTGATGCACCACGCGGGCGCCAGCCTGCTCGGCGAGCTGAGCGCTGCCGTCTTCGGAGCCATTATCGGCCACGATCACCTCACCGCTGATATCCGCACGTGCGATCGCTTCCAGCGCTAACGCTACACACAGCTCGATGTTCTCAGCCTCGTTCAGACAGGGGATCACGACAGAGAGCATCTGATGGGTGCTGTCGTGCTCGTCACTTACATCGACGTTCTCTGTAATGGTGCTCATAAGGTGTGACTCGCGTGACCTCTATACCGTCCCCGAGGGACATCCGACAGGTGTCGGG
>DATHLT010000018.1:0-7342 GCA_035487855.1 Solirubrobacteraceae bacterium
CCGTTGGTCATTCCTCCCTCCAGACCGCCCGCGTGGTTGGTTTCGCGGTAGTAGCCGCGCGCCTCGGAGTAGAAGATCTCGTCATGGGCCTGTGAGCCGGGCACGCCGGCGATCGTGAAGGCATCGCCGATGGAGGCGCCCTTGATTGCCTGGATCGAGCAGATCGCCATCGCCAGGCGCCCGTCGAGGCGCTCCTCCCAGGAAATGTGCGAGCCGAGCCCCGGCACCAAGCCGAACACCTGTACCTCGAAAACGCCGCCAAGCGACTCGTTGGCCTTGCGTAGCTGGTCGATCTCGCGCACCATCGCTTTCGATGCCTCGCCATCCAGGCACCGCACCGGTGAGCTGTCGACCTCGGCGAAGTCTGCCACCGCTAGTGGCCGCTCGTGTGCGGGGGCATGCACGGAGGCGATCTGGATCACGTGCGAGTGGACGCTGACGCCCAGCGCTCGCAGGAATGCCTTACACAGGCCACCTCCAGCGACACGCGCTGCGGTCTCGCGCGCGGAGGCCCGCTCGAGAATGTTGCGCACATCGCTTTGCTTATACTTCTGCGTGCCCACCAGATCGGCGTGCCCCGGGCGCGGCAAGTGCACCTCGGGGATCGGGTGGGCGGGATCCGATACTGGCCAAGGATTCATTCGCTCCTCCCAGTTGGCGTAGTCGCGGTTGGCGACCTGTAGCGCCACCGGTCCTCCCAGTGTGCGTCCATGACGCACCCCGCCCGTTACCTCTGCGCTGTCGCGCTCGATCTTCATCCGCCCACCGCGGCCGTGGCCGAGCTGACGGCGTGCCATGTCGCGGTTGAGGTCCTCCGCGGAGAGCTCAAGGCCAGCGGGCAGCCCCTCAACGATGCATGTCAAGCCGGGGCCGTGCGACTCGCCGGCGGTTATGAGACGGAGCGTCACAGCCCCTAGCTTATTTGCTGGGCGCTTAGCGGCTGTGGTGGCGGTGCGCAGAGCTATGGGCACGTGCTGCGAAGGCACGGTGTCCGGCGAACACCAGCACACCAGCGGCGGCAGAGAAATGCAGGTAGGGAATCGTCTCCAGGCCGTCGTGGCTGAGCAGCTCGCGACCGACCTTGGACGTGCCGTGCAGCGAGTCCCTGAAGGCGGCGGCAGAGGCTTTTTCGGACGTGATGCTGACGACCTTCAGTTCGTATGTGACGGTCTGCCCTGTCGGCTTGAGGTATTCGAGTTGCTCAGACTGCCCTGCTCGCAGATCGATCGCTTCGCACTGCGAGGCGATCGGCAGGCATGTCCCCTCTCCGTGCAGGATCGCTTCGCCGACAAGCGTGAAGGTAGCGCTCTTGCCGCCCGCGGTGACGCCACGGAAGACGACCAACGCGAGCTGATCTGAGGGCAGCGGGGTCACCAGCTTGAGGTTCTCGATCGGTGTCAGCGTGACACCGGTGGCCAGTTCGCCGACCAGCACCGCGACGTGGTAGACAGTCTTCGGTTTGCTCGGCGTAGCCGGCTTGGTGGGCGTGGTCGGCGTGGTCGTGCTCGGCGTGGTCGACGTGGAGCTCGAACCCAGACCGCTGCTCGTGCCCGAGGAGCCGCCGGCGCTCGTCGTAGAATCCGCGCTCGTAGTGGCGATCTTTGCCTTTTCTTCCGGAAGTGGTGCGAAGGGGTTGCGTGCCGTTCCGCGCTGTTGGGTAGCACCACCATTGGTCACCTCGGCAGCTGCCTTTTCCGGGCTGGTCTGGCTGACGGTCAAGCCTGTGGATGCAGTGGCGACACTCGGCGAGACGGCAGCCGGCGGCGTGGTGGCAGTGGAACTCCCCCCCAGAACGACATAGGCAATCGCACCCAGCAACGCGGCGACCGCTAGTGCCACGAGCGGTAGAAATCGGCGGTCGAGTAGGTCTGCCTTCAATGATCCTAGGAACTCGGTCATGGTGTCACTTTCACGATCGCAGCGGGCGTTGAAGGACTCGCGGAGCCGGTGCTCGCGGCGGGCGTGGTGGCGCCCGTTGGCGATGTGGCGGTAGCGCCGGCAGTGAGACCCTGGCTGGCGGGGAGCGTGTATGCGGTAGCGCTGATCGTCGCAGTCAGGTGGCTATCGAGACTTTCACCTGGCTTGGAGCTGCTGGTTGTCGACGGGGCGAGCCGTACACTCTGAACGGTAAGCAGGCGTCCGTTGACCTGTAGCGCACCGGCAGGGGTGGGCGTCGCGAAGTCGGTGAGCTGACCGAAGAGATGTTCCAGATCGAAGTAGCTGCCCACGAAGGTGAACGTGAACGGGAGCTGGACGAAGGAGCTCGACGCGCTTGATACCGCGCTCGTGGTTCCAGAACCGCTCGTGATGGATGTGAAATCAACGTTCTTATCGTGGGTCGCATGCGCGATCTGATCGATCAGAGCCGGCACTTCCTGGGTCGGCGGCACGGCTTTGCCGAGGCTGACGACCGACGAATATGAAGCCGCGTACTGCGACTGTGCCGCACGCGCGTTGGCCAGCTGACCTTCGGCGCTCGCAAGCTGCGTCTTGGCAGCAGCAACTTCTGTGCCGAGCGTGGCTGCCTGCTTACGCTCTGGCGAGACGGCGAGCATCCATGCCGCCCCCAAGGCGACGACAACTAGGACGCCGATCAGAACCATGCGGTCACGTCCGGTCATCTTGCTTTCACCCCTGATCCGGTGCTCGTCGTAGGTGCGCTGGGAGCCGGGGCACTCGTGCCATTCGGGTCGGATACGGCCTTCGTCGCAGTGGAGACCGCCGCAGCACTCGGCAGCGGGTCGAAGATAATCTGAGCACTGAACGACGAGTCACGGCCTGCGCATCCGCCGCTGGCGCCGGCGCTGCTAGTAGCGGTGCCCGCAGTCGCGCTCTGCAGCGTGACTTCCTTGACACCATCGATCAGACGGAAGCGTTCGAGCGTCAGCGCGACCGCAGCTTGGCTGGTGGCACAACCGACGAGCGTGAAAGTTGGAACGCTGCCGGTCGGTGTTGCCGAGGACACAGAGCCAGCCGAGGAAGCGCCCGCAACGGGGGTCGACGCCGTCGGCGCAGGCGCAGCTGCCAGGCTCGAACTAGCGGCTGATGAGCCGATCGTGCCGGCCAGCGACGAGATCGACGCCGCTGCGGGCAGGACCCGGCCGAACTCGTGCAACACGTGGGCCCAGTCGAAGCGTGAGTCGACGAGCGTTTCCACATCCTGCATGCGCTGGTTGCGTAGCGCGATGAAGCTGGTGTACGGCGCGAGGCGTTCTGCATTGGCCTGCGCCTGATGCGCCTGCTCGGTGACCTCGGCGGCCTGTGCGCGTCGAGAGCTGACCTCGTGCTTGGCCTCGCCATAGAGGAACGCCATCAGCGCGAGCCCGCCGACCGTCGCCAGCACGGCATATGCGCCTCCCTGGGAGCGTCCGGCACCGACTGACTGGCCCGGGCGCTGCTCGACGGGCAATAGGTTTACGGCTCTCATTGTGGAGCCTCCGCGGCCGCCAGGCCAGTGGCGACGGCTAGCCGATGCGGTGAGATTGTCTCAGCGATTGTCGGGTCGAGCAGGCTGATCTCACCGCAACGAACCTCCACACCCAACGACGCCTGTAGCGCCTCGGCAAAGCCTGGGATGTCTTGGGCGCAGCCGCTCATCACAACGTGGGAGACCTCCCCGCCGCCGTCTTGCGAGCGGTGGAAGTCGAGCGAGTTGCGTACCTCACCAGAGATGTCGCGGATGCCGTTCTCGAGCACGATGCGCAGGTCGGCATCCGAGTGAGCAGCCTCCGCGGTGGGGGCGCTCTCCACCGCAGTCAGCTCCTCGTAGCTCATGGCACGCTCGCTGTCCTCGGCATCCCCGGCGCTGGCGGCCTGCTCGCCTCCCTCGTGTGCCTGGGACGACTCCTGATCTGCAGGCACGTCGGCCTCGGGGGCGAGTACCTGGGGAGCCAGCTCCTGTTCGTGGCGGACGGGTGCGGTCAGGTCAACGGCTGCAAGCAGCGACCGTGCCTCGGTGAGAGCGATGCTGCGGCGCTCGGCCAGCTCGCTGGCCATCCCCTCGAGCCCGCTACCCACGACGCGGGTGAAGCGGCACACGGTGCCCTCGGCGATCGCGAGATTGGTCAACCCGTCGACGTTCAGGTAGAGCACGCGACCGGTCTGCTCGGGGTCGGCGCGATATAGCGAGCGAATCAGCGCAAACGCCGAAAGATCTACTCCCTTGGCGGTTAGCCCGGCACGGCGCACCGCCGCGAGCAGCCGTTCGATCATGTCTCGCTGTGCGGCCACCAGCACGACTCGCTGACGAGGGCCAGCAGGAGTGTCGACGATGCCAAGCGGATGGAAGTCCATGACGGCGTTGTTGAGCGGCATCGGCACCTGGTCCTGGGCCTGGAAGTTCACCGCGGCTGCGAGTTCCTTCTGATCGGATACGGGCGGCAGCTCGAGCGTGCGCAACACCGTGCGCTGGTTGGCAACGCCGATGCGCACCTGCTTGCTCAGTCCGCTGCCCTCGAAGAGCTCGCGTAGCGTCTCGCTGACGGCGTCTTCATCCATCACTTCGCCATCGCGCATCGAGTCCGCCGGCAGCGGCAATGCCGCAACCCGCTCGGCGGCGATCGACCCGTTCACGCGTGCCTGTACGGCAGCCACGAAGCCGGGCTGGATATCCAGGCCGACGAGCTCTTCTTGGGAGCTGCGCCCGAAACTCGGAAGCTTCAAGCTCATTGAGGGGATTCGTGAAGGGAGTTGCATCTCGTTTGGGCGCTCAAACAGCGGGGCGGATCATCCGCACGGGGGGTATCGGCGCTAACCGGACAGCGCTTTAGTGCAGGAAGTGATTGACGTAGACATCGACGAGCTGGTGACCGACAAACACCGCCGATAGCGCGCCCAGCGCGAGGAACGGACCGAATGGAACGGCCGTCTTGCGTCCAGCCTGAGCGCCCTTGCGATAGATCACTGCAATTCCGAGAGCCACCCCTGCGACCAGCGCCACCAGTAGCGCCGGCGCTACTGCCGCGCCAAGAAACAGCCCCATCATGCCCGCGAGCTTGACATCGCCCATGCCCATGCCGCCCGGATATGCCAGCGCGGCGAGCAGCAGGAACCCGCCCGCGCCGGCGCCGGCGATCAATCTTTCCGGCTCACCCGTGGGGTCAAGCGCGAGGCCCAGCGCCAGCGCAAGTATCGCGCCTAGCGCGGTGATCTGATTGGGGATGATCCGATGCTCGAGGTCAATCAGCGCCGCGGGCACGATCAGCAGAATCAATACGAGGCTCAGCGCGATGGCGCTCGCCGAGCTATGCACCAGCACGGCACCTACGCATAGCGCCGCCGTTAGCGCCTCGACGAGCGGATAGCGAGGTGAGATAGAGGTGCCGCAACTACGGCAGTGCCCGCGCAACAAAAGCCAGGAGAGAATCGGGATGTTGTCGTAGGGCTTGACCGGCGTGCCGCAGCACGGGCAATGCGAGGCCGGAGTGACCAGCGACTCGTGTCGCGGCAGACGATAGACAACCACGTTCAGGAACGAGCCGAAGATCGCTCCCATCACACCGGCGAAGGTTGCGGTCTCCATGCTCAGCTCATCGACACGCACAGGGAGCCGCTTGAGCGGCCCTTCCGGGTACGCAGCCGGCAGTGAGCCGGCAACGTACCTCGACGCTACCAGCTGCCTGTCGCGCAGCCGCCCGCTTTGGCAGATTCTGATTTGCAACTGCGGATCACTTCGCCGTTTTCCTTGCGGGCGATCGTGAAGGTGTCTTTACCGGGACCGGGTGCGATCGCGGTTACTACGTAGCCTTTGTTCGATTCCTTGGCTTCGGCGACGCTGAGGTATGCGTTGTTGTTCCCCGCGGCGGTGTTGATCGAAGAGTCGATCGCGTGCAGGGCTTCAACGCTCAGGTTCTTGTATTCGCCTTCATGGTCGGTCGAGTACGTCTCAGCGGCGACCTGGGCCTCATGTGCCATTTCCTTGGCGTTGGCGTCGTAGGCCTTGCCCTTTTGGCTGAGCAGGGACGGGATCGCGATCGCAGCAAGGATGCCAATAATCAAGATTACAACTAGAATTTCGACCAGGGTAAATCCCTGATCAGCTTGTAGTGAGCGTGGGCCTCGTGTCATCTATGCACACATCGACAGGGCGAGCGTCGAACTTGATCCCGAGATGCTCGTATGGGAGCCACGCATGCCGCGAGACGTCGTGCCATCGTCGACCACCAACGATGTGGAGGCGGCCCATGGGCCGCCTCCACTGCTTGTCTACGTCATGTCCGTGGCCTAACAGCGCCACCGTCATGCACTACCAATTACTGGTGGCGGACCCTGAACAGTCCGTCTTACTGCCTGAGCTGACGCATTTACGTTCGACTTCACCGTTGGCTTTACGGACAATGGTGAATTTGGTTCCGGTGTTCGCGGCAACTGCGGTGACCGTGAAGCCTTCTTCGTTTTCGGCTCCAGCGGCAGCTTCAAGCCAAGCACCGCCACTCGCTGTGGCCGCACTCGTCGGAATCGTAACCTCGTATTTGTGCAGTTCAGTCGGACTCAGAGCCGAGGTGTATTTGCCTTCGTGGTCAGTCGCGAAGGTTTCCGCGGTTGTCTCAGCAGAGCGAGCCATTTCCTTGGCCCCGGCGTCATACGCCTTGGACTTCTGGCTCAGCAACGACGGGATGGCGATCGCGGCGAGGATGCCGATGATCAGGATAACGACCAGAAGTTCGATGAGTGTAAAACCACTCTCATCGGTCGAACGCTGGCGCAGTCGATACAACATTTGATCCTCCTAGGATCCGATTTGGGCGCCAGCCCTTGGTAATCGCCTCCAGCGGCGATGCGTCCCCCTCTTGAGGGCCGCCGGCTTTGCTACGCATCTTCGATGCTTGCCTTGGCACCTCGGTACTGGCTTTGTCAGCGGCTGCATCGACCTGCTCGACGGTGACCTTTATAGGTGCACGAACGCTTGGACAGATGATCAACCTGCCGACATGCCGCTAAGTAATCTGCCGGCGCGAACGTCCAGCCTGACTGCTGGGCACCTACAAGCGCCAGGGCGTCTCAGGCCGCGGGCTCAGGGGCAGCGTCGCTCACGACGCCATCGCCCTTGCCGTCGCCATCGCGCTCGAGCCACTGCGCCTGCGCGTCGATGCCCGCGACCCGTACCCCACTGCCGCGACACCAAGGGCAGGTGATCGTGCTGGGCGTGCCCCCGAGGTTGGAGATCACCTTGCCGCTGCCGCGGCAGGCCATACACTCCCGCGGCTCATGAGACGCCGGTGCCTGACCCTCGCTGTCGCTATCTGCGCTTGCCACAATCCGATCAGACTAGCGTTGCGCGCGTGAGAAGACAGCCACGCGCAGCCGAGTGGGTCCTCGTGGCAGCGATCACGGTGGGCGCGGC